>JAUUDF010000016.1 GCA_030826885.1 Sulfurovum sp. | reverse complement strand
TATAAAAACCATCCTGATCTTAATATAGTCAATACAACAAATGCTTTAGATGGAGGAGTGTTCGCACAGTTGAAAAAACTAATGAAATTACATCAAGGAATGAGTAGAAGTTTGAAGACTAAAATGATAGACTATTATTTAGTGAACTATAATAATAAGCTATAATTTAAGCGCCCGTTTTTTTCATTAGGCCTACAATTTCCTTTGCCTGATTTGTATATACAATTGTAGTGCAAAATATTTTGATTGTCAAGAAAGAAATATTTTTTATCCTTATTCCCAATCCCTGCTTATATTAAAATTACAACCAAAATTTCATCATTTACAGACAAGCTGCTACCTGAAAGTAATGGCTTTCGTGACAATTTTGGGATTGTCATCATAGATTTTAATCTTCTCTGCATCGATACAGCGTCCTGTATCATCCAACTCAAACACAGTCATTTGAAAAATGGTATTACAGCTCTCCGGGATGTCGTGATGCCCGCCCAAGCCGGTCATGAAACGGCGCATCGGTACACTCTTCTCCATTCCGATTACCCCGTCGCGGCATCCTGTCAGTCCGACATCCGTTACATAGGCACACCCCTGTACAATTTGAAGATCGTCTGTACCCACATGCGTATGGGTACCGAGTATTGCGGAAACTTCATCTCCGACAAGATGCAGCAGTACATTCTTCTCGGCACTTGCCTCTGCATGCATATCGATGATAATATGCCCAATACCCTCCGCCTTCAGAGACGAGACCACCGAAGCGATCATGGTAAAGGGGTTATCGGCCATCGGCATGGTGTAGTGGCCCATCAGGTTGAGCACAGCCACATCTTTACCATTGACGGAGGTACGAAAAATTCCCTTTCCCGGCGCAGCTTCCGGGTAGTTCATAGGACGGATGATCGGATATGTCTCGAAGATTTCGACGATCTCTTTCTTGTCAAAACTGTGGTTGCCGCCGGTCATGACATCAATACTGTAGCTTAGCAGTTCATCGGCATTTTTCCGGGTCAGACCAAACCCGTGTGAGGCATTTTCACAATTGGCAATAACAAGATCAAGAACATGCTCCTCTCGGAGCTGGTGAAGGTATTTTTTGACCATCATCCGACCGGGTTTACCGACAATATCTCCAATAAATCCGATTCTCACGATGCCCAAATCCTTAAGAATAAAAATCTACACTGCCCATCTCAAGCAGCTCAGCGCTTGCCTGTCTGTTAACAGCTTTCTCCGGCAAAGGGTAACAGCGCGGATGCCCATGTCAGCCCGCCGCCAAAAGTATCGAGAAGCATCAGTTCACCCTTTTGAAGTCTGCCCGACTCCCAGATGTCATTAATAGCCATTGGAATGGATGCTGCCGAAGTATTCCCATACTTGTGTACGGTTCGTACCACCTGCTCCTCTTTCATTTTCAACGCATCACCCACCGCTTTAATAATACGGTAATTCGCCTGATGCGGAATGAAGTGGGGAATGTCGTCCGAAGCGATCGCGTTCTTTTCAAGAATCTCTTTGACATCTTTTGTCAGTGTCTTGACTGCCAGCTTGAACGTTTCGTTCCCTTTCATCTGCACGAAGTTGAGTCCTTCATCGATAACCTGCTGACTAACGGGATTCACACTCCCCGGTGCAGGAGTTACAAGAAAGTCTGCATAGTTGCCGTCTGCACTCGCATGCACATCCACAAACGCTTCATCCTCCTTTTCAGTCGCCGAAATAACCGCTGCTCCCGCACCGTCTCCAAAAAGAATACAGGTACTTCTGTCCGTGTAATCGACAATGGAAGAGAACTTCTCTGCACCCACAACCAGTACGTTCTTTTTCATACCAGATTCTATGAACGCCTTGGCGACAGAAAGCGCATAGACAAATCCGCTGCAGGCAGCCGATATGTCGAACGCCTGTACATTGCGGATACCGATTTTGTCGGAAATGATGCAGGCTGTCGAAGGCATGTTGAAGTAGTCCGGTGTCACTGTCGCACAGAGTACCAGGTCAATATCTTCTGCTTTCAGACCGGCACGTTCAATCGCTTTTTGTGCCGCTTTGGCTCCCATGTCACTGGTACTTTCATCTTTGTCTGCAATATGACGCTCTTTAATACCGGTACGCTTGGTGATCCACTCATCTGTTGTATCTACCATCTTTTCAAGGTCTTCATTGGAGAGTATCTTTTCGGGCACATAGGCACCGATCGAACGGAATGAAGCAAGTTGCGGTTTGGTAGCTGACATTGATGTCCTTAGTAAAAGAATATGCAGGCTCGCAGCATGCATAGTTCCAGAATTATAGTCTAATATTCTACCATAATAATCTAAGAATTGGGGGAAATTAGGGGAGCAGAAAAACGTATGTACCAGACGCTGTGAAACGCCTGTTATACTTTGTGTGTCAGAAGGTCTTCAATCTCTTTGTTCACATCGGAGCTGGTGTAGGTAATCGCCTGAAAAATCGCATTTTTGATCGCCTTGGCGTTAGATGCTCCGTGGGAAATGATGGCACATCCGTCTATGCCTAGCAGGGGTGCTCCGCCGTACTCATCTTTGTCAACCTCTTTTTTCATATTGACAAAGACCTTTTTGCGCATCATCAGTGCCCCAATTTTGGCGGGCAGCGATTTGCGAATGTGCTGTTTCATCAGGGCAAAGACTGTCGTCACGACCCCTTCACTCGTTTTAAGCAGAATGTTTCCGGTAAATCCGTCACAGACAACGACATCTACATTGCCGTTGAAAATATCTTTACCTTCTACATTGCCTACAAATCCGCGAAGGTCTTTAAGAAGCTTGAAGGCCTCTTTTGTCAGTGCGTTACCCTTGGTTTCCTCAGAACCGTTCGAAAGCAGACCGACACGCGGTGCTTTCACTCCGAGTATCTTCTCAGCATAGGCTTCACCCATGGCACCGAACTCGTAAAGATTCCTTGGCGTACAGTCTGTAACGGCACCAACATCCAGTACAAGCGTCTTGTTCTTGCCAAGACTCGGCATCAGGGTCGCGAGTGCCGGTTTTGAAATATGCGGGAGACGCCCAATCCGCAATGTCGCTACGGTCATTGTAGCCCCGCTATGCCCGGCGGAGACTACGGCATCTGCCTCTTTATTGCGTACCAGTTCTACCGCTTTGTAGATGGAGGAGTCTTTGCGCTTCAATGCATTGGTCGCCTGGTCTTCCATGGCAATGACATCCGAAGCGTCCACAATTTCTACTTTGTTGGTATAATACTGGGGAAGCAGTGACAAAATCTCTTCTCTGTCGCCTACGAGAATAGGAAGGAAAGTCTTCTCTTCAAGTGCCTGAACGACACCTTCAATGATGGGCTCGGGACCGAAGTCCCCACCCATTGCGTCAATCGCGATGCGTATCATCTACATTACGCTTTTGTTGTTTTGTACTCACCTGTAGTCATATTCATATGGTGAGGCATTCTCCATGTTCCGTCGCTGTCTTTTACAGGCATTGGAAGTGTCAGTTTGTAGTGTGTTCTTCTCTTTGCCGCTCTTGTTTTACTTACTCGTCTCTTAGGTACTGCCATAATCTATCCTTTTTATTAGGTTAATATTCTATTTCAAGTGCTTCTTCACTTGCTTCACAACTGTCGCAGTAGTGAAATGCACCTTCAATCGCATTGATCTCGCTCTCAAGGACGTATGTCATATCGATAACACCGTCTAAAAACTCGATTATATCCAAATCATCTTTATCTTCTGAAACTGTATCGCTCAGCGTCAGCTTGAGCGGTATGTCAAGATACTGTTCAAAAGTACGCCCGCATCGATCGCAGATGAGCGGGAGATTCCCCTCCATTCTGCCATCGAGCAATACACGATGATAACCGCTTTTACACAGGGTTCCCGAAAGCGCTACCTTGTTCTCTTCGAGCCTGAAAGGTTTTGCCGTGGAACCGACTTTGTCAAAAACTATTTTCAAGCGTTGACTTAGTAGATTTCTCTTTGTGCAAAGAAGAAATTGATCTCGATCTGTGCATTTTCCAGCGAGTCGCTTCCGTGTACCGCATTGGCATCAATACTGTCCGCAAAGTCGGCTCTGATCGTTCCGGGAGCAGCCTCTTTAGGGTCTGTTGCACCCATCAGTTCTCTGTTTTTTGCCATTGCGTTCTCACCTTCGAGAACAGAAACGACAACCGGCCCTGATATCATAAAGTCTACGAGGTCTTTAAAGAAAGGACGGTCTTTGTGTACGGCATAAAATGCTTCTGCATCAACTCTTGAAAGTCTGATCTTCTTGGTTGTAGCGATTCTGAGGCCCGCTTCTTCAAAACGTGCAAGAATCTGTCCTACGACATTTTTTTTCACTGCATCCGGCTTAATGATCGAAAGTGTTTGTTCCATGTGTCTGTTCCTGATAGGATAATTTACTCCACAGGTGAAGTATTCGGGCGGAATTTTATCGGAATATTGTTTAAACGATTATTAAAAGAGGAAAGAGAAGATGACCGGGAAGTCCCGGCCATTAAAATTACGATTAGTCTTCGATAACAGGTGTACCCGGCTCGCCTCTGTTCTCAGAACAAGGCTGTCCATCTACACAGTCACTCCACTGAATACATCCTTCGGTAGGACATGCTTCAGCACATGCAGGAACGTCGAAATACCCTACACACTCGACACATTTGTCGGCGTATACGTAGTAGATCTCCTCACCTGTTGGGTTATCGTCCTCGTCAACGATCGCTTCAACCGGACACTCGTCGATACAAGCGGCACAGTTGATACAAGTATCAGTAATAATTACTGCCATTTTGTTTCTCCTTTATATAAGATGCCCAAACTATAACAAAAGTTATTTAAATTATTCTTTAATCAGATGTTTAAATAGTCTCTGATCGCGTCTACTTTATCTGTTTTTTCCCATGTAAAGTCTGCATCTTCCCGACCAAAGTGCCCGTATGCCGCTGTTTTTCGGTAAATGGGGCGCAGAAGATTGAGCATCTTCATGATCCCTTTTGGGGTCAGATCAAAGAGTTCCTTGACGCAGGAGACAATTTTATCTTCGGGAATATCTGCCGTACCATGCGTATCGACATGAATGGAGACCGGCGCGGCAACCCCGATTGCATAGGCAATCTGGATAGTTGCTTTCTCACATGCACCAGCGGCCACAAGGTTTTTGGCTACATAGCGTGCCGCATAAGCTGCCGAACGGTCGACTTTGGTCGGATCTTTTCCCGAAAAGGCACCGCCCCCGTGTGGACAGCTCCCGCCATAGGTGTCGACAATGATCTTGCGTCCCGTTAAACCCGCATCCCCCTGTGGACCGCCAATGACAAAGCGTCCTGTCGGGTTGATGTGATAGATGATCTCGTCATGGAGCATACCATAGGCTTCAAGTACCGGCGTGATCACCTCTTCTTTGACCGCTTTTTGTACCTGTGCCAAAGAGACATTGTCGTGGTGCTGGGTAGAAATAACCACAGTATCGACACTTACGGGCTTACCATCAACGTATTTGACAGATACCTGTGCCTTACCGTCAGGACGGAGGAAGGGTACGGTACCGTTCTTGCGTACTTCGGCAAGTTTCGAAGTAAGTCTGTGTGCGAGGGTAATAGGCAACGGCATCAGCTCCGGTGTCTCTTTGCAGGCATATCCGAACATCAGCCCCTGGTCTCCCGCACCTATCTCTCCGCTTGCCTGATCGACACCCTGGTTGATGTCGGGTGACTGTTCTCCAATCCCGTTGAGTACCCCTGCACTGCGATAGTCAAATCCATACGAAGCATCGGTATAGCCGATATCCCGTACCACCTCTCTGGCGATCTCCTGCATCGGTGCATACGCCGTCGTTTTCAATTCACCTGCAATAACACAAAAACCGTTGCTCAGCAACGTTTCACATGCCACTCTGGCATTGGGGTCTTCCTTGATGATGTAATCCAGAATCGCATCCGATATCTGGTCCGCCATCTTGTCAGGATGCCCCTCCGTTACTGATTCACTGGTAAAAATGTATTCGTGAGCCATTTTTAATCCTTTACTAATAAGTTCGTCCACTGTCACTGAACTTAAGTCAATACCCCGCAGGACATTGATTTAAACTCCGCAAAGAGAGAGACCCCTCCTATAGACCTTTTAGCTTTTAATGTTAAATGTTTCCCTTATATCTTGCGCGATTTGCTCCGGGAGCAGCCCCATACTCTCCTCTACCAATTTTGTATTGCCGTGAGGGATGAATGCATCATCATACTCATATGAGTTCAACGATACCCCCGAAATACCTTTTTCATCCAAAAATTCTCCAATGGCAGAAGCAACACCGCCCTGTTTGGCGGAATCGGACAGAACATACCATCTGTCATACTGTTTGCTGAGTCTCTCAAGCATCTCCTCATCCAGTGGCTTGACAAATCGTAAATCCAATACCGCGGCCTTGAGAGGTTGTGCCGGTACATTCTCTTCCTTCTGGGCATCTGCGCTGGAGAGTATTGTGGCAACCTGCAGCGCACGACCGACACCGTTTCCGTACCCTATAAGAAGCAGGTTATTCTCACCCTCTTGCAGAAGGTGCGCTTTACCGCGTTCATACGCAGGCACATCGAAATCTTCCGCCATGAATGCCCCGCGGGGATAACGGAATGCACAGGGACGGTCATAGTCTCTGGCGAACGCCATTGCCTTCTTCATACTGTTCTCATTGAACGGTGCGAGCAGGGTCATATTAGGGATAGGACGAAGATAGGAGACATCAAAAGCCCCCTGATGTGTCTCCCCGTCTTCTCCGACGATCCCCGCACGGTCTATTGCGAAACTTACAGGCAGATCCATCAGACAGATATCGTGAATAACCTGATCGTATCCGCGTTGCAGAAAGGTCGAATAGATCGCACAAAAAGGCTTGAACCCCTCTTTTGCCAACGGTCCCATGGAGGTGACCGCATGCTGTTCTGCAATAGCCACATCCCAGAAGCGTTCAGGGTACTTCTCCATCGCTGCACTCAACCCCGTACCGCTTGGCATGGCAGCCGTAACACCGACGATTGTATCATCTTCCTCTGACATGGAAAGCAGTGTTTCCGAAAAAATTTGCGTTGCCGATTTGGCGCTGCCCTTCTTGAGCGACTTGCCCGTTTTGGGATCGAATGCGCCCACCCCGTGCCAGTGTTCCTTCGTCCCTTCGGCTATTTCATACCCTTTGCCCTTCGTCGTCTGCGCATGGATGATTACCGGTTTTCCCATAGCCTTTGCAACTTCCATCGTTTCAATCAATGTAGCGATGTCATGTCCGTCAACCGGACCGATATATTCAATCCCCATCTCCTCGAACAATACACCCGGTGTGATCAGCTTAAACCCGTCTTCAAAACGTTTTGCCATATAAGCGGCACCTTCGGGGAAATGTTCAAGCATCTTCTCCACTTTCCCCTTGAAGCGCTGATAGAACGATCCTGCCATTGTCTGGGAGAGCAGTTTGGATATCGCCCCGATAGGTTTAGCAATGCTCATCTCGTTGTCATTGAGAATAATGACAACCGG
Organism: Sulfurovum sp.; assembly: GCA_030826885.1. GTDB lineage: Bacteria > Campylobacterota > Campylobacteria > Campylobacterales > Sulfurovaceae > Sulfurovum. Next base: position 53,248 of record JAUUDF010000016.1, on the reverse strand, counting down.
ATACTTTCTGTCTCCCAGTTCATTGAGCGCTTCATAGACCATACCCGCACTCATACTGCCATCTCCGATAAATGCTACGGGAATACGATCTTCACCCTTCAGTGCTATCGCCTTTGCGGCACCGACTGCCAGAGAGATGGAGGTGGAACTGTGTCCAGCAACATAGTAGTCATAGGGGGATTCCTTGGGCTTGGTATAGCCGCATATGCCGCCAAACTGTCTCAGACTCTCAAAACTCTCCCATCTGTCCGTCAGTAGTTTATGCGCATACGCCTGATGCGAAACATCAAAAATGAACGGGTCTTTGTTCACATCGAACACTTTGTGCATTGCAACAATCAGATCCGTCGCCCCCAGTGTAGAACTTAGGTGTCCTCCGTTACGGCTAACCGTTTCAAGGATGCGTTCACGAATCTTGCCTGAGAGTGTTTCAAGTTCTTCGATCGAATAGCGCTGAATATCCATTGTTTTTTCTTTATTGTTCACTGATATACTCATTGAGTATCTGTTTTGCGAATAGCAGCTGTTTTTCATCATAAGCCAGTCCCAGTCTCTTCGCTATCGCTTTTATCTGTTTTTTCTTCACCTGTTTTACAACCAAAACCCCTCTGCCGGCTCGCTCCGTAAAATCGGCAATCTCAAAAGGGTTTATCACCACATCAGAGATGCCGACAACCTCTGCGTATCTCACGCAATAACCTCCGCAAAGTGCTTGAAGAAGGTATCATTCTGAGCAGCGGTACCTACGGTAATACGAATCGCATTCATCCCGTAAGAGGCAAGGTTTCTGATGATAACCCCTCTTTTAAGCAGTCCATCGCTTATCTCTGTCGAATCGAGTGTTTCCGGGAAAAGATAGGTGATAAAGTTTGTATAACTCTCAATATAGCGTAATCCATGCTCTTTGGCAAATGCCTCATACCGTTTGATCTGATCCTGGTGCAGCGCAACGGACTTCTCGACAAATGCCGTATCTTTCGCTGCTTCTATCGCTGCGGCAAGCGAGAGTGTCGTAATGTTAAACGGCGGACGCATCTTGTAAAGCTGTTTTATAAGTGCACTTTGTGCAATACCGTACCCCACACGCATGCCTCCAAGTCCGTAAGCCTTTGAGAAGGTCCCCAGATAGATCACGTGCTCGTAGCACAGCAGCTCTTTGGGCGTGATGGCGTACCTGGCATCTTTCGCCGCGGCATATTCCATGTACGCACCGTCAACTACGACCAGTGTATCGGTATCGACTGCTTCAATGATACGCAGCACCTCCTCTTTTGAGGTCGCATCACCCGTCGGGTTGTTGGGTGTACAGATATAGACTATCTTGGGGTGGTACATCCTGTAGGCTTTCATGAACTCGTCGTACTTGTGTGCATAACTTGCCGTGCGGTATATTTTCGCCCCCATCTGCTTGGCGTAAATTTCATACATCGCGAACGTTACGGCACTCATCAGTACCGATTCAGTCTCATTGAGCAGGGCTCGGGAGATAAACTCAAGCACCTGGTCACTTCCCGCACCGATGATAATGTTGTCATCCTCTACACCGTATTTTTCAGAGAGTGCCGCTTTAAGCTCGAACATGCTGTCATCCGGATAGAGGTGTGCCTTGTCGGCATGACTGCGGATGACCTCTGCCACTGCAGGAGCGGTACCGATGGGGTTTTCATTGGATGCCAGTTTAACGACATCTTCCGGAGCAATCCCAAACTCACGCACCACCAGTTCTATCGGTTTCCCCGCTTCATAGGTTTGAATATTTTCAAGTACTTTATTGAATCTCATCTTCTGCCTTTTACGAACTTTCTTTATTGTTGTATCACATGGGCAGATACGGGATCTGCTCCTCATTCAGACGATAAGCGCCTTCTGTAAACAAAACTTACCGGCACCATTTACCGTCGATGTGGCGTTTAAATGTCATCTGTCTCTTTCACATAGGATCCCAGCACCTTTACCGACCCCTGATGTTTGTCGAGAATCACTTTAATCTTCTCATCGTCTTTATGCCCGTTAAATTCAATAAAGAAGATGGAAACACCTTCGACTATGTGTGATTTTATCTTGGTCAGGTTAATGTGTGCCTTTTCAAAATCATTCAAAAACTCCACCAGCGACCCCGGTTTGTTGGGCAGCCTGACAAGCAGAGAGGTTTTGTCGTTCCCGCTTGGGGCATTCTCGAAATCACTGATGACAAAGAAGCGCGTACGGTTGTTCTGATCATCCTCAATATTCTCAAAGAGTACCGGAAGGTTGTTGATCTTCGCGGCAACTACGGAACAGATGGCTGCACTTTGCGGATCTTCGGCAGCGAGCTTCGCCGCTTTTGCCGTTGACTCCACCGGTATCTGCTCTACATTATCAAACCCGAAATCATTCAAAAAGTTCTGACACTGTCCAAAAGCGATATCTTTTGAATAGATGCGTTTGATATTGCCGATATTTTCTGCACGAGATGCCAATACATGATGAATATCCACCACAACCTCTGCAATGATCTTCAGATCATAGTCGTTCAGACAGCTTATCGTATCGCTTACGATACCGTTGGAACTGTTTTCAATGGGCACGACACCGAACTTCGCTTTGCCGTTGGCAACCTCGCGAAAGACACCTTTGATCGTCGCGACCGGGTAGTAGGTACTCATTGCACCAAACTTGCTCTCGGCTGCCTGATGGGTAAAACTCGCTTCAGGTCCCAGGTAGGCAACCGCTTCCGGACGCTCAAGGTTGCGTGCGACCGCAAAAAGCTCCAAAAAAAGTGCATCAATAGCCGCATCTGTCAGCTTACCGTCATTGTGTGCCTTGAGACGCTGCAAAATCGCCTGCTCTCGCTCCGGACGGTAAATCGGCGCACCGGTAGTGCTTTTCAGTTCACCCACCTGATGCACCAGTTCCATACGTTCATTGTAGAGTTTTAGCAGTGTATCATCAATACGGTCTATCTTTTCTCGTAACTCATCCAGCGTCATCTTTGCTCCTTACTCTTGCCCTACAGCAAATACGCCTTTTCCAGCCGTACCTGATCCTCATAGGTTTCACGCGCTCTGATCAGTCTATCACTGCCACCCTGAAGCGCAACCTCTGCAGGTTTTGGGCGGGTATTGTAGTTACTTGCCATGGTAAAGCCGTATGCTCCGGCAGAGTGTACGACCAGAATATCTCCATGTTCCAGCGGCGGCAGCGGTACATTCTTTCCAAAGAAATCCCCACTCTCACATACGGGACCTACCACATCTGCTTCACTCTTTTCTCCCTCTACACCGGGAGCCTCTATCTTGTGATAGGCATTGTAAAGGCTCGGACGGATCAGGTCGTTCATGGCTCCGTCAACAATCACGAAGCGTTTTCCGCTGTTGACTTTTTCATAAAGTACCTGCGTAAAGAAGGCACCGGCATTGGCGACCATATAGCGTCCGGGTTCACACAAAAGTGTTACATCAAGCCCCTTGGTCGCTTCGGCAATGGCATCGACATACGCCTGTTCCGAAATGGGCTGTTCATCGTCATACACGACACCGATCCCGCCCCCGACATCGAAAAACTTGATATCGATTTTGATCGCCTGCAAAGAGCGTACCAGGTCGGCAACAATTGCCGCTGCCTCTTTGATGGGCTCAAGATTGGTCAACTGCGACCCTATATGAAAATGAATACCGACCGGATTGAGATGTTCCGATTTGTTGGCGTAAATATACATCCGTTTGGCCATATCTATCTCGACACCGAACTTGTTTTCATGCAGACCGGTCGAAATATACGGGTGGGTCTGCGGATCGATATTGGGATTGACACGAATGGAAATGCGTGCCTCTTTGCCAAGTTTTTTGGCCACCATCTCTACCCGTTTCATTTCCGCTTCACTCTCAAGGTTGAGCATCAGAATATCTTTATTCAGTGCCTCTTCTATCTCATCGTCACGTTTGCCAACACCCGAAAAAATAATTTTATACTTGTCCACTCCCGCATCGAGCGCACGATAGACCTCTCCGATGCTGACACAGTCCGCACCCGCGCCCAGTTTCGCCAGATGCTGAATGACTGAAAGGTTGGAGTTTGCCTTTACAGCATAGTTGATCAGTGATTTCTTTCCTGCAAACGCTTCTTTAAGTGTGTTGTAGCGGTTTTCAATATAGTCAAAATCGTACATATACAGCGGTGTACCGTACTTTTTGACCAGTGCTTTGAACTCTATTGACATCATCTATCCTAAACTGATTTGGAGTGATTTTATCCAAAAGTTGATTAAAAGGGGGATTTCCCCCCATAAAAGGGAGAGGAAAGGATGAATTAGCCGATACTCCGTTCGTCTGTCAAATAGAGATAGATGGCATAAAACCAGAGCAGAGAGACCGGCAGCACCGCAGTCAATTCAGGCATGACCACACCGTTCGATCCGATCTGGTTCAGTCCAAAAAGTATGCCCCAAATCACAAATGTCGTACCCAGTGCCAGGGCTACCACAAACCCCATTTTCATCATTCTCGCATGAAACGGAAGTTTGAAAAACAGAATTAGAAGCATCGCGAGTGCAAACAGCGGTACGACCGTTTTTTCATAAAATGCCGAACGTATTTTGTCCGAATTGAGATGCTGGCTTTTTAACAGCTGCCAGGTATGATAGGCATCGAGAATATTGAGGCTTTTACCCTCATAGAGTGATTCGATGATCTTCGGTTTATAGCCCTTGAGCGTACTGATACGATCTTTGTGTTCCACATCGTACCGTACGAGGTTGTCATACCGGTTATATCGGTGTGTTTTCACTGTGGCGTTGTGTGCATCCCACTGCAGACCGTCAAACAGTGCATAGGGTGCGTGAATCGTATAGAGCACTTTGTTGTCTTTAACTTTGAAGATGGTCACGTTTTCCAGTTTTTTACGTACAGGATCGAGTTTTTTCATATAGACAAACGTATCGTTATACTTAAAAAAGATATCATTGACATTATAGGCACCGATCTCGTTTTTCAATAGTGACTTTGCCTTGTCTTTTGCGTAGGCGAATTCCGTTGTATTCAGCCCCAGAAAGACCAGATAGGCAAACAGTGCAACAAGAAACATCGGTACGACAAGTCGCTTTTTGGTATAGCCGAAGGCATGGAGTATCCCCATCGTGTTCTGCCTGACTAGAGAGAGCTTTGTCATTATCAGTGCAAAAATGATCGCCAGCGGGTAGAGCATCCCAAGCGCCTCTTCCCACATGTAGAAGATATAGAGTATCTTGTAGTTCCATGAAACCTGCAATTCCTGAATATGCTGGAAATAATCAATGGCAGCAAAGGCGAACGAGAGTCCAAAGAGGATCCATAGAAGGTTTTTCAGATACAGCAGTGCAAGATAGCGAAAATAGCGTGGAGGGGTAATAAGACTCATCACAGCAGTCCCTCAATTGATTTCAGGCTGTAACGGGATTTAACCTCATCGATTTCATGGTGCAATAGTGCTTTGGCAGCATCGACTACATGCGCAATGAGCTTGTCGAGCAATACCCTTTCCTCATCGCTGAATGGGTGAAGTACATAATCTGCTACCTGTGATTTACGTTCGGGTTTTCCGACACCTATACGAATGCGCAAATACTCTTTACCGATCGTTGCATCTATGGATTTAAGCCCGTTATGGCCTCCATGTCCTCCCCCTCTTTTAAAACGCACCGCACCAAACGGCAGGTCTATATCGTCATGAATTACAACAATGTCTTCAAGATCGATTTTGAAAAACTGCTTTACCGGAAGCAGACTTTTACCCGACAGGTTCATAAACGTGGTCGGTTTTAAAAAAAGGGTATTGGCTGTACGGTAGAGTTCACCGTAAAATGCAGTTTTGGAGATATTTCTGGCATTAAAGTCACTGACTATCGCGTCAATGACTTTGAACCCTATGTTGTGACGTGTCTCTTCATACTGTGATCCCGGATTCCCCAGACCTGCAAAGAGTGTCACGACAATGCTTTCATGAAGTTATTTAGACTTGATCACACCACAGATAGCAACATCAGGTCTGTCCATCATACGACACCCTTCAGGTACTTCCACATCTCTTACAAGAATAGAGTCATCTCTGTTAAGCGGTTCGACATTCAGGTCGAACTTTGCAGGTATATTTTCAATGGCACCTCTCACTTTGACCCTTCTTTTGGAAATAACAAGAACACCTTTGTTTTTCAGTCCTACCGGCGTTCCGTGTGTGACAACAGGGACAAGGTAGTCTGTAACCTGACCGGGTACGGCGATTCTAAGATCCACATGTACGACTTCACCGTGTACCGGGTGCAGTTGATACTCCTGGATGACAACATTCAGTTCTTTGTCTCCCACTTTTACCGGGAATGCAAGATTTTCTTTTGCTCTTACTGCTCTAACAAACTCACCGCGTTTAAATGCCGCCTGAATGTTCTCTACGCCTTTTGCGTAAAGGTTTGCAGTTAGATAACCATCTCTTCTAAGCTTCTTTGCAGTCGTCTTTCCGATACTCTCTCTAACGATACCTTCTAACATTATTGTTTCCTTAAATTAAAAATAGAGAGGGATTATATCGAAACAATTTTAAAAAGAGTTGAAGTTTCGTAGCTGAATTTTGGTATGCAGATGATGGTTTCTTTACGCTTTGCCTTCGCGGGTCGCTTTGCTTCACCGCTTCGGTTTCGTAGCTAAAATCGTGAAGCAGTTCACGATTTCTTTACGCTACTCATCCTTAAAATCGAAGACTTCTATTTCTTTTTCAAGCATCTCTTCATCAACAATTGCGCCTTTGCCGACACCCTCCATCTTCAGTTTCATATCTGCCGGGTTGGTGGCGTATTCAAGCGCTGTTTTTTCGTCTATGTCTCCCCGTCTGAAAATGTCCAACAGTGCCTGGTCAAAGGTTTGGGTACCATAAATCTCTTTTCCTTCAAAGAGGGCATCAAGAATCTCGCTGTCACGGTTTTCGGCGATAAGCTGCTCAATACGTGCTGTCTTTTTCAATATCTCAATCGCAGCGACCCGTCCGCCTTTGACTGTCGGAATAAGCCGCTGGGAGAGCACCCCCTCAAGTACCGATGCGAGTGACATCCTAATACGGTTCTGCTCGTCATTTGGGAACATCCCCACGATCCTGTCAATCGTCTCCTTGGCATCGAGTGTGTGAAGTGTCGAGAAGACAAGGTGTCCTGTATTGGCTGCGTGCATCGCGATATCAATGGTTTCAAGGTCACGCATCTCCCCAACGAGGATAATGTCGGGGTCTTCCCTCAGTGCCGCGCGAAGGGCATCGGAGAAAGAGTGTGCATCCTGGCCGATACTTCGTTGGTTGATCAGACAGCCCCGATCCTTGTGTACGAACTCTATCGGGTCCTCTACGGTAATAATATGTTTTTTCTGTTCCCGGTTTATTTTGTCGAGAATGGCTGCAAGCGTCGTAGACTTACCTGATCCGGTAACACCTGTCACCAGTACCAGTCCACGCTGAATATTGGCAAAATCATTGACTACTTCGGGAAGTCCCAACTGTTCAATACTCAGTATTTCTACGGGAATAATTCGGAAAACCGCACTCAAACCGTCCATCTGATAGAAAAAGTTGACCCTGAACCGGTGATCGCTGCCTATTGCATAGGAAAAGTCAAGGTTTCTGTCCGACTGAAGTTTGTCATACTGCTCTTCTGTGGTGATCTCTCTGGCAAGCTGATCCATATCTTCGGCACTCAGTATCTCTTTCCCCACAATTTTAAGGGTCCCGTATATTCTGGTACGTACATGCGAACCCGATTTGAGGTGAAGGTCACTTCCGTTGTTACTTATCATTGTACGCAGATACAGTTTAAGTTTCTCTTCCATCTACACTTCCTTGTTTACACTTTTTTTACTTCAGTTTGGCAAGCATCTCTTCAAACGCGTTTTCAAATGCTTCAAGCCCCTCTTTCAAAAGTGTAGCATAAACTTCATCCATATCAAAACCGTTATCGGAGAGCTTGGTAAAATAGCCGTTTATAAGCGCATCATCCATTGGCAGCTGCGGCGGTGTCGGCTTGACGGCAAGCCATGATTCAATAGTTGCCAGCGGTGCGGTATTGACACTGTGCGGGGCAAGAAGCTGGCGCATATAGTAGTATGGTGGCAGATCATCTCCCTTGACACCTGTACTGGCGAAAAGTGTACGAATACGCGGATTTTCAGCCTTTTCGATCATAGCATATATCTTTGCCGCATTGTAAACACCGGTCAACCCGCCATCTATTCCACTCTGGGCAAGCTCGTCATCCAGCATACGGTCAAACCGGCTGACAAAGACCGAGATCACTCCGTCAACTTTTGCCTTGGTCTGAGACATCCCCTCTTCCATCGCTTTGACACACCGCTGTGCCTGTGTCGGAGAGAATATCAGTGTTGCATTTACAGAAATACCTTCACTCAGCAACATCTTCATCGCCTCATATCCGGCATTGGTCGCAGGTACTTTGATCATGACATTGGGTTCGCCGATACATTCAAAAAGTCTTCTGCCCTCTTCGATGGTTCCTTGTGTATCGTTTGAAAGGAACGGATCGACCTCGATGGAGATATAACCGTCATTGTCTTCATCATAGAGCGGGCGAAGCGCACGCGCAGCGGTTCTAATATCTTCTATCGCCAGTGCTTCATACTTCTCTTTGGGCGTTTTTCCTTCCAGAGATGCAAGCTGTTCTTTGTAGGCAGGGGAAGTGGTAATGGCGGAGGCAAAAATCGCCGGGTTACTTGTCGCCCCGTTGATAATCCCTTTTTCGATCAATGCACCAAACTCCTTTTTCAGGTAGTCCCGTTCCACAAAATCAAGCCACAGTGAAAATCCTATCTCTCTATTTACCATCAGTCGTTTCCTTATAGTTCCATTCAAATTCCTGCCAGTTTCCCAGGTCACTCGGCTTTTGCAGTGCTGCGTCAAGCTCCTGCAAAAACTGTCTGCGCGGTACGGTCTGCGCGCCCAATCCTACCATATGGTCGGTACGCATCTGACAATCGATAAAATCATAGCTTCTCTGCCCTAAAACATCACTGAGTGCCTTGAAGGCAACCTTTGAGGCATTGGAGACCAGCGAAAACATCGATTCACCGAAAAAGGCTTTTCCCATGGCAAGCCCGTAAAGTCCTCCGACCAATTCGCCATCTTTATACACCTCGACACTGTGTGCAAACCCCTCTTCATGCAAACGTATGTACGCCTCCTGAATTTCCGGCAGTATCCATGAACCCTCCTGCCCTTCTCTGGGTACGGTGGCACAGTAGCGGATCACCTCTTCGAAACGGTGGTCAAACGTGACTTCAAACCCTCCGTTTCTAAGCACCCTGCGAAACGATTTGCGTACAATAAAACGATCGGGATACAACAGCAGCCGCGGGTCTGGAGACCACCACAAAATGGGGTCTCCCTTGGCATACCATGGGAAAATTCCTTTACGGTAGGCCGTCAAAAGCCTCGGCGTAGAGAGATCGCCCCCGTAAGCAAGCAGCCCTTCATCAGAAGCATGATTCGGGTCTGGGAAAGTGTAGGCATACTTGCTGAGCGGAGGAATGAAATAATCCTCCTCGTCGAACATGGAACCCACTATGCGTTCCCTTTAAAATCGAATGTCAACGCTCCCTCTTTGAGTCCGACTTTGACCATACCGCCATTTTTGAGACTGCCAAAAAGTATCTCATCCGTCAACGCCTCTTTGATCTTCTCATCGATCACGCGGGCAATGTGGCGCGCCCCGTAGCGTTCGTCATAGCCTGACTCGGCAAGATAGATTTTTGCTTTCTTGCCTACCTTGACTTTCACATCCTTCGACTCAAGCAGGCGGTTGAGCTTTTCGAGTTCCGTATCGACAATCTGCACCAGCACATCAAGATCAAGCGCATTGAACTCTACAATGGCACTTAAACGGTTTCGAAACTCCGGTGAGAAAAAGGCATTGATCGCCTTGTCCGTTTTCATGGACGTATCTTTGTTAAATCCCATGACGTTAGGCTCTTTTGTACCCAGGTTGGAAGTCATGATGAGAATGACATTTTTAAAATCCGTCACCACACCGTTGTTGTCTGTGAGTTTAGCCCCGTCCATGATCTGCAGCAGAATATTCATAATGTCCGGATGTGCCTTTTCGATCTCATCGAGCAGCAGTACCGTATGCGGATGTTTTTTGATCATCTCCGTCAACAATCCGCCCTGATCGTATCCGACATATCCCGGAGGTGCACCTACCAGACGGCTGACGGTATGCGGTTCCATATACTCACTCATATCGAGCCGTTCAAAATGTACATGCATCGTTTCGGCAAGCTGAGTCGCCAGTGCCGTTTTCCCGACTCCCGTAGGGCCAACGAACAGAAAAGAGCCAATGGGTCTGTTCTCACCATTGAGCCCTGCATAGGAGCGTTTGATTGCCGTTGCCAGTACACCTATGGCCTCATCCTGACCGATAATATGCTTCTGCAGGCGCTTTTCGAGGCTTTTGAGCTTCTTCGTATCATCGGTACCGATGACGGTTGAAGGCAGCTTCATCATCTTTGCAACGCTCTCTTCAATATCTTTGGGTGTAACGGTGACTCTCTCTTTGCCTCTGAGCATGAAGTGTGCACCGACCTCATCAACAATATCCATTGCCTTGTCCGGAAGGAATCTGTCATGCAGATATTTTACACTCAGATCAATGGCAGACTGCAACGCCTCATCACTGAAGATAATCTTGTGAAAATTCTCATACTTGTGCTGCACTCCTTTGAGGATGATAAAGGTATCCTCGATGCTCGGCTCTTCAACATCTATTTTTGCAAATCGGCGACTGAGTGCCTTATCCTTGTCAAAGAAGTTTCTAAACTCCTGATAGGTCGTCGCACCGATACACTTGAGCTCTCCTCTTGCAAGCGCGGGTTTGAGCAGGTTGCTTGCATCCATACTGCTTCCGCTGGTTGCCCCTGCGCCAACCATCGTGTGGATCTCGTCAATGAATAAAATCGCATCATCGATCTGTTTGAGTTCTTTAATGATCCCCTTAAGCCTCTTTTCAAAATCGCCCCGGTACTTTGTCCCTGCAACCAAAGCACCCATATCGAGCGCATAGACTTTGGCATCTTTGAGAATATCGGGTACTTCTTCTTGTGCAATCTTAAGTGCAAGCCCCTCTGCAATAGCGGTTTTCCCGACCCCCGGTTCGCCTACGAGCAGCGGGTTGTTCTTTTTACGGCGGCAGAGTGTCTGCATCACACGGTCGATCTCATCTACCCGTCCTATGACGGGGTCTATCTTGCCGCTTTGCGCCAGCTGTGTCAACTCCACAGTAAACTGGTCAAGCAGGGTCTCTTCCTGGCTCTGCTGCCCCGCTTCGCCTTGCTGCTGTGGTGTATGGTGCGAAATCACCTCCAAAATATCCACACGCTCTATTCCCTCTTTTTTCATCAGATAGACCGCATACGAGTGCTCCTGCATAAAGATAGACGCGAGCATATCTCCGATTTTGGCTTCCGTACGGCCGGAGGAGTGAATATGTGTCATCATATCGTTAATGGCACGTGAAAGGGCAACGGTCTCAAACGGTTCGACCGCCTCTTTGAGTGTCGGGATCGTTTTGTGGATATGTTCAGCGATCCCTTTTTCAAGACTCTTGATATCCGCTCCGAGTGTACCGAGTATCTCCCGCCCTTCCTGCGAACGGACGATGGACAGAAATACATGCTCTACAGTCAGATACTCGTGTCTGTTCTCTTTGGCATAACTGACCGCCTCTTTAAATACATCATTAAGTGCAATACTTATCATTGGTTCATCCTTCTACTACGCATCCTCTTCCATTGTCGCCAACAGTGGAAACTGGTTCTGTTTGGCACGCTGACGCACCTGTTCTACTTTCATCTGGGCAATTTCATAGGTATAGACCCCTACAATCGCTTTGCCCTTTTCATGTATTTGCAACATGATCTGCTCTGCCTGAGGCTGACTTTTATGAAAAATACCCATCAGTACCTCGACGACAAAGTCCATACTGGTATAATCATCATTGTGTAGCAGTACCCTGAACATCTGCGGCTCCTGTAGTTCCAGGGCAAACTCCAACTCTTCTTCAAACTTTGGCATCTTATGTTACTATTCCTTTTGCATTATAATCTCATAATCACTCATAGTATACATATATTACATAAATTAAAAGCAAATGAGGAAGCAATGAAGAGTCTTTTCATTACAGCGACCGGTACGAATGTAGGAAAAACGCACACCACACTCAAACTCATCGATACACTTGCAAAACAGGGATTGCGCGTAGGAGTTTACAAACCTGTCGAAACAGGGGTAAAAGGCTCTCCGGCCGATGCTTCGTTGCTGCTTGAGGCTGTTCAGGATGTCAACCCTGATTTTGCGTCACTGACAACCAATGATATTACCGCCTATACCTTTCCTCTCCCTGCAGCACCCTACTGTGCAGACACCAAAGGAATAATCGATCTGCAATATATTGTTGACATCCATGACAACCTGCTTAAAAAATGTGACATTCTGCTTGTCGAAGGTGCCGGTGGGCTGATGGTACCCATCACCCAAAGTTACCTGATGATTCATCTCATCAAGGAGCTTGGTGCCTCCGCACTGCTTGTTACACCGAGCCGTTTGGGATGCATCAATGACACACTGCTCTCCATGATGGCACTGCGCAGTTTTGACATTTCATTTGACTGGTGTGTCAACCTTTATGAAGACAAAGAATCATTTTCTGCCGTAACAAAACCTTACTATGATACGGTATTCCCCCATTGGTGGGATACAGAAAAAGGATTGGAAGCTTTTAGCAAAACACTTTTTGCCTAACACGCTTTCATTCGCTTATTACCCCCTCTTTGTTATAATCACAATTCATACCATCACTGCCAAGGACCGCCATGCAGCATCTCATAGATACCAATGATCTTACAGACAAACAGATTTCCCAGTTACTCGGCGATGCATCCGCCTTCAAAAAACAGCGTCCGCCGCAACTGCTTCACGACAAACTCTTCATTACACTCTTTTTTGAGCCCTCCACTCGTACGCGAAGTTCTTTTGAGGTAGCGGCAAAGCGGCTCGGCGCGGCTGTAGTACACCTTGACCCGAGCCGCTCTTCCACAAAAAAAGGCGAAAGTCTCGAAGACACCTTTGCCAATCTCTGTGCCATGGAACCTGACGGTGTGATCATACGCCACAAAGAGAACACTGCGCCCGGCATACTGGCAGATATGCAGATGACACCGGTCATCAATGCAGGTGCAGGTAACTATGCACACCCGACACAGGCGCTGCTCGATCTCTTTACCATCCATGAACACTTCCAGGGCGACATCAAGGGAAAAACCATTGCCATTGTGGGAGATATTGCCAATTCACGTGTTGCCAGTTCCGGCATCCGTCTCTTTCGGCGTATGGGGATGCACATTCTTCTCGTCGCCCCGGAGCCGTTTATGCCGCAGGAGAGTGAACTTCCCAAATATCAGCATCTTGAAGAGGTACTCGACAAAGCCGACATCATCATGAGTCTGCGTGCCCAGCTCGAACGCCATACCAAACCGATCTTCGACGACTACGCAGAGTATGCCAAACACTACTGCATCACCAAAGAGCGTCTGGGCAATCGCAACACCCTCATTCTTCACCCCGGACCTGTCATGCGCAATATCGACATCAGTGACGAGATGCTGGAGGATCCACGCTGCAAGGTACTGACACAGGTTCAAAACGGCGTCTTTATGCGCATGGCAGTACTAAAACTGTTATTGCTCGACTCCTGAAATGTGGCTAAAAAAGAAGGAAGGGCTCGACCGGATAAATGCCTTGGGGCAGTCTCGTACCCCTTTCCTCTTCATCATCTCCTATGACCAAAACAGCATTTTTGCACAGCCCCTTGACAAGCTTGAGGATGACATCTATTACAAACTGGAAGATTGGCGCAACTACCCTGTTCAAAAGAGAAAAAAGCCATTACACTTTTCCAAATACCCTGTCGATTTCATGCACTACAAAAAAGCGCTTGATACCGTCCTCGAAGAGATACGTTCTGGCAACACCTATCTGCTTAACCTGACATTTAAAACCCCTATTGAGACCAACTACTCACTCAAAGAAATATTCTCCTATGCCAGAGCCAAATTCAAACTCTACTTTAAAGACCAGTTCATCTGCTTCTCACCAGAGCGTTTTGTAGAGATAGAGGGTAACACCATTGCTACCTTTCCCATGAAGGGCACGATCGATGCCAACATCCCCAATGCCAAAGCCAACATCCTTGCAGATAAAAAAGAGATGGCGGAACATGTGATGATTGTCGATCTGATGCGTAACGATATGGGTATTATTGGTTCAAACGTCAACGTAGAGAAGTTCCGTTATGTCGAGAAAATCAAAGCCGGCTCCAAAGAACTGCTCCAGGTAAGCTCCAAGATCACCGCCACACTTCCTTCCGACTGGCGTAGCAATATCGGTACACTTTTCTCCCAAATCCTGCCGGCAGGCTCCATCACCGGCACTCCCAAAAAAAGTACAGTGGAGATTATCGAGCGTATCGAAGATTTTGACCGGGAATTCTATACGGGGGTATTTGGCATTTTTGACGGAAAATCCCTGCGCTCTGCTGTTATGATCCGCTTCATCGAACAGAAAGCGGGGCAACTGTATTACAAAAGCGGCGGGGGCATTACCATCGACAGCGATGCCAAAAGCGAATATGAAGAGCTTATCGACAAAATCTATCTTCCGTTTTAAGGACATCCCCTGTCTGTTCTGTGTACCCAGTTGTATGCCTTGTCATCGGTTATTTTTGAAACAAAAATATCCCCGCTTTTTCGCCATGCGTCAATGACAATGCCATCGAGAGGCTGATGGCCTTTCAGTGTCACTGCCATCGCATTGTGTTCACGCCAGTAGGATCCGATGTGTGCGCCGACAAGATGAAAATCGTAGTGCGGATAATATCGCCCCCCAAGATAAAGATAGAGTCCGTCACTGTAGTGGTAGCAGAGTCCTTTCCGTTTTACCCCTATCTTGACAAGAAAATTATGTACTTTCGGATCACTCGTGCGCTCAAACTCCCGGTTGAGTATCTCTGTACGGCTTACGATATCATTGGCAAGACGCACCGTTTCTTCTTCGGGAACATTGCCATCGAGCGATTCAAGTGCCTGTATGATCTGCGTTCGCGTCGTCTGCGGTACCTGCATGGGTGGGCTCTGACATCCACCCAGTACCAGCAGAAACACTATGCTAAGAAAGAACCTGAACATAGTGCTCTGGAAGATACCATTGCAGGGCCATCCCAAGAAGCAGCAGTGACACTACCGAAAAAAGCCAGACTGCCTTTGGGGACCGGGCAATGGCAAAACCTCCTGCCAGACCGACCACAAGCCCTGCAATATGCGCACTCATGTCGATAGAGGCGATGGAGAGTCCCAGCACAAGATTCAGCCCGATAATAATGGCAAAATCTTTAAAGATAGCCTGTGCCTGAGCCGAAGCGAGCATTTTACGATGCGCAAGAAAGAACCCGGCAAGCGCACCGAATACACCGAAAATCGCTCCCGATGCACCAATACCGACACTCAATGGATGCATATAGAGCGATGCAACACCGCCTAACAGACCTGAGAAAAGATAGACAGCCACATATGCACTTTTGGAAAAGTAGACCTCCATCCCACGACCAATAAGATAGAGTGAGAACATATTCATCAGAATGTGTGTCATACCGCCATGCAGAAACATGGCAGCAAAAAGCCGCCACCACTCTCCCTTGAGTACGACAAGCGGACCGTAAAGCGCGCCAAGATCGACAAGTGCATGCAGATCGATATCGACGATGCTGCCGCTGTAAAGTATACTCACGCCATACATGAGGGTGTTTAGTATTATGATGAAAAAGGTAAGCGGATAGCGACGTATCTCCTGCATCTGACGTTAACTGATCGCCCCTGCGAATATCACCCCGTCAATCCCGCCGCGTGCAATCTTGCTTATCTCCTTTTCACTGTGAATAAGCACCAGCACCTTTGTATCAAAAAGATACTGTTCCGCCACCGGCTGCACCATCAGCGCCGTATCTTCATCGCAGATCATATACTCGGCTCCCAGTGCATTGGCATAAATGGCATCATCAAGTGTATTGACCACCACTGCGTAGGATATGCCATTATCCTGGCAATAGTTTGCCAATGTATGCGAATCAACAAGCGGTTCAAGCAATACAACCTGCTCAGGTTGGCTCTTTTGAATATCTTCACGTGTAAATACTCTGCAAAATGCAGGACTTTTGATCCATGGATGTCCAATCAGTATCATCTGTTATCCTTTTTTATGCACATTCGTCACAATAGTATTTTCCGTGGATGAGTGTCGCCTCTTCCACACTTACATAGGTTCCGCATTTGCTACACTCTACCAATGTATCACTATCGGATTTTTTGTCTTGACGCACAGGTGACTTTTTACCGATAGAGGGCAGCTGTCCGCCAAACAGTTTGTAGACAAAAAGAGCGACAGCCGCAAAGACAATAAGCTTGAGAATCATGCGTGCTTCCTTATATAGAGGTAGTTCCTCTGGTTCTTTTGTACTATATCATATTCTAACTGATGTTGCAACGCACCGATCTCCTCAAAAACCCTGCTTCCTTTGTAAAAGAGATAGCGGGTATGACTCTTGGCAAGTGAGCCGGTCAGACGAAGGAGCAGTTCAGTATTTGTCACAGCCCGAGAACTGATAAGATCGAACGGGGCATGCTCAATATGCTCCACCCGTTTTGCTTCAACCTTTACATTCTCAATACCGATGTCAATACAGGCATACTTCAAGAATGCCACCCTTTTTTTCAATGGCTCGGCAAGCACTACTTCCGTCTTGGGTAGCGCTATGGCCAATACAAGTCCTGGAAATCCGGCACCTGTGCCAACATCAAGCAGCGTATGGGGTGTTTCAATAAATGTTAAAGGGTAAAGTGAATCGACAATGTTGTCGTAGATCGCCGCTACTGACCTTGCCCCTGTAAGGTTATGCACCTGGTTCCATTCATGCAAAAGTACGGCAAAATCTTCAAGTTTACCGATAATGTTATCCTCTAAAATAATTTTTTCTTGCTGTAGTTTCTCATTCAGGTTCACGATGTATCTTCTTCCTTCATTCTATACAGAAAACCTATCTTTTTTTAAAGCAAATGCCCCATCTGCTCTTTTTTTGTTTTAAGGTAAGCTTCATTATGTGGATTGGGTGTTATTTTGATAGGCAAACGCTCAACAATCTTTATATCGGAAAGTGACTCGATCTTGGCGGGATTGTTGGTAAGGAGTTTGAGTGCGTTTATCTTCAGGTGATGCAAAATGAACTCGACAATCTCATACGTGCGTTCATCGGCACGAAACCCAAGCTGATGGTTGGCTGCGACAGTGTCGTACCCTTTATCCTGCAGTGCATAGGCGTTAACCTTGTTCAACAGTCCGATATTACGCCCCTCCTGACGGTGATAGATCACCAGTCCGCCCTCTTTGGCGATCAGCTCGAGTGCAAAATTCAGCTGCTCTCCGCAGTCACACTTGACCGATCCGATGGCATCACCGGTAAGACATTCGGAATGTACTCGCACGATAGGCGCATCCAGTTCAGACAGATTTTTCGTAAAAATGGCAAGGTGTTCCTTGCCTGTTTCATCTTTGAAAGCCTGTATCTGAAAGGTTCCGTGTTTTGTCGGCAGTGTAGCGATTTCGGAGATCTCAATGTTTTTCATGACAAGATTATACAAAAACAATTAGCAATTAATAATTAACAATTCATAATTAGTGTAAAATAAATTCCATATTTCTCAAAGGCACCTATTATGTTTACACGATTTAGAAGAAAAAGAATCCATCCTGTCCTCAGGGACCTTTTACAGGAGACACATTTGAGTGTCAACGATTTTATCTATCCGCTCTTTGCCAGAAGCGGTGAAGGTATCAGGGATGAAGTAGCCTCCATGCCGGGAGTGTATCAGATGAGCATCGACGAGATTGTCAAAGAGTGTGACACGCTCAAAGATCTCGGCATCAGATCCATCATTCTTTTCGGTATTCCCGATGTCAAAGACTCTGTCGGCAGTGATGCAATGTGTGAATACGGCATCATTGCCCAGACAGTCAAAGCTGTCAAATCCGCACACCCTGACATGTTCGTTGTGACAGATCTCTGTTTTTGCGAATATACCGATCATGGACATTGCGGTGTACTTGACCCTGTACTTGAAACGGTTGACAATGACATTACCCTTGACAACCTTGCTGCACAGGCAGTCGTGCATGCCAAAGCGGGTGTTGACATGATCGCACCAAGCGGTATGATGGACGGGATGATACAGGCAATCCGAAACGGGCTTGACAATGCAGGGTTTGTCAACCTGCCTGTCATGAGCTACTCTACCAAGTTCGCCTCTGCCTACTACGGCCCTTTCCGTGATGTTGCAGAAAGCGCACCGAGCTTCGGCGACAGAAGAAGCTACCAAATGAACCCCGCCAACCGTCGGGAAGCCATTGCAGAGAGTGTCGCGGACGAACTCGAAGGGGCGGACATCCTCATGGTCAAACCTGCCCTTGCCTATATGGATGTCATACGTGATGTCAGAGAAAACACCACTCTCCCTCTCGCTGTTTACAATGTCAGCGGAGAATACTCCATGCTCAAAATGGCTGCCGAAGCAGGGGTCATCGACTACGACAGGGTCATGATGGAAACCCTGCTTGGCTTCAAGCGTGCGGGAGCGGATATCATCATCACCTACCATGCGAAGGAAGCGGCCAAATTGCTGCAAACAAGCACTATATAGTCATACAAAATTGAAAGATAGGAGTGGGTTTAACTGACCTGCTCTAACAGGAAGGAAGTAGAATACGGCCCGTTAAAGAGGATGCCATATATATGACATCCACACTGCATTTTGTGTAGAGCTATTGAAGATTGTGTATCAGGTCGACAATTTCGCTTTTGGGAAAGTCGGCAAGAAGGGGATAGAACTTGGCAACACTGCCGTCTCTTCGGAGAATTAGCAGATTTGGCACACCGGTGGTGGCATATCCCAGTTCATTAAAATACTGCAGCAGCTTTCCTGACTTCTCTTTTGCAACGGTATCATACTCAATACCCTGGTTTTGTGCGTACTGTTTCAACTCTGCATTACTCATACCGTACGTTTCAACGGTAATGATGTAGACATCCTTTGGGAACTGTTTTTTAATCTCGTTATAATCAGGAATGGCCGCCTTGCAGTGAGGGCAGCTGTTGCCGTATGTCTCCAGCAGAACAATCTGGTTCTCATGCCCTTCGAAAACCAGTCCATTCTTGGTTCTCATGACACCTACCTGTTTACCATTGCTATTGGCTATTTCCACCACCGAACTGTAGTGGATGACGGTTTGAACCACTGTTTTAATGCTCACCATCACAAACATATCTTCCATCCCGATGGGCACATACGACTGTTTGACTGTACTTTTGACACCGTCGTATGACAAGGCCATTGAGCACACAGCAAGTAACCCTAAAAATAAGCGACCGATTTTCATCTATCATCTCCAATACATATTTTATTCATGACTGAACACTAGTGCATAGTACAACAATTGTTTTTAAATATTCATTACTAATTATTATATTTCAATCATTTCCTTTTTTTTCTGCTTTTGCTATAATCCGCCCTATGAACATCAAAAACAAAGCCGCTACCGTTTTTACCGTACTTATCCTGCTGCTTATAGGCTACATTATATACCAGAGCCTCAAAGCCCCCACTCCTGTCATTATTCAGGCAGGGCATGAGGGTCGTACCTGTGGCAATACCGGCGCTGTGTGCAAGAACTATACGGAGGTGGAGTGGAACATTCTCGTTGCCAACGAGGCAGCCCGTCAGCTTAGAGAGTGGGGGATTGAAGTAAAGCGGGTACCCGCAGATGTACTGTCTCAACGTGCCCAAGTAGCTGTGGCCATCCATTTTGACTCTGCCAGACGCATCTGCCGCTCCGGTGCTTCCGTCGGATACCCCGATACCAATGCTTCCCGTATGTTCGCCACACACTGGAAACAGCTCTACAAACCATGGTTTCCCTTTAAATGGCATAATGACAACTTTACAGACAACCTGAAAAACTACTATGCCTACAAAACAATTCGGGCAGAGAAGTTTGCGGTACTTGAACTTGGAGAGATAACCTGTGAAAAACAGGCAAAATGGCTCAGACCCAGGCTTGAAAAGATTGCAAAACTCATTGCCTACACCATAGCCACCGAACTGGGAAAAGAGGTACCTAAGCCGAAATTATAGCCCATTCAAGCAAGTTATGGTAAAATATTCTCTTTAAAATTTTGCATTGTACATACAATGTATGAGGATGCTCTTATGAGACACTTTCTAACCCTGGCAGACTTCACAAAAGAGGAACTGCTGGAGATGATCGACCTTGCAGTCAAGATCAAGGCACAGACCAAACGAAAAGAGTTCGTTCCCTATATGCAACGGCAGACACTTGGGATGATCTTCGAAAAAAGCTCGACGCGTACCCGTGTCAGCTTCGAAACCGGTATCTACCAGCTTGGCGGTGTTGGGCTCTTCCTCTCTTCGAACGACATTCAGCTTGGGCGCGGCGAACCCATGAAAGATACAGCCCGCGTCATCAGCCGCATGGTGGACATGGTGATGATACGTACCTTTGAGCACTCCAAGCTTGAAGAGTTCGCACACTACTCCCAAGTGCCGGTCATCAACGGACTGACCGACAGCTACCATCCGGTACAGTTGATGACGGACTACCTTACCATGCTTGAGTTCAACAAAGCTGACAACCCCGTTTGTGCCTATGTCGGTGACGGCAACAACATGACACACTCCTGGCTGTTACTTGCCGCTAAAATGGGCTTTGAACTGCGAGTTGCAACGCCAAAAGGCTATGAGTGCGATCCGGACATTGTCGCACAGGCACAGGCTTTTGCCAAAATCAGTGGTGCGAGGCTGCACTTTGGCAGCGACCCTGTCGAAGCGGTCAAAGGGTGTGACGTGGTAACGACCGACACCTGGGTCAGTATGGGACAGGAGGCGGAAAAAGAGATCCGTCTTAAAGCATTTGAGGGCTATATGGTCGATGAGACACTCATGTCCCATGCCAAGCAGGATGCCATCTTCCTGCACTGCCTGCCCGCCTATCGGGGCTATGAGGTCAGTGAAGAGACCTTTGAAAAACATGCCGATGTCATTTTCACCGAAGCGGAAAACAGACTACATGCCCAAAAAGGAATCATGGTATGGCTGGATCAGCACCGCTGATAAAGCCAAGCGTTCAGCGCTAAGCGCTAAGCGTTAAAGATTTTAACAAATGACAATAATATGAATGCGTCATAAGCATGAAGCAATGTGAAAATGAGAAAACCTCTGAACACTAAACGCTAAACGCTAAACGCTTTTTTCCGAAGGAAAAACAATGAGCACTATAGACTTTGAAAAATTCAGCAAATACTCCAAACCAGGGCCGCGCTACACCTCCTACCCTACCGCTTTGGAGTTTGATGACGGTTTCACCTATGACAACTATCTGAAATATCTGGAAAACGGCACCGAGAAACTCTCCTTGTATGTGCACCTGCCTTTTTGCCGAAGTGCGTGTTACTTCTGCGGATGCAATGTCGTCTTTACCTCCAAAGAGGAGAAGCTGAGCCAGTATATCGAATACCTCAAAAAAGAGATCGACATTCTCGCACAACATCTCGACACTTCCAGAGAGGTGATTCAGTTTCACTTTGGAGGCGGTACCCCAACCTTTTACAAAGCTTTTGAGCTCGATGAGATTGTCAGCTACATCAAAACAAAATTCCCAAACTGGAGCAGCAATGCTGAGATCAGCGTAGAGATAGACCCGCGTTTCTTTAACGAAGACCAGATGAAGGTCTTTGCCAAACACGGCTTCAACCGCATCAGCTTCGGTGTTCAGGATTTTGATCCGAAAGTCCAACAGGAGATCCATCGTATCCAGCCATTCGAGACTACGAAAGCGGCCGTTGACCTGGCGCGTCGTTACGGCATTGGCTCCATTAACGTCGATCTCATCTACGGACTGCCCTATCAGACCTTTGAAAGTTTTCAGTCCACATTGGAACAGGCTTTTTCACTCGAGCCGGACAGACTGGCGGTTTTCAACTATGCCCATGTGCCATGGATGAAAAAAACCATGCGTAAATTCGATGAGACCACACTGCCCACACCCGATGTTAAACTGAAGATCTTCCGCTACACTATTGACTTTTTTGAAAACAATGGCTATAAAATGGTAGGTATGGACCACTTCGCCAAACCCGAAGATGAGCTTTTTGCTGCCATTGAAAAAGGGGAACTGCACCGTAACTTCCAGGGTTACACCACCAAAGGGGGGGCAAACCTCATCGGCATCGGATTGACAAGCATCGGCGAAGGAAGCCGCTACTATGCGCAGAATACCAAAGATATGAAAGTCTATGAAGCAGCCATCGATGCGGGCAAACTGCCGTTTGAGCGCGGTGTAGAGCTGAGTGATGACGACTACCTGCGTAAAGCGGTCATCATGGAACTGATGGCAAATTTTGCCATCGACATCAAGCGGGTCGAAAATGAACACGGTATCGATTTCAAAACCTACTTTTCCGACGCGCTCCGTGACCTTGAGGAGTTTGTTAAAGCTGACCTGGTAGAGATCACTGATGAGAAAATCACTGTCAGTACCACAGGTACACTGCTGATTCGCAATATCGCAATGCCGTTTGATGCCTATATGCATCAGTATAGCGGTAACAAAAAAAGCTTTTCTAAAACCGTATAACAGCCAAATCCAGTAGGGTAGTATGCTCTCATGATTAGGAAATGACAAGAGGAAATATGAGTAAAAAAACAGAAGAGATATTCAACTTCACCGAAACCAGTGATGCCTGTATCAAGTGCGGAAAGTGTATTCCTGTCTGTACCATTCACAGCATCAACCCTGACGAAACGACATCCCCACGCGGATTCATCGACCTGCTCGGAGCCTATCAGCGTGGAGAATTGCCACTGGATAAAAACGCCAAGGATATTTTCGAAAGCTGCTTTCTTTGCACCAACTGTGTCGATGTCTGTCCCAATTCACTCGCAACGGATATGGTCATTGAAGAAGTACGTGCCGACATTGCTGACAAGTATGGCATAGCCTGGTTCAAACGGGGGTTCTTCTTCCTCCTGCGTCACCGTAAAATCATGGACCTTGTCATGAAATTCGGTTTCATGTTCAAAACCTGTGCACTTGCACAGGATGACAAGGGACGCGGACTGCGTGCACGTTTCTCTCTTCCGATGATGAAAAAGGGGCGGCTTATCCCTTCCATGATGAAGACAAGCTTTCTCAACAAATATCCGGAGCATATTCCCGCACCCAAACCGCAGGAGAGTACGCAAAAGATCGCCATCTTCATCGGATGTCTGGGAAACTATAACTATGAAGGCATTGGTGATTCACTGGTCGAGATTCTGGCAAAACTCAATATTGAGGTATTCATTCCCAAAAAACAGCTCTGCTGTGGAGCACCCGCCTACTTTACCGGTGATGTCGGATCAGTCGAATATATGACGAAGAAGAACATCGAATACTTTGAGAGCTTTATGGACGAGTATGATGCCATGCTCATCCCGGAAGCAACATGCTCCGCCATGGTCACCCATGACTGGCAGGTTTTCTTTAAAAATCATGATATGCCCGAATGGGAGGCACGCGCCAAGAAAGTCGCCCAAAAAATCCATATGGCAACCGAATGGCTCGATAACCATACCGGACTGCAACAGTTGCTCAAAGAGCAGGGCAAACAGTTCGACACGCCTGTAACCTATCACGATCCATGTCATGCCAGAAAAGTACAGGGCATTTACAAGGAACCTCGCAACCTGCTCAGTCCGAACTATCCGATGGTGGAGATGAGCGATCCCAATCGCTGCTGCGGATTTGGCGGCGTGACGATGCAGACGGAAAAGTTTCATTTTGCCGAAGCGGCCGGGAAACCCAAGGCGGAAATGATAGACGAAACCAAGGCAACCTATGTCAGTGCGGAGTGCTCCGCCTGCCGTGTGCAGATCTCCGAATCACTCAACAGAGCCGAATCCGACGTGATCTTCAAAAATCCGCTGGAACTGATTGCAGAAGCACTCAAATAGAGAGATTCGGCTTTACAAAAGAGTGCCGGTACCTACTGCTTTTCCGGTACAATCATAAAGATGTTCATCCCCTCTTCATGCCTGTAGCCGAGTCTGTAGCCGATTTTTTCCAAAATACTGTCTACAATATAGAGTCCAAGCCCAAATCCAGAACTTCGTTTTTCAGCCTGAGAGAAAGGTTCGGTGTAATATGAAAGCGGATGCTCAAGCGGTTTTCCTTTTGAAACGACTTCAAGCATGTTGTCTCTTGTGCGGACCTTGACACATTTGTCCTTGCCATACTTCATGCCGTTGTCCATCAGGTTTTTCAATACCAGAACCATCAGTTTTTTGTCGGTCGCAAGGCCTCTTTCCTTTACCTCGCTTGTATCTATGCAGTTTCCTTCCGACATAAGAAGCATCCTGCTTTCATTCACAATATCCGAAAGCATGACATATTCAAAATTGGGCTCAAAGTTCTGTGTCGTCACCCGTTCAATCTCTGCAAGTTCCGAAATGAGCTCGTTCATCCGCTCAAAGGCGCGGATAAGTACCTTTTTGGTTGCTTCGTTATCCAACATTTCCACCACAATGCGCCCTTTGGTAATGGGCGTTTTAAGCTCATGCATCAGATTGCGCATAAAGAGGTTTTTGGAGGTACTCAGCTGATTGATGTGTTTGATGGCATCCCCAAAACTCTTGGCGATTTTACCGATCTCGTCATCATGCTCATAGGTGATCTCTACATTCATATCGCCCTGTGCGAAACGCTGTATCTGGCGATGCAGCTTTTTCAGCGGATAGAGTTTTTTCAGTACCGCAAAGTAGATAAGCAGCAACAGCGCTATCAGTACAACCCCCAGCGTAACGGCAATTTCAAAAAAGAAGTTTTTGGGAACGTCATCTTTGAGCAGCAGGTTGTAGGACATACGCTGTACATAAATGTAGTTCTGACCATCTACTCGAAATACACGTACTCTTCCAAGCTGTCTTGAGCCACCGCTAAAGATCGTCTCCCCTTTTTCCATGATCTTTTTTTCTAATGCTTTGGTTTCTTTTTCAGGGATAGGTTTGACATGCAGCTCTTCATAGAGCTTTTCAAGCTCTTCCTGACTCGGGTAGAGCCTGAGGTTGGAGAGAAATGTAATGGAGATGAGCTGATAGCGTTTAAATTCATCGATCTTCTGCCGGTCTTTATTCCAGTAGTGGAACAGAGTGAAGGTTGCAAGCAAAATAACGATTGCAACAGAAAACAGAATATGGATAAAGGTTGTGACAGAAAGGTTTCTCATACGCGGTCTGTCAACAGATATCCGACACCGCGGATAGGTTTGATATAGGCATGGTCAGGATCGATCTTGGCGATCTTCTGACGAATACGCGAGATAATCACATCGATATTCTTAATGGAGCTGTCATCATCGATATGCTCACTCTCATACAACAGCTGTTCACGCGATACCGAACCGTTCTTGTGCTGCAGCAGCATGGAGAGGATATCGTACTCCGCAGCGGTAAGGTCAAGAAAATGCCCCTTAAAGAGAATCGTTCTCGCAGAAGGATCCGCTACAAAAATCTCCTCTTTTTTCTCCTTTTTGGCATCTGAACTGTGTGTGCGGCGTAAAATTGTCTTTATGCGTGTAACCAGCTCACGCGGGTCATACGGCTTTGGCATATAGTCATCTGCTCCCCTCTCCAGCCCGATGACCTTGTCGGTAATGTCATCTCTGGCAGAAGAGATGATAATGGGGATGTTGGTAATCTCTCTTATTTTTTCAATCACCTCCAGACCATCCATCCCCGGAAGGGTGAGGTCGAGAATGATCAGATCGAAGTCGTGCTGTGTCAGAAGAGAGAGCCCGATATAGGGATCTTCCGCGCCAATGACTTCCATATCGTGTTTTGTCAGATAATTCGTCAGAATGAGTGCCAGCTCCGGATCATCTTCTATAATGAGTATTCTAATAATGGCTTATCCTTTTTTTCGTAGTATTCATATTGTAAATCAAGAACTTTAATGAAGGATTAATTCACCTCTGAATAGTCCAGATAAACCTTCGTAATCGCAATCAAAAAAGAGGTGATCGCCGGTCCAAGGATCATTCCCCAGAAACCGTAGGTACTCATGCCTGCCAGTATGGAAAAGAAGATCAAAATGGAGTTGATCTGCAGCGTACTCTTGAGAAAATCCCTCTTGATAATTTCAATGATCATCGGTTTGACGAACGTATCGGCGATGACGGAGATGACAATGAGCGAATAGGAAGCAATGATCAGGGCTGTCTGGGTATCTATTTTTGTCCAGACATAAAGTGCCACCGGCGCCCACACAATCATACCTCCAATGATAGGAATCAGGGAAGCAAATCCGTAAATCACCCCGAAAAAGACCCCATTAAAGCCAAAAAAGCTCATCATCACCCCAAAGAGGAACCCTTCAAATATTGCCGTGACGATAATGGAGTAGAAAACGATCTCCATCGTTGCGGAGACCTCTTTCATCATCTTCTCCCCTTTTTTCGGAGAGACAGGCAGCAGTTCAAGTATGGTATCGAAAAAGCGGTTTCCGTAGTAGTTGATAAAAAAGTAGAAAAAGACCACAAAGAGCATGTTTTTCATAAAGCCCAAACCGGTACTGCCCGCCACGGTCAGATAGGTCGTCGATTCTCTGATATATTCGGCAATACGTACATCACTCATATACTCGTGCGCCATATCTTTCAAAAAGGGCACTTCCTCGACCAGGGCCCGCAGTGCGCCAAGCGTCTCCTTCACCCCCTGCTGGTCGATCTGGGAGATGTAACCTACCCCCACCGTCGCCAAATAGACAATCGGTGCAAAAAGCAGCAGGGTCAACAGCAGGGTGGAAATGGTTGCAGAGATCTTGGCCGACCCTGTAAAATCCACCAGATGTTTGGTCAGGTTGAATGTCGCCATAGAAAGCAGGATCGCTACGGTCAAAGAGAGCAAAAAAGGCTGATAGACACTATACGCTCCCATCAGTCCGAGTACAAAGAGCGCCGTGATCATCAGCTGTGTTTTAGTCATTAAACAGCCCCTGGTTCAAACCGCCGAGTTTGAAATGCTCATAACTCTTTTGTGTCGCAATGCGTCCGCGTGCCGTACGTTCAATATATCCGTTGGCAATGAGATAGGGTTCGAGCACATCCTCAATGGTACCTTCATCTTCACTCAGTGCCGCGGCGATGGTACTCAGCCCCATCGGCCTGTTCTTCGCAGCAACAAGCAGTTCCAACAGCTGAATATCCTGCTCATCAAACCCAAGCGTGTTGACACCAAGTTCATCGAGGGCATAACGGGCACGCTCTAGCGTCACTTTCTCCTCGTTGGCCACTTCCGAAAAATCCCGCACGCGTTTGAGCAGACGCAGGGCAATCCGCGGTGTCCCGCGGCTTCGTCTGGCAATTTCGACTGCTGCATCGGTATGTGCCGGCTTTTCCAGTTTTATGGCCGCCTGCTCTACAATTTTCGCCAACTCCCGGGGATCATAGAACTGCATGCGAAAGTGCATACCAAAACGCTCTCTAAGCGGATTGGAGAGCATTCCCGCCCGTGTCGTCGCCCCGATGAGCGTAAAGCGCGGCAGGTCTATCTTGACCGTTTGTGCTGCCGGCCCGCTGCCGATAATGATGTCAAGCCTGAAATCCTCCATCGCGGGGTATAAAATCTCTTCGATCGCGGGAGACATTCTGTGTATCTCATCGATAAAAAGAATGTCACCCTCTTCGATATTGGTCAACAGTGCGGCAAGGTCCCCTGCTTTTTCAATCATAGGTGCAGCAGTTGTTTTGATATTGGCACCCATCTCCGCAGCGATAATATTCGCCAGCGTCGTTTTACCAAGCCCCGGAGGGCCGAAAAAAAGGATGTGATCAAGCGCTTCACCCCTGCGTTTGCTCGCTTCAATGAATACCCGAAGATTTTTCTTGATTTTCTCCTGCCCAATATATTCGTCCCAATTGCTGGGGCGAAGTGTTACTTCATACGAGGCTTCCCCCTCAAAACGTTCTATCTCCACCATACGCTCCATCAGTAGCTGTGCTCCGTGTCAGGAAAAATTCTCTCTTTTACTTCGTTGCGATACGCTTCTATGCCCTCTCGTATCAGTTTTGCACCCGCAACATACCGTTTGACAAACTTGGGTTTGAACGCTTCAAAAAAGCCAAACATATCGCTCCAAACAAGTACCTGTCCATCGGTAACATTGCCTGCTCCAATACCAATGGTAGGGACACTCACCGCCTCTGTTACCGCTTTGGCAGCTTCACTTTTGATGCCTTCTACCAGTACCATGGCTGCACCCGCAGCTTCAAGCGCTTTGGCATCGTCTACTAAGCGTTCTATATCTTCGGCATCTTTGCCGCGTACTTTGTATCCCCCTTCGCTTCTGACATGCTGCGGCATCAATCCAATGTGTGCCACTACGGCAATACCGTTATCGGCAAGTGCTCTAACCACTTCGACCTTCTCCCTGCCACCTTCGATTTTTACCGCCTGTGCATCCGTTTCACGGTACACCCGTGCGGCATTTTCCAGTGCCTGCTGCGGTGTCAGGTAGGAGCCAAAAGGCATGTCGAACACAATGCAGGGCAGTTTGGCACCGTTGCAGACCGCCTGCGTATGGTAGATCATCTGATCCATTGTCGCACTGAGCGTATCGGGCTTGCCGTAAAAACTCATATTGAGGCTGTCGCCGACAAGGATCATCTCCACTTCACCGTCAAACAGACTGGCAAACAGTGCATCATAGGCCGTTACCATGGTTATGGGCTCTTTACCTTTCATCTTGGCAATGGTACTGAGGGTTACTTTTTTCTCTATTTTGGGAGTATGAATACTCATGGATCTCTCTTATACGCTATAATTTTACTCATTTTATCAAAAAAATGTATAATACCACAAATATTGATACAAAAGAGTTTTTTAGTGAAACAGCTAGTCGCCTATATTACCACAGGATTCCCCTCGCTCGACTTTACCGTAGATGCCGCACTCGCCCTCGCCGATGCAGGAGTAGATACCCTTGAGATGGGTATGCCTTTCTCGGATCCGGTTGCCGATGGCCCCGTGATCGAAGCCGCCAACCTCAAAGCGCTACAAAACGGATTCAGACTCGATCATCTCTTTGAAGCCTCTGCCAAGATCACACCCTATATCGATACACTCTGGATGGGCTACTTCAACCCCTTTTACCATAAAGGTATCGAGACTTTCATTGCCAAGGCCAAACAGACAGGGGTAAACGGCTTTATTATTCCCGATCTGCCTTTTGAGGAGGCGCAGCCATACAAACCGCTCATAGAGGAAGCAGGGCTTCACCTCATCGACTTTATCGCACCGACCGATCCACAGGAACGTATCGCCAGAATTACCAAAAATGCCAAGAAGTTCATCTATCTTGTCGCCTATGCCGGTATCACCGGTACGGGTAAAAGCGAAGATCTTCAGGAAGTGGTCTCTCACATCAAAGCATCTACCGATACACCGGTATTTGTCGGGTTCGGGGTCGACCGGAACACGGCCAGAGAGAAAGCCAAAGGTGTTGACGGTGTCATAGTCGGATCGGCATTTGTCAAAGTGCTGCTTGACGATACACTCAGCCACACACAAAAGATTACCAGTATTGCACAGATAGCCAGAGAGATCAAAGAGAAGATCAACAGTTGAACATGAACTCAACTTCTCACATCATCTGGGATATCGACCCCGTTTTACTGCACCTTGGATCTCTGCAGGTACGCTGGTACGGGCTCTTTTTCGTCGGCTCCTTTCTTGTCGGTTTCCGTTTCATGCAGTGGATCTATACCCGTGAAGGCAGAGATCCTGCACTCCTTGACACACTGCTCATCTACCTGCTTGTCGGTACGGTTGTCGGTGCAAGGCTGATGCACTGCCTTGCCTATGAACCGGATTTTTACCTTGCCCATCCGCTTGAGATATTCAAGATATGGAAAGGAGGTCTTGCCAGCCACGGAGGGCTCATAGGTGTCCTGCTTGCGATGTATCTTTTTTGCCGGAAATACCACGAATCCTTTCTCTGGCTTATCTCCAGGGTTGCCATACCCGGTGCACTGGCCGCGGCAGCCATCCGTATTGGAAATTTCTTCAACTCCGAGATCGTCGGCATACCGACAGACAAACCATGGGGCATCGTGTTTGCACGTATCGATATGCTCCCGCGCCATCCCGTGCAGCTCTATGAAGCATTCAGCTATTTTGCTGTTTTCATACTCCTCTGGGTACTCTACCTCCTACTTAAACCCCAGGCAGTTACCAGGCTCTTCCCCGGACTTTTCTTTTTGCTTGTCTTTTCGGTACGGTTCGCACTTGAGTTCGTCAAAACAAAACAGGCCGACTATCAATGGGACATTCCCTTTACAACAGGCCAGGTACTTAGCATTCCCTTCATTCTACTCGGTCTCCTGTGGACTATATGGGCACTGAAACATATGTATAGTTCCCAAAAATAACCGTAAATCACTTTTTTTATCTAACAAAAATTATATTTTATATAATAATTTTTATCATAGACTTCTTTAAAGTTTAAAATGTTTATAATTAATATATCATTATGGGGAGGGCATTTTGGACTATATTTACAGTATATGTTTCTTGATATTCGCCCTCATTATTGCTGCTTTCATACTCTATGAAAAGAACTCTTTTGACAGGCATTTGCGCCAATTCATTGAATTTAACAACAACATTACCGTCCTTACAGACCGTACCAGAATAATTGCTATGAACCAGACAGGGCTGAACCTTCTCGGCTTTAAAGAGCTGGATACGCTGCTGCAAAAAACCCCCTATTTGGGCAAGCTTTTCAAAGAAGTTCCTACTGACGATCATCGTTTTGTTGTATCGATAAACTGGGTGACGAAATTGGAAAAATATCAGAATATCAAGGTAACGATGCAGTTGCAAAACCGTACCCAGACATTTTCGATGCAGGTAAACCAGATTCATCCTAACCGCTATTTGGTCACCTTTTACAACATTTCAAAAGTCATCGCGGAAAAAGAGTCCATCACCCAGGATGCGGAAAAGGATGAACTCACACATATTTACAACCGGAAAAAGTTCAATACCATGCTCGCTTTTGCCATACGTGATGCAACCGTATATGGCACCCCTTTTAGCATCATTCTGCTGGATATTGACCACTTTAAAACAATTAACGATACCTATGGACACGATGTGGGAGACAAAGTACTCATTGAGCTGAGTGCGCTTTTAAAAAATGTATTGAGAGGTGATGACCTTCTGGCACGATGGGGAGGAGAGGAGTTTGTCATTCTCTCTGCTTCGACAACACTCGATCATGCCCAGGAACTTGCCCAGCGGATTAGAAAAGAGATTGCACATTTTCCATTCTCACATATTACAAGACTCACCTGCAGTTTTGGCGTTTCAGAGTTTGCAAACGGTGATACGAAAGAGTCACTGCTGAAAAAAGCTGACAAGGCTCTCTATTTTGCCAAGACCAAAGGCAGAAACCGTGTATGTACAACAAACTCCTAATTCCGTTTTGCCAATATATGTATATACCGTCCCATATTTCTGAAGGTTGGTTGCCTGCAATAGCGGTATTCAAGTGCCATCAGCTCCTCCAGATCGGTCTGTTTGAGCACCTCTTTGTCCATGTAGTCGTGAAAGATCCTAATACCCGTCTGTACTTTTATTTCAAATCCATGGGATGTTAACCAGTCTGCAATCACCTCCGGGGCTTGCGGGTGCGGTGGTGTAAGGCGTTTTCCTCTGCCGTACCATCGGTTTTCAAGTATGGTTTTCAGCCGCCAGCTTCCCTGCATCACATTACGGTAAATGAGTGAATGCTGATTGAAGAAGAGTAAAGAGAGATGCCCGCCGGGTTTTACTTTCGATGCAACGATCTCCAGTGTCTCCAGCGGCTTTGCCGTCCACTCGATGACAGCATGGTAAAGCACCAGATCCTGCGGTGGAAGCGTCTGGGCAATTTCCTGTGCCGGGGCCTTGTGAATATCTGCCTGACACCCTGCTTTCTCAAACATCTCTTTCGCTTTTTCAAGCATCTTGAACGAAATATCGTTACAGGTAAGCCTGTGACCACCCTGGGCAAACCAGAGTGCCATCTGCCCCAGTCCGCAGCCTGCATCCCACACCTGCATCGGTGCTGATTTCTGTAGCATAGAGAGGTCTTCTTGCAGCAGTTTCAGCCGCCACTCGCCTTTGAATGAACCGTAAATGGACTTTTCAAACTTTTCGACAAAACCGTCAAAGTTATAATCGTATTTCCCACGCTCTTTTGCCATCACTCCTCCTCATAGAGCGCATCAAGCATTGAAAGCGGATACTCATGCACCTCTGCGGACTCCACAAACCACAGCCGCGTGGCCATCGCTTTGGCCTCTGTCACATCATGGCTGACCATCAGCGTGGTCATGCCAAAGCGCTCATGAAGTGCAAGTATCTGTCGGCTGAGTTTGCGTCGTATACGCGGATCGAGCGCACTGAGAGGTTCATCCATCAAGAGCAGTTTCGGACGTCGCATGAGTGCCCTTGCCAGAGCCACACGCTGCTTCTGTCCGCCACTGAGTGTCGTGACATTGCGCTGTGCGATTTGTGTGATCTCCATCATCTCAAGCAGCTCTTCCGCCAGGGGAACATCGGCATTGACAAACAGAAGGTTTTCCTTGACACTCATATTGTCAAACAGTGCATAGTCCTGAAAAACGAAACCGACATTTCGCTGCTGTATGGGCAGCCTCTTGTGTGCATCCTGCCACACAGCATTACCCATTGTCATTTTCCCCTTGGCTTCTTCAAGTCCTGCAATGATACGCAGCAGTGTACTCTTCCCTGCACCGCTCTCTCCCATAATGACAACAAAGTCACCCTTGTCAACCTGCTGATTGACAAAGAGTGTCATATATCCGCTGCTGCCGTGTATCGGCTTTTGAACATCAATACGCAGCATCAGAGTACCGTTCCCACACGAATTTTGTGACGATAGTTAAACCAGTAGACACTTACCAGTACGCTGAAACTAAAGAGCAGCAACACACCGGCATAGAGATTGGCTTTGTCATAGTCCATCACTTCAACCAGATCATAGATCGCCACGGAGGCGACACGTGTCTTGTCGGGGATGTTCCCTCCTACCATCAGCACTACCCCGAACTCACCGACTGTATGGGCAAAGGAGATAATGAGTGCGGTAATCAGAGAAGGTTTGATATTGGGCAGTGCAACCTTCAACAGTGTGGTATGCATATTTTTCCCTGCCAGATAGCTCGCTTCTATCATATGCCGATTGAGCGACTCAAACCCGCTTTGCAGCGGCTGTACCATAAAGGGAAAGGAGTAGAAACAGCTGGCAATCACCAGACCGGTAAAACTGAAAGCCAGTTTTATATTGAAACTCTCTTCAAGAAAATGCCCCAGTGCAGAGTTGTGCGAAAGCAGCATCAGCATATAAAAACCCAAAACGGAAGGCGGCAGGACAATCGGCAGCGCAGTCATCGCCTCAAGCAGCGGCTTGAAGCGCGAGCGGCTTTGTGAGAGCCGCCAGGCAAACGGTATGGCGATGACAAACAAAATAGCTACCGTGACCCCTGCCAGTTTGAACGAAAGCACAAAAGGGCTCCACTCTATCTGCTGCCACCATGCCATATGCTACTCCTTGGGAACGCTAAAGCCGTAGCGTTTCATGATAGTTTGTGCCTCTTCGCTTTGAAAAAAACGGTAAAAATCCCGGGCAAGCGGATTCTCTTTACCATGTTTGGTAATACCATACCCCTGCCGCAGCGCTTCATGCAACCTGTCATCGATGAGATAGTAAGCTTTATGACTGCTCTTGGCAACAGCAGGTGCCAGCACCAATGAGAGCGCAATGATCCCTGCATCCGCCGCACCGCTTTTAATAAAATTGGCTGTCTGGGAGATATTCTCACCCAGCACGATCTTCGGTTTGAGTACGGCATAGAGCTTTTTGGCTTCGAGTGCCTGTTTTGCCTTCTGACCGTACGGCGCATGTGCAGGATTGGCAATAGTAACCTTCTCCACCCATGGTGCCGTCAGGTTTTCAAACCCCTTGGTCGCGTCAAATGCATCATTCGTGCTCCATATCACAAGCCTGCCAATGGCATAAAGTTTCGGCTTTGTAACAATGTTACCGTTTTTGTAAAGCTGCTGCACATAATCCATATTGGCAGAGAAGTAGAGGTCAAAGGGTGCACCGTTGGCAACCTGTACCCGCCCTTTTCCGGATGAACCGTAAATCATACGAATCGTAGCCTTTGGATGCGATTGCAAAAACCGCGCTTTGACCGTATCGAGTGCGAACTTCAGATCACTTGCGGCGAAAATGGTCATTTCCCCCGCACCAAGCACTGCCCCCATCACAACCATAATGCATAGTTTGCGTACCATTCCCACTCCTTAAAAAAGATAATCTACTTCAAATCGAAACTCATCATAGGACGGGTCAAGCTTGTATTTGCCGACACTGCCGGGCAACGGCGTATGCTCATCACCCCAGACATGGGCATAACGCGCCTTCCAGTAAATCTGTGCTTTGCTGTCAAACCCCTGCATTACCTCCAGGACCGCTACCCTGTCATCGGCAGATACGGCAGCTTTTGCATCATCAAAATCCTGATAACCAAAACTTCCAACTATTTTGGTATCGTAAGATTTAAAATCGTACCCTGCTTTAAACGCATACGTTTTTGTATTGGCATCCCAGTTGTACTGCCCCATCAGACGGGTAAATCCGCCTGTTGGAAATCCTCTCCACGGCGCAATAATATCCGCCTTGTCCGCCACCTGTGAGTAAGCGGCACGAAATGTCCACTCATCGACCTTCGTATCCAGACGCACACCAAGAAGCCAACTATTCAGTGACGTCGGATCTTTATAGCCTGCTACAACCCCTTTTTTGCTTGCTCCGCCAATGACACCGGCACCATTGTCAAACTGCTGCATATAGCGTAGCCCCGGTCTGAATGTCCAGTCTCCACGCTTGAGGGTATAGTCAACCTGCATCATTGCACAGGAGAGCAGGTCGGGTACAGCAGTATAGTTGGCAGTCAAGAGGAAGTTGTCAATGCTGCTGTTTTTTGCCTCAAATACAATCAGTCTGTCATCGATACCTCTTGCCTTGAGCTTGGAAAGGCTCAATCCCCTGTGCATCCCGGCATCGTCATTCTGTGTGTAGTAGGAGTAAGGCACATCTTTGACAAAGCCGGTTGCCAATAGATGGTGAAAGCTGCTGTGATCACGCAATTTCTGCCTGGTGAAATAGGCCGCTTTAAACACTGTATCCTTCAAATCGTGAGAGATGACCGATATACCCTGAAAGGTATTGGGGATCATCTTTCCGTCATTGCTTGCCGTCAGAAAACTCTCGAAAATCTGTCGTCCGGCTTTGACATCGGTATGACTGTAACGATACTCCAGATAGGCTTCCGCAAAGACAGCAATGTAATTTTTCCCCTCTCCAAGTCTGTCATAGCGACTGAGGGTATCCTTGCCCGCTTTGTAAAGGTATGTATTGTCACGTCCCAGATTGCCGATACCCTGGGTAAAATAGAGTCCTGCAGTTGCACCAAAGCCTTGATAATAAGCGGTTCTGTACGTTAAACTTCCGCCAATCCCCGCAATGGTGTTGTCTTTTCGAAAGTATTTGCCGTTCTTTTGCAGCTCGTGTGCCCACTTGTCGACAAAGAGGTGGGTACGCAGTCTGCCATACCACTCCCCTTTGGTAACCATCTCCTCCATATTCTCTGCGGTTTGTGTTTTTTCATTATAAATATGCACCATATTGGGCAAGAGCGAGTGTTTGGGTTTGTGAAGTGTCTGCGCGTAGAGGGACGCACCCAACATAACCATAGCTGCAAAACCTGCAAATCGTTCTATTTTCATTTACCTTCCTATCATCACATCTTTTGGTTTGACTGTAAGCCTCACACCCTGTCCCGCTTCAAGCCCGGCGGCAGGGTCATCTGACGGGAATACCGAAACAATCCGGTCATACCCGCCGATATCCGTTACAACCTTCACACTATCCTCTCCCTCTTCGAGCGAAACGATACGCCCCTCCAGCACATTCTCCCTGCACACTTCCGCCTCTTGCAGGACAAAGACATTGGAGGACTTGCAGAGCGCGATCACCCGCTGCCCCTTGGCAATACCAAGCTCCTCCGCCGCTTCGGTAGTGATCTTGGAGCGGAGCAGTTGCCCGCCCTTGAGCCGCAGATCGATCTGCGCACTTACGCCTTTGGCAACCACATTTTCCACACTCG
Source organism: Sulfurovum sp. (assembly GCA_030826885.1). Lineage (GTDB taxonomy): Bacteria > Campylobacterota > Campylobacteria > Campylobacterales > Sulfurovaceae > Sulfurovum. The sequence goes on along the minus strand of JAUUDF010000016.1, from coordinate 16,803 downwards.
CCTGTATCTGATTGCGCGCCGAAAGCTGCAGGGCCATTCGGCCAAGAGTGCCGAATGTTCCTTCATGCATATTTGAGAGATTTTCGAGTCTATGCATAAAACGCTGATGCTCTTCTTTGAGCAGGGTATAGTACTCAAGCAGTTTCTCGGCATAGGCGGTCAGCACTGTACCCCCGCCGTCTTTGCCTCCGGTCTCGCGTATGACCATCGGTTCGGGAGCAAGCGAATTCATCGCATCCACCGCATCCCACGCACTTTTGTAACTCATGGGCACTGCCTTTGCCGCCTTGGAGATGGAACCATGCTTTCTGATCGCATGCAGCAGCCGTATCCGTTTTTCCAGCAAAAACGGTTCTCCGAACATTTCCAAAGAAAGTGTCGAGGCAAGCTCCATCTCTGTCCTTATATATCAAGTTATACAGCGACCGTAATCGTAGCATTATATAACTTAATATACAACGCTCTTGACAAAGTCACCCAAACGTGTTATTATCCGCCCGGATCAGTCAATAGTTGCAATGCCGTACACTGTACTTTGCAACGCACTATGGCTCTTCACGATATGACTCCAAAATGCATAGCATTTTGATTAATGGGGGTGACTTGGTTTCGACTGGAGCAGTCGGGGCCATGTGCATGTCGGACTGGGCAATTCCGTTACGCGGCCCAACGCAATAACTGCAAACAATACAGATTATCGTCCAGCTTACGCCGTAGCGTAAGTTTAACCAACTTTGGACTGCCCTGCCGGTGAGTGTCATCTTAACCGGATCTTTGGGTATCATATCTGATGACTATATCTGACGGAAGCCATGCCGTCAGACGAATCTTCTGGCTGGCTGTACGTAGCTTTGGGTGTTGAGCGAAGTACAGCGAGAGCAATCAACACCGACTAAGCATGTAGAGTCATGGTCCTAGCTGTTTCAGGACACGGGTTCAATTCCCGTCACCTCCACCAAACGTCAACTCTTCAAATCACTCTTCTCTCTATCTCTTTTGATAATGCTGTCATCACTTCATAACTTATTGTACCCAGCTGTACAGCGGCTTTTTGGGCATCGTCAAAGATGCATACCTCCTCTTTGTCTCCCTCCAGAGAGATGAAATCCATCGAGACACGTCCGAGAATAGGCAGTCCCTCCGCGGTGACAAAAGGAGCGAAGGTATTGCCGCGGCACCAGCCGTCACCATAACCAAGGTCATACGTAGAGACTCTCATAGGATTGGGGGCGATGAAATCTCCGCCATATCCTATGCATTCCCCTCTGTCCAAATCCCGTGTAGAGACTCTGTTGGCAGTGAGCTTCATCACCGGTTTGAGAGGCGGTGTGTCAAATGTCTGTGGCAGTTCGCTGTAACCGTAGGCAGCGATGCCTACACGCACGAGATCTTCATCGAAATGGTTGTTTCGTAAAATCGCTGCGGAGTTGTGCGAATGAAAACGTACATTTTCAAAGCCGGCATCCATCACTTTGGCTTTGATAGCTGCAAAGCGCTTCTGCTGCCAGAAAAATGACGATCCCATCTCATCGGCGGCTCGGAAATGGGTCATCACACCGACGAGCCTGAGCTCCCGCTCTCGGATCATCGCCAGTGCCTGATCCAGAATCTCGGGAGCGATACCGTTGCGGTGCATTCCCGTATCGACCTTGAGTTCTACCCGTGCACCCGCCTGTGCATGTTCTATATCGGAGAGATCGTTGAGCGCGAAGCTCAATACCTCATCCGCTACTGCACGGTCACCCAGTACCAGAATCGTCTCAAAGAGTGATCGTATCGCCGTCGCTTCGGTACTGTTGCGTACCACCGCATACCTGATGCCGTACTCCGATGCCAGTGTCGCCATCTCTTGTAGGCCATGCCCGTAGGCATTGTCCTTGAGGACGATCGCAATCTTCTCTTTAGAGCCTGTTTTCAGGGCGATTTGGTTAAGATTGTAATAGAAATTCTCTCTGGATATAATGATTTTTGCCATAGAGGATTATACTCAAAAGGGGGTTAAAGTAGAGGAGATAACGGTTGTCGGATGGATAAAGATTGTCGGAATGACGCTTACGGCAGTGTTTATGCTCTACCTGCTGAAAGTACTCATAGATGTCATCAAAGAAGACAGAGAGGGCAAACCAAATGACAAATGTGATCTTGATTAACAGATTGTTTATAGCAAATAGTCACTATTTTTGATATGATCACCTTTTAGAAAATTTGATATATTAGGAATTTCCTGTGAAAAGAATGCCCGCAGAATGGGAGAAACAGCGCTGTGTACTGATGAGCTTTCCCCACAAAGATACAGACTGGTACGACCCCAATGATCCCAAATCACTCGATACTGCACTCTCCCCCTTTATCCGCATCGCACAGGCGATCGCCTACAAAGAACCGGTCTATATCCTCTGTGATGACAAAAAACGCATCAGTGAGATGTTCTGCTCGACGTTCAACATGATCTTCTGGGAGCTTCCGAGCAACGATACCTGGATACGCGACTATGGCTACATTTCCATCAAGGAAGAGGGTGAGACAAAGTTTCTGGATTTTACCTTTGACGGATGGGGCGGCAAATTTGATGCCACACTTGACAACCGTGTCAATCAACAACTCTACAGCACGGGACTGATGGGGACAACACCCCTTGAGCGTGTTGATTTCGTCCTGGAGGGGGGTTCCATCGAGAGTGACGGAGCAGGCACAATCCTGACAACGAGTCAATGCCTCTGTAACCCTAACCGTAATGGAGGGTTGACAAAAAATGAGGTCGAGGAGAATCTCTCAGAGTATCTCGGTGCAGAGCGTGTTCTCTGGCTCGATCACGGATATCTAGCCGGAGATGATACCGACAGTCATATCGACACACTTGCCAGATTTGTCAACGAAACGACCATTGCCTATGTCAAGTGTGATGACACTGCAGATGAACACTACGAAGCACTCAAGGCGATGAAGGAACAGTTGCAGCATTTCAAGACTGCCGAAGGGACTCCCTATACCATTGTACCCCTGCCTATGCCCGAAGCAAAGTTTGACAAGGAGGGCAAACGTATGAGCGCAACCTACGCCAATTTTCTCATCAGCAACGGCGCACTTATCTACCCGACCTATGGTGATGTTGAAAACGACAAAAAAGCGGGGGAGATTTTCAAACAGCTCTTCCCGGAGCGTGAGATCATCCCGGTCAACTGCCTCAAGCTGATCGAACAAGGCGGCAGCCTACACTGCTCTACGATGCAAATACCCTTTTAAGGAGCCCTATGAAAGTCGCACTTATACAACAACGCTACCACGGAAGCAAAGAAGCCACCATTGCCAAAACGCTGGAAATGATCGCACAAAGCAATGCAGATCTTGTCGTACTTCAGGAGCTGCACCAAAACGAGTATTTCTGTCAAAGTGAAGATACGGCATTTTTTGCCTATGCCCAAAACTATCGGGAAGATATAGCCTTTTGGCAGCAGGTCAGCAAAGAGCATGACATTGTACTGGTAGCGTCACTTTTTGAAAAACGCACAGAAGGCATTTACCACAATACCGCCTATGTCTTTGACCATGGAAAACTTGCAGGCAAATACCGTAAGATGCACATCCCCGATGATCCCGGCTACTATGAAAAGTTCTACTTCACTCCGGGAGACCTTGGCTTTGAACCCATCGATACCAGTGTCGGAAGACTGGGTGTTTTGGTCTGCTGGGACCAATGGTACCCCGAAGCGGCACGCATAATGGCACTCAAAGGTGCGGAAGTACTCATTTACCCTACGGCAATAGGCTACCTTGAGTGCCCAAAAGAGCGCTATGATGAACTGTGCGAAAAAGAGAATACCCCGGAAGAGAAACAGAAGATGCTCGATGCATGGATCGCCGTCCAGCGCGGCCATGCCGTTGCCAACGGTATTCCGGTCATTGCCGTCAACCGCGTCGGAAGCGAAAAAGACAGCTCGTGCATACTGGAAGGTATCTGCTTTTGGGGTAACAGCTTTGTTCTGGGAGCACAGGGAGAGTTTCTCGCACATGCCGGTGAAGAGGAGCGTGTCATTACAGTGGAATTGGATCTTAAAAAACACGCGGAAGTGCGTAAAATATGGCCGTTTTTAAGAGACCGGCGTATTGAGGCATATAACTGCCTGCTTAAGCGTTTTTGTGATGAAGATTGACTATAATCTGATCAAATTTATATAATAAAGATACCTCTAAAAACTCAATTTTTTCAGTCAATACTCCAGCAGTCGCAAACGCAAGCGCCCATTTCATGGGTTGAGTGCTTCTTTGTCGTATTGATTGAAAAACGTTTTTAGAGGTGTCCACAAGAAGGATTTCTCCATGGCAACCAAACACGAAATTATGGCACTGCCCATTACGCCCGTCGACAAAAGCGCAACGGTTCACTTCAAAAACCCGCCCAAGGCATTTTACGAGGCTCTTGGCGGTGAGGAAGGTATGAAAGAACTGATGTATGATTTTTATGACAAGATTTACGAAAGCAAAATCGCACACTTCTTTCCCCAGGATGAAGAGGAATTTGAAGAAGTAAAAAAGAAAAACAGCAAATTTTTCATTCAGATATGCGGCGGTCCAAAAGTCTATGAGGGGGAGAGCAAAGGGCTTGATCTGAATGAATATATGATTCGCCTGCACGATGATTTTTCCATCAATGAAAACAACCGCGTTGAATGGCTTGGGAGCATGAGAGAAGCCCTTGCAGACAAAGCACAGCATGTTGATATCGCACTCATTAGGGAATTTTGGGAATACCTTGAAGCATTCTCAAAACTGACCGTCAACACCTTTGCTGACGGGAGCACCTACTACGCAGCATACAAGCAGGCAAAAGAGGAAAAATAAGCACGCTTTTGCCATCTACCCCTTATATCTGTTCTTCCACCACATAAATGCAAACATAAGCCCGGGGGTTTTGGCGATAGACTCATCAAATATGAGTGTTTCCATCTCGGACATACTCACCTCAAGAACCTCAATGAGCTCACCCTCTATACCGCCACCCTCTCCGGTATGCATACTTTCCTCCACTTCGGCGTAATAGAGTGTCTGACGACTGCCGGCGAACCCGACCGAGGTATGAAATGCCGTAACCCGCTCCATTGCTTCCAACGGTACGGAATAGCCGCACTCCTCCTCTATCTCCTCTACCGCTATCTGTACCAGCGGCATATCTTTGTCTACAATACCGGCACACAGCTCGACCGTATGCCCGTCGTTATTGTTCAAATAGACTGCCGGTCTAAACTGCTTGACAAGAACGAATACCTCTTTTTGCACATGATAGATCAAAATCGCCACACTGTCATGCGCCTCGACGATCTCCCAGCTTTTGGGTATGCCGTTTTGTTCATAGCGTGCAAGCGCTGTACGTATGAAGTGCGGATCGTGCAGCGGTTCGAGTATAAAATGTGTTACATCACTCTGCATCTTCGAGTACCTCCTCATCCTGCAGTTTTCCCTCGAAACGCTCTTTTTTCCATATGTAGGATGGTGCATCATCCATCAGGTAGGCTTCGAGTCTCTTTTTGTTCTCCTCCGCCCCTTTGATCTCAACCTTTCTATACTTCTTTGTTTTAACCGTTTCATATTTTGTGAACTTTTTCAATACCGAATGGCTGCTGACCGATTTTTTACGCAGTACCTTCATCGGGTCTATCCATCGTCCGTTCTTCATCAGTCCAAAATGCAAATGTGGCCCGGTACTGCGTCCACTGCTACCGACATAGCCGATAATCTGCCCTTTTTTGACATACTGACCGCGCTTGACCCGTATGCGACTCTGGTGTGCGTAGAGAGACACATACCCTCCGGCATGTTTAATCTTCACTACCCGTCCATAGCCGCGCATCCATCCGGCATAGATAATCTTCCCGTCATTGACCGCCAAGAGCGGTGTACCTCTTCTTGCCCCAAAGTCCGTGCCATGGTGGGGGCGGTATCGGTGAAGAATGGGGTGCCACCTACGGTACGAGAAGCTTGAAGTGACCCTGATACGACGCAAAGGCATGCCAAACCGGCTTCCTTTCGAGTGTCTGCTCTTAACACGCTTGGTATAGACCACTTTTTTCTTTCCGGTGACCGTATAGGCAACTTTTTTGCCTATCTCGTCATATCCGTACCCATCCTCATCCGCATAGATGAACTTCTCTTTCTTACCAGAATGCACCCTTACCATGCGTATCATCGGCGATGTGAAGACCATACCAAGACGCGTTCTCTGGGTATAATAAAAGTCGATCTCATCCTCTTTGTGCAACCTGCTGGTATCTACTGTACCTTTTAGTGCCATGCTCAGGCGTTCTGCCACTTTTGGGTAGCCTGTCGCTTTGAGCGCATCCTTGTAGGGGTTGGAGGTAATGACCACTTTACCGAAAAAGGGTTCTTCTTTATAGGCGATGGGAACAATATCGAAACCGTACTCGCCATCTTCTTTTTGAAAAAGGTGTATCTGCATCTCTTTACTTAGAGGGATCAGTGCCTGATCGAGTGTTCCGTTATCATCTCTCAGTTCAAAAAACCTGTAGTCGCTGCGTATTTCCGAAAGGAATTTTTGGTCTTCTTTGGAGATGGAGTCAAGCACGGACGCAGAGATGTTTCTCTCCTGAAGATAGTCGGAAAAGGTCTCTCCCTTTTGCCACTTCAAATACTCTACATGCATACCCAACAGCCAGCTCATGCAGAGCAGACTTACAAAAAATATTCTCATATGGCTGTGCCGACCCCTCGTTTTGGTAGCAGATATTATAACGCAAATAGATTAATCCGAATCTCATTCAACTTTTACTCTTTTGTTTGTATAATCAGAGCAATACATACACAAAGGATTGTCATGCAACGCATTGCACCCACTGCCTTCATGCTGATTGTTTTCCTCTCGGTTTCCCTTGTGGCAGGCTTCTTCCCTGCTTCGGTACAGAGAACTGTCGTCAGCTCGGACGGTACCCATATTAAACTCAACAGACCCTTCCCTGTCACCGGTATGAGCGGCATTGTCATCCACAACTTCGGGAATCAGCTTGAAGCCGTTACCGGCTACATCGCACAGAGTGCTGCTGACGGCAGTGCCCAACTTGTCCTCAAAGAGATCATCCACCACGACGAACTCCCAAGCATCAAAACACCATTGGCAAGGGGAGACAAGGTACTTGGCGGCTACCTGTACGATACTGTGCTGCTTCTTGCTCCCGATGCCGAGACCTACGCCAAAATCACCGACCATACCAAAAAACACTGGATACACCCCGATCTCTTTGCCATGTTCCTTTCCACCCGGGGTGATGCCTACCCCACTCGCGAAAACCTTTTGCAATTTGCCAGAGAGTATCAGGTAGGGCTTGTCTATCTTGTCAAACGCAACAGTGCCGTGCTGCTTGACCCCATCTCCGGCAGAATTGTGGGGAAAAAATCCTTCAAACATACACCCGCAAAAGCGCAGTACCCGTTCTATATGCGTTTCGATACCTTTAAAACCGGCATCTTCTCCGATAGCGGAAAAGGTGACTACTACAAAAGTATGGAGAGATTCTAGTGTTGGAAGCAAAACATATCAAAGCCCTTGAAGACCTTGTAGGCAAAGAGAACGTCTACAGTGACAAAGCCCACATGATCGCCTACAGCTACGATGCAACCCGCACGCGTTACGAACCGGATGCAGTTGTCTTCCCCCGCAACGAAGAGGATGTCAGCCGTATTTTAACCTACTGCAACCACCATGGTATTGTCATCACACCGCGCGGTGCGGGCAGCGGCTTTACAGGCGGTGCACTGCCAACGAACGGCGGCATTACCCTGGCCATGGAAAAGCACATGAACAAGATCCTTGAGATCGACATGGAGAATATGGTCGCCGTCGTCCAGCCGGGAGTGATCAATATGGACCTGCAAAAAGCGGTAGAAGAGGTAGGACTCTTCTATCCGCCCGATCCCGCGAGCGAAGAGTACTCTACCATTGGCGGCAATGTCAGTGAAAACGCGGGAGGTATGCGTGCGGCAAAGTACGGCATTACCAAAGACTACGTCATGGCACTGCGGGCGGTTCGTGCCAACGGTGACATTATCCGTGCGGGTAAACGCACCATCAAGGATGTTGCCGGTTACAACATCGCCGGTATTCTGACCGCATCCGAGGGTACACTGGCAGTCATTACCGAAATTACGGTCAAACTGCTGCCAAAACCCAAATACCGCAAAGCCTACATGGGTGTTTTTCCCTCTGTCGAAAATGCCATGAATGCCGTCTTCAAATCACTGGCCGGCGGCGCGAACCCTGTTGCCATGGAGTTCATGGACGCGCTGGTCATACAAGCGCTCAAAGAGAAGCTTGGTGTCGAACTGCCCGAAAATGCAGGGGCACTGCTCATTGGCGATGTGGACGGGAACGTTCCCGAAGAGGTAGCGTTTCAGCTCGATATTCTCGAACAGTCCTTTAAAGAGAACGGTGCACAGGACTTCGTTGTCGCCCATACCGACGAAGAGAGAGACAAGCTCTGGTTCGCCAGACGCAACGCTTCGCCTTCCATTACCATCTACGGCAGCAAAAAACTCAATGAGGATATCTCCGTACCAAGAAGTATGCTGCCTGAAGCATTGACGAACATCTATACCATTGGAGCAAAATACGGCTTCAAGGTTCCCTGTTTCGGCCATGCGGGAGACGGGAACATTCATGTCAACGTTATGGTGGACGGTTCAGATGAAAAGCAGCTTGAAGAGGGGCATCAGGCCATTGAGGAGATATTCGAAATGGTCGTAGAAATGGGCGGTACACTCAGCGGGGAACACGGTATTGGTACCTCCAAGGCACCGTTTATGCACATTGCGTTCAATGATGCCGAGCTTCAACTCTTTAAAGACATCAAAAAGGCATTCGATCCAAACGGCATACTCAATCCGGGAAAAATGGGCCTATAAAGCAAGAAAAGGAGGTCACGTTGGCAAAACGTGCACTGCTGTATGAATACTACCTGTTTGTCAAAGATTTCTTCAAAGACCTCTTTGATGACAGGCTTGGCTACTATGCATCGAGTCTGAGCTGGAACACCATATTCTCCATTATTCCTCTTCTTGTCATTTTTCTTTCTGTCTTTACCACACTGCCGCTCTTTCAGGAAGTCTATGACAAGGTTGAACAGATCATTTTCACCAATCTCATGCCAACGCAGTCCAAAGAGATTATGCGCTATCTCAATACCTTCATTGCCAACTCGGACAAACTTGGTCTTGTCGGTGCATTCTATGTCACGTTCGCGGCTATCATGTTTTTCAAAAGCTACGACTACATAGTCAATGACATTTTCGAACTGCCCGAACGCGGAGTAATCAAAAGCATCAAAACCTACCTCATACTCATTGTACTGCTGCCAACCATCATAGGCGCCTCCTTCTATCTCTCCTCTTTCATTCAGCACTACCTTGACCAAAGCAGCCTGACAAGCATGATACGCCTCTATGCCATCATCCCCTATCTCATCGTCTGGATCGCCTTTTACATCGCCTACCAGCTCTCTGCCAACACACGTATCAAAAAGCGTGCAGCACTTGTCAGCTCTTTTATTGCTTCACTCATCTGGTATCTGGGCAAAAGCGGCTTTGTCTTCTATGTACTGCACAATAAAACCTACACCTCCATCTACGGCAGCATCTCTACGGTACTCTTTTTCCTGCTCTGGATTTACATCTCCTGGGCGATCTTTCTGCACGGGCTTAGGTTTTGCTATCTGCTGAACAAAGAAGAAGAGATCGATGCTATATGACTGAGAGTCTGAACCTACTCTTTTCAAATGAACAGGTACGCCCCATACCCCAAGGCAACTGCACTCAAAACATACAATGCCAAACGGTAGCGTATTGCCGAAAATGAAAGCCCGACATACACTGCAAAAGCCCATAAAGGCAGCAAATGTTCACTGTTTTTACACGAGAAAGAAAGAAGTTGCAGCAACGGTATGTCCAACAGTTCACCTGCACCGACAAGGTGGAGTACCATCGCTGCCGGGTAGAAAGGAACAAAGAGCAGTGACAACAGTGGTGAGAGGAGTTGACAGGGTGTTGTCACCGGGAAGATACTGTGCACGATGGGCAGCATCAATATGAAGATACCTATGGGGATAACAAGAAAAGTGACAATAACCCAATGCCATCGCTTCGTATAACGCAACAGCAGATAGATGTAAAATACGCCGGCTACAGAAAACCAGAATCCCATTGAGACCAAAAGTGAAGGAAAAAGTACCAACAACAGTGCAATAACGGCAAAAAGCAGCTGTATATCGAGCAGAGCCACACCCAAAATGAGCGCAAGCCATCCCAGTGAAATCATCCCATAGGCTCTCAGCAGTGAAGGTGGTGCCCCTGTAAACCAGACATACACACCAAGCAGTATCAACACTACGACTCCCAGATCGACCAATGCGAACCTGTGCGGAAAATAGCGCTGCTGCAACGGTTTGTAGAGTATCAGCAATCCTCCATAAAGCAGTGCCCAGAGAATCCCCAGATGAAATCCGCTCAGTGCCACCAGATGACTGACTCCAAGTCCGGCAATCTGTTCTCTAAGCGGTTTGGAAATTGGTGCCGCGAAGAATATGGCCTTGTAAAATGACCCTACCTGCGAAGATGCATGCTGTTTTTCAACTGCATGATAAAGCCTCTCTTTGAGTATGTGACCGGAAGCCAGAATCTTCTTTATGCGGCTTTTGACATAAAATGTACCCGCATAGTCCCAAAATCCGATACGTTCATCGGGAAAAAGCTGCAAGCGGAGCCGTTTGCCCTCAAGCGGCTCCTTTCTGTGGGTCGTGGTATAAAAGTGTCTCCCCTCGTCGTCTACTACCTTAAGTACCTGATAGCTGTAGTTGCTCTTGTGCTTGAAATAAGCATGCTCTACATCTGCGTAGGTATAGTAGAACGGTTTGGAGACAAAGTCACGATAGTGAGTATACTTCCAACCAAGATGTATCAGCAGCAGTATGGCACAAAACAGAAGAAAGAGGATAAACTCTTTTGTATTTTCAAAAAGATGCGGCTTCTCCAGTGCCATGCCGGGCATACGCTCATATCCTAAATTGGCGGAAGCTCAATGTTGCCTGTGTTGGCAGGGATATCCCCATCTTCATACACCACTTCAAATGCCGGTGAGTGGACAGCATCAATAAAACGGGTAAAGCGTTTCTGAAAGACAAGATCAACCGTTCCTGTAGGTCCGTTACGCTGCTTGCCTATAATCAGCTCTGTCTCCTCTTCATTGTTGCGCAGCAGTTCGTCATACTTCTTCTGGTACTCACTGACCTTGTCCGCATTGCCGTCAGTTTTGGCTTTTTCAAGCTTCTCTTTCATCTCGTTTATCTTGTAGACTACCCCACGATAGACAAAGAGAATAATATCGGCATCCTGTTCAATCGCCCCGGATTCCCTTAGGTCGGAGAGCATCGGGCGCTTGTTGTCACGGCTCTCGAGACTACGGTTGAGCTGCGAGAGTGCCAAAATGGGTATCTGCAACTCTCTGGCAAGCTGCTTGAGCCCCCGGCTGATCTCCGAAATCTCCTGCTGTCTGCCCTCACGCCCCTCACCGCTCATCAGCTGCAGGTAGTCGATGATCGCCATACTGATCTCGGGATGCTGAGTCTTGAGCTTGCGCAGCTTACTGCGAACGTGGTGGATCGTTGCATATCCGCCATCATCAACAAAGAGCTTTTTGTGTGCCAGATCATCGGTTGCGGAAGAGAGCTGCCCCCACTGCTCATCGGTAAGGTCCCCCACACGCAGCTGCTGCAGCGGGATGGAGGTCTTGGCAGCCAGCATTCTGAGCATCAACTGCTCCGCGGGCATTTCCAAGGAGAAAAAGGCCACCCCTTCACCTCTCTCTATGGCTTTGAGCGCCATATTGAGCACCAAAGCCGTCTTTCCCATTGCAGGACGTGCGGCAACAATGACCAGATCTCCTTTTCCAAACCCGGAAGTTCTTTCATTGAGGTTCTTGAAGCCTGTGTCTGTACCGATAAGCTTGGAGTTTCCAAGCGCTTTGAGCCGGTTGATCTCCTCCATCATCGAAATGGTAATCTCTTTTGATTCCCTGAAATCCTCATTGGTATTGTTCTGCGTGATCTCGTAGAGCTTCTTCTCCACCAGGTTCATCACATCCTCAGCGGGAAGATCATCTTCAATGGTTACCTTCTTGATTTCCGTCGCCAGCGTGGCGAGTGCACGCTTGGCAGACTTGGCTTTTATTTCGGCAATATACGCTTGCGTGTTGGAGATGGGGTTGGCAGAAAGCATCTCCAGCATCGCCACTTCATCGAACTTGCCCATTCCCTGCAGTTTGGACCGTAAAAACTCCTCGTCAATAGGCTTCTCTTCCCGGCTAAGCTCCTCCATTGCCATAAAGACATACTGGTGAAACGGCAGATAGAAATCCTGTGCGTTTAGCTTGGATGCAATCTCTTCATAGGTCTCCGGATCGAAGATTATCACAGAAAGTACGGCACGCTCGATGTTGAGGTTGTACATGTTGTCCATCAAAATACCTTTGATGGACAAAGTGAAAAGTGAAAAGTGAAGAGTGAAGAGTGTTGGTTTACATTGCTGTGCAATGCTTTTTTCATATCATATTTTTTCATTTTCCCCTCGTCATTCATAGCTTTTCTTTTAAAGAAAAGCATACCACAACTCTTCATTCTTCACTCTTAGTTCTTCACTAAGCGTTATCTTCTGCAAACTTCTCCACTTCCTGCACGAAGCGCTCTACCAGTTCACCCTCTGGCAGTCGTGCGACCACTTCGCCTTTGACCATGATCAGTCCTGCCCCTTTGCCGTAGGCGATGGCGACATCGGCATGCTTGGCTTCACCGATGGCATTGACCACACAGCCCATGACTGAGACATCCATCGGAGTTTTGATGTGTGCCGTGCGCTTTTCCACCTCAGCAACGGCGCTGACCAGATCAGCTTCGATACGCCCGCAGGTAGGACAGGAGATGATATTGAGTCCCTCCTGTACGCGGCCGCTGTCTTTGAGGATCGCTTTGGCTACTTTGATCTCCTCTTCGAGCTCTCCGGTGATCGAGACACGCATCGTATCTCCAATGCCGTCAAGCAGCAGTGCACCCAGTCCGATCGCAGATTTCACGGTCGCATGAAAGATCGTACCCGCTTCGGTCACCCCCAGATGAAACGGATAGTCGTTTTTCGGACGCAGCATACGATACGCCTCTACCGTTCTGTCCACATCACTCGCTTTGAGTGAGACTTTGATATCGGTAAAGCCAAGGTCTTCGAGAAACTTGATATTGTACTCCGCAGAGGCGACCATCCCCTCTGCCGTCGCGCCGTAACGGTCCTCAAACTCCTTCTCAAGACTTCCTGCATTAACACCTACGCGAATCGGCAGGTTACGCTCCTGGCATGCCTTGACGATCTCTTTGATACGGTTCTTCTCTCCGATGTTTCCCGGATTGAAACGGATACAGTCGACCCACTTCGCAGCCTCCAGTGCGAGCTTGTAGTTGAAGTGAATATCGGCGATCAACGGCAGGGAGATCTGCTCTTTGATCGCCTTTAGTGCGAGCGCATCCTCCATCTCCGGTACCGCCACACGCACCATATCGGCGCCGGCGAAATGCAGACGGTTGATCTGCTCGACAGTCTCCGCGACATTATGTGTGTCACTATAGGTCATCGACTGTACAGAGATCGGTGCATCACCGCCGACAGGGACATCTCCGACGTAGATTTTTTTGGTGGGGAATCTCTCTTTCATTGAACATCCATTGAAATAAGTGAAGAGTGAAGAGTGAAGAGTGAAGAGTGTCGGTTTGTTTTGCTTTGCAAAACTTTTATTTTATTTGTCATGATTGTTCTCTTTTGCAGTCTTAATACTCGATGCCAAAATTTTGATTAAACTTTCTACATCATTTAGTAAACTTATAGCCAATTTTTCCTGAAGATAACTACAATCGTACAACAAATGCAACCAATATTTTGTCTCGTTTGCTTCTTTCAGTGAGATGGAAAGTTTATTGATAAAATCAGATTTTGATTGCGCATATTTACCCTCAGCTACTAATGCACCAATTGCTGTACCCGAACGTATAAGCTGTTTGCTTAAAATAAACTCTTTTTTATCCCGTTGTAAATATTCACTACACTTAATGATTCGTATAGAAAAATCATAACTTTTATGTTCCAATACACTCATTCTAAATCCATTTTAATCATCGATTTTCGTAAGAAAAGCATACCACAACTCTTCATTCTTCACTCTTAATTTTTCACTCTTAATTTTTCACTTCGAATTTTCAAGAAAATTCGACTGGATCCATATCGATCTCTATTTCACGACGGTCCACTGTATGCAGGGCTTTGAGCAGGGGTACTCTACTCTTGGCACGCAGCAGTATCTGAAAACGCCATTTGTTGGCAATGCGTTCGATGGGTGCCTTGCCGTGTCCGACAATCTCCACATCATCGAACGCTTTGAGTTTGCCGACAGTATCCATGGTGATTTTGGAGGCTTTGGATTCATCTTTATGGGCAATGAGGAGACGTGCCAACGAAACAAACGGAGGGTACTGGGCAATCTCCAAAAAAAGCAGCTCGTCTTTGAGAAACGACTCATAGTCTCCCAAATAGGGCTCAAACTGCGCCGGGTCTGCCGTTTGAATGAGCACTTCTGCTTCTTTGGCGCGTCCGCTTCGTCCAGCAATCTGAAAAAGCAGGCTCATGGCGCGTTCACGGGAGCGGTAGTCCGCCATCCCCATGATGTGGTCAAGTCCCATGATGACGGCAAGTGTAATGTTGGGGTAGTCATGCCCTTTGCTGAGCATCTGAGTACCTAGCAGCAGGTTGCTCTCTCCACTCTCAAAACGCTTAAGCGCCTTAACCAGTTTGTTGGCAGTGGTAATGCTGTCCTTGTCGAACTGTTCGATGCGAATACCCTCGATGCTCTCCGCTATGAGCTCCATTGCTTCCTGCGTACCGATACGCTCACTGCTTAGGGGTGTATGACCGCAGTGCGCACAACTCTCACGGATGGCTTCGGTGTAGTTACAGTAGTGGCATTTGAGGTGGCGGTGCCTGCGGTGCAGCGCCATCCCTACCGAACAAAACGGACAGGTATGCGTTTTTCCGCACTTTTGGCAGTAGAGGTATTTGAAGTTACCCCGTGTGGGCAAAAAGAGCAGCGACTGCCCACCCTCTTCATAATGTTCTCTAAGCGCATAGATGATGGGAGCATTGATGCTGTCTCCCTGCACGAAACGATACCTCTTTGCCCTTTTTACATAAGGCTCGGAAACCCTTACAATATCGTATTTGTGGTAGCTGGTCGTACTGGGGGTAGCCGAGGCAAGTACGACCTTCGCGTTCATCTTCTTCCCCATCAGCACTGCCACATCGCGTGCATGGTAACGGGGTCTGGTCTGTGCTTTGTAGCTGTCATCATGCTCCTCATCGACGATGATCAGCCCAAGATCACGCAGCGGTACAAAGAGTGCCGAACGCGCCCCGGCGACAATGCGTATGCGCCCCGCTTCAATACCCTCAAGAATCTCTTCTTTCTTCTTCTTGGTAATTTTCGAATGCCACATCGCCACACTGTCGCCAAAATAGACCTTCAGCCGTTTTTCCATTTGCGGCGTAAGAGAAATTTCCGGCATCAGGAAGATGGAGGTTTTTCCCTCTTCGAGCATCTTTGCCATCATGGCAATGAATATTTCCGTTTTTCCTGCACCTGTAACTCCGAATAACAATGCTTTTTCTTTGGAAAGAAGTGCTTCATAAGCCTGTTGCTGCGCCTCATTCAACACAGGCCGCCTCACTGCATCCTCCTTAACGCTAAACTCTGAACGCTGAACACTTTTTGTCCCGTAGGGCAAAAACAGTGAGATGGCTTCGGAAAAGGAGGAGAAGTAGTACTCGGCAATGAATTTGGCTATTTCCGTTTGTACAGGCGTATAGTACTTTCCAAAACTTCTACTGACCGCTTCAGTTTTGAATGCAGGTTTGGAAACTTCCTGAAGTACAACTGCCTCTTTCCTGGCAGATTTAAGCGGTACCTCCACAACATCGCCACATTGTAATGTGTCATTACAATGGTAAGTAAGCACGGGGGCACTAGAGCGTAGAAGTGTTATTTGATAATATTTCAACACTCTTTTTTAGTAGCCTTTAGCGGGTAATTTTTTCACAGTCTGTTTCATCCCCCGCCTGACAATCCAAACGATTCTTATCCAACACAAATACTGCACTTCCGGTATCGACAAACCTGTAAGTATAGGTTCTCTTCCCTCCCGTTGTTCCTACATCCCAGCAAGCTTTTTGTGTGCCATTACTACATTTGGGAATTGGGTAATCCACAACGCGAGTATAGTTCCCGTCATTATCGGGAGAAAAATGATCGAAAGCATTGGTAGGGGTGGCGGGACATGACGATGCAGCACAACTGAGACTGAGTATCGTACTCGTATCACCTCTTAAAATACGCCGCTGCCTCTCTGTCGCCAGGGCACTGCGTACAGAGGCCAACTCAGACTGTGCCTTTGTCAGATAGGCGGTATCTGCCGTATCACTGAATCTTGGTATGGCTATTGCCGATAAAATGCCAATGACCACAATCACAAATACAAGCTCCAGCATTGTAAACGCTTTACGTAATTCTCGCTGCACTATATATCCTTTCATTCATACACTGTACATATGTTTTGCTGTTATAGAAAATTATAGCATAAAGAAGCGGCAAAAGCTATTTTTTCATGACACGACTGCCGTCATCGAGAAAAAAGTGCGGAGAAATAGCCATACTGCCGTCAATAC
>JAUUDF010000027.1 GCA_030826885.1 Sulfurovum sp. | reverse complement strand
GACACTCACCCGGAATAATATAGGTCCCTATGGTATAGGAAGCGCCCAGACGGAAAGTCATCTCTTTATTGATGATTTTCAATACATCTTTTTCCGCTACATGGATCTCTTTTTCCAAACGCGTTGTAATTTTGTAGAGCTCTTCCCCTTCTGCAGTGAGTTTAATACCGTTCTTTTTACGTTCGATGATCTTTACACCCAGATACTTCTCGATGAATTTGATCTGCTGTGTAACGGCCGGCTGGGAAATACCGAGCTTCGCTGACGCTTTGGAAAAACTTCTCTCACGTGCTACGGTCAAAAATGTTTCCAGTTTGACAAAATCTTTTAACATTATCTATCCTTCGTATGCTATACATAATAATATTTAACTATTGGTATTATATCAAATTATACTTAAAATATCATAATCTGGTCTTATCTATTTAAACTTTATTCTTAATACTTATACAGGGCAGAAGCTTTAACCCAAATCTAGTTATAATAATAGAATTAAGGAGCATGTATTATCTATGGAATCGATACTCAACACACTCAACCCTTCCCAAAGAGAAGCGGTCGAACATATTGATGGCGCCATGCTTATTCTTGCAGGTGCGGGAAGCGGCAAAACAAAAACACTGACCACCCGTCTGGCCTATCTTGTAGGAGAAGTAGGTATCGATCCGGTCAATACCCTGACACTCACCTTTACCAACAAAGCTGCTGCGGAAATGCGTGAGCGGGCTCTTAGACTCATGCCGAGCAAAGTCTCCTACCCTCCGCTGCTATGCACCTTTCACAAGTTTGGGCTGCTGTTTCTAAAATTTCATATTGAAAAACTAGGACGTGACAACCGCTTTGTCATCATCGACAGTGACGATAAAAAACGGCTCTTGCGCAGTATTGCCAAAGAGCTCAAGGTAGACCTCAACCTCTCCTTCATCGCCTCTGAGATATCCAAATACAAAAATACACTGCTCACTCCGGAAGTTGTCATTGAAAAAGCGGAACTTCCAGACTACAAGAAGGTCGCATCCATCTACGAAAAATATCAGGCGAACATCGTCGAGAACAACCTGGTAGATTTCGACGACCTGCTGATGCTGACCTACCAGATACTATCCTCGGACGGTGCCCTCAGAAAAGAAACCAGTAACCGCTACAAATACATTATGGTCGATGAGTATCAGGACACCAACGAACTCCAGTTCAGACTGCTCGAACTGCTTGCAAGCGAACATGAAAACCTCTGTGTCGTCGGTGATGATGACCAGAGTATCTATGGGTGGCGTGGCGCAAATATCCGCAATATTCTCGAATTTGCAGACAATTTCAAGGAATGCAAAACAGTCAAACTCGAAACAAACTACCGTTCTACCGAGCCGATCCTCAAAGCTGCCAATGCACTCATAGAGCACAACTCCCAGCGCCTTGGCAAAAAACTGCACTCTGCCAAGGGTGACGGCCCGGAGGTCAAACTCCTACACTCTCTGGATGAATCGATGGAGGCAAAGGCAATCGTACACGAGATCAAAAAACTTCTCGAAAGTGGTACCGATCCCGATGAGATCGCCGTACTTTACCGCATCAATGCGCTTTCACGTTCACTCGAAGAGGGCTTTACAAAAGAGGGCCTCAACTTCAAACTCATCGGCGGTATGCGCTTCTATGAACGTGCCGAAATCAAAGACATCATCTCCTATTTCCGTGTGCTTGCCAATCCGCATGACGACTTTTCTCTGCTACGCATTATCAACAAACCCAAACGCGGTATCGGCAAAGCCTCCATTGAAAAACTCCAGAAGGCCGCCTTCGATGCAGGATGTTCCCTCTACGAGTATATCGAACAGAGTGTAAAGGGTACTCAGCCGATGGTACTGAGCAAGAAAGTCGCCACTGCCCTTGCCGCACTTGTCAGCGATATTAGACTGCTCCAGGATGAGATTGAAAACAACCTTGCGAATTTCATCACACTCTTTGAAGAGCGTATCAAACTCAAAGACCACTATGCCGGCATGGTCGACGGATTTGAACGCATCATGAACATCGACGAATTCTACGGATACTTCAGAGATGCCGTCAGCAAAAACCCCGACCTTACCCTCGATACATTCCTCAATGACATCTCGCTACAGAGTGATCAGGACCAGATAGAAGAGGATGCCATCACCATCATGAGTATCCATGCCGCCAAAGGTTTGGAGTTTGAACATCTCTTTGTGATCGGTATGGAGGAGGAGTTCTTCCCGCTGCTTGGCGAGGGATGCAATATGGAAGAGGAGCGCCGGCTGGGCTATGTCGCCATCACCCGTGCCAAAAATGACCTTACCCTCTGTTACGTCGACAGCCGCTTCTACAAAGGCCGCCGTAAGATGATCGACAAAAGCCGTTTCCTCGGTGAAGCGGGGCTCATACAGGATGCCTCTCTCAAGATCACCAAACAGGCTGCCTACAAAAAAGGCGACCTTGTCAAACACAAGATTTTCGGTATCGGACGTGTACAGGCAGCCAACAAATCAGGCAAGGAGTACAAACTCCTCATCAATTTCGGCGGCAACAAAAAAGAGATATTGAGTTCTTTTGTACAGCCTGTATAACTATAGGGTGCGTAACTACGCACCACAAGGCGTAACAAAAGGTGTGTAATTACGCACCCTACAGGATAAAAATTTGAATCGCTTATTCGTCGTCGACAAACCGATCTTTAAAAGCTCCAACAGCTACATGGGGTATGTCAAACGCAAGTACAACACCAAAAAGGTCGGTTTCTCCGGTACACTTGATCCGTTTGCCACAGGCTGTCTCATCGTCGCCACAGGACAGTACACCAAACTTTTTCAGTACCTTGACAAAACCCCCAAAAGCTACAGAGCGACACTCTGGCTGGGTGCCAACTCTCCCAGCCTGGACATTGAGAATGTCGACAGCATTACTGAGGTACCTGAGGTAGATGAAACGCTGCTGAAAGAGGTACTTTCATCACTTGAGGGGAAGCTGACCTACTACCCGCCCAAATATTCCGCCAAAAAAGTTGGCGGCAAACGTGCCTACGATCTGGCAAGAGAGGGCAAAGAGATAACACTGAAACAAATTACCTCGACGATCCATTCGATCAAACTTCTCTCCTACAACCACCCTTTTGTCCACTTTGAAGCTACAGTAAGTGAAGGCACCTACATTCGCAGTCTCGGTGCTATGATCGCCGACAAACTGGGTCTCGATGCCACACTCTCCTCTTTGCACCGTATCCATGAGGGGAAATTCTACTATGAGAATGAAAAGGCGCTGAATCCATTCAACTATCTCAACATCCCGAGGAACACCTACACCGGGGATGATAGCCACCTCGAATTGGGCAAAAAACTCTCTCTGGACTATTTCGAGACCAAAGCAGACGGTACTTATCTTGTTGAAACAGAAAACTTTTTCAGTATTATAGAGATCCATGAAGGTCAAATCATCTATAAACTAAACCGGCTGGAAAAGTTCAAGGAGCCTCAATGATATATCAACTTAAAATATTGCCCGGTAATGCATACAGCCATTCCCCATTCCTCATTCCCCATTCCTCATTCCTGCATGGGGAGGTATCCCCATGCAAATAAACGCCCATGCCAAAGTCAATATCTTCCTCAAGATCACCGGACTCAAAGAGCATGAGAACGGGCAGATGTATCATACACTGCTCTCACGCTTCATGCGTGTAGAATCACTCTACGATACGATTGCCTTTGTTCCCGGAGCGTTCGACCACTTTACCATTGAAGGATGCGAAGGGGTAGAGAGGAGTTCCAACACCATCTACAAAGCCTTTGTCACACTCAACAACCATATTGAAAATCCGCTGCTGCTGCATTTTTTTTACAACCATAAGGTAGTCGTGACCAAACGCATTCCTTCACAGGCGGGGCTGGGCGGAGGGAGTTCGGATGCTGCGGCTTTTATGCGGCTGTGCAATGAGGTATGCAACCTCAAGATACCACTCGATACACTGGCACAGCTGGGCAGTACCATCGGTGCCGATGTACCGTTTTTCATCTACAACTACCCCAGTGCCAATGTCTCCGGATTTGGAGAAGTCGTCGAACCTTTCGAAGAAGAGACGCTGCCGCTCGAGCTTTTTACCCCTGACATCGGCTGCGATACAGCCCTCGTCTACAAAACCTTTAAAGCCCAACTGCTAAACGACATTACCCCCTGCTCATTCACAGGATGGGAACGATACAAAAGCCGTGACCTGCTTGAGCTTATAAACGATCCCATCCTGCTCAACGACCTCTATGCCGCCGCACGCATCGCCTACCCGAAACTAAAGGAAATCGCGCCCGAAGGCTGGTTCTTCAGCGGCAGTGGCAGTACCTTCTTCAAACCAAAGGACTAAAGCTCCGCTGCATTCGCCATAATCTGTTTTCGAATCTGCGCGGCACTGACGGTACTCTGTTCATCCAGCTCGCCGATGAGATCTTTACGAATATGTACGGTAAGGCGTGCCAATGCTTCCGATAGCAAATCCTCGTCGGTAGCACTGACATGTTTATCGTTTCCGATGCATTGATGGAAAATCTGTAAAAAATGCTGATACTCCTTGAGCACGGAGGGAGAGGCGACAATGGCAAGTTTATGGCTGTGAAACTGCAGCTGTGTCAACTCTTTTTCACTGATCTCCCGATGGATCACGATCGATTCTATGCGATCGATAAGTTCACGGTACTCTTCCATTTTCAGTTCAATAAATTTGATACTCTGCTCTTTTTCAAGCTCGACTGAGGTCTGTTTGTTCAACAGCATCGCCGTAATGAGTATGGTCGCGAGTGTACCCAGAATCACCAGGATGATCTCCTGCGTAAAAGGCATTTTGTCAGACATATGATAGGCCAGTCGTAAAAAGAAATAGCCTCCTACAAAAAGTGTAATACCAAGCAGCATCATAATAAAGTTGCTTTGAATGATTTTATTCATGCAGTATCCAGTGAAGATTTTCCATATCGTAGCATAGACGTGGTAAGATGCGGATGAACCGCATCCTCTGAAGTCTTATTTTACCGCAATGCTTTTGGCTTTGCGTGATTCTTCCTTCTCAAGGGTAATGTAGAGTCTGCCGTCCTCATAGGTGGCATTGATCTTCTCTTTGTCTATCCCTTCAGGCAGGACAAAACTTCTTGAGATCAGTCCGAAGTTGCTTTCGCACAGATAGTAATCTTCTTTTTTGACCTCGTTTTTCATCTTTCTTACCGCTTTGACGGTTAGAATGTTGTCCTCTACCTGAAGTTCAATATCTTCCTTTTTCACTCCGGGAAGATCAACCTCGATGCTGAATGCATCACTTCCTTTTCTGGCAAGGTTTGCAAAGGGAAGATGGCTCGCTACATTGGCAAAGGTCTCTTTTGCAACCTCAACGCCTTTTTCGACTTTTTCCTCTACTGTATTTGCAACCTCTTTTGCTGTTTTTACAACATCCATGCTGCACCTCCTGTTGTGATGTGAATTCGTATCAATGAGGGAGGAAAGCCCCTGTGCCCTCTCATTTTATTTTATTTCAATCTTTTTAGGCTTTTTCTCTTCTTCTTTGAGTTTGGGAATGACCACTTCAAGTACACCGTCCTTGCTTTCGGCCTCAATCTTCTCTACATCCACCTTCTCGGGCAGTGTAAAGCTTCTTGAAAACTTGCCGTAGGCACTTTCGATTTTGTAGTAGTCGTTCTCCTTGACCTCATCTTTCATTTTACGCTCACCCGAGATTGTCAGAACATTGTCTTCCGTTGTAATCTCAATGTCCTCTTTCTTGATACCGGGCAGGTCTATCTCGACATAATAGGCATCATCGCCTTCACGGGTATTGACCTTTGGCACAAAAGAGGCGATGGCACCCTCTTCTGCGGTGGCATCGAGATTTTGCATCATACTGTTCAGCAGTTCAAAACCTCTTCTGACTTCATTGTATGGGTTATATCGTGTCACTAACATGATTGACTCCTTTTGGATGTTTCCATCCTCTTTTTTGTTTTATTATAAACAAGAAAGTCGCTACAGCGATGCTACCTAAGTAGCATCTGCACTATTTTTTCTCGGAAACTATCTTAGACTTGAACTCTTTGAGTTTTGCTGCCAGCTCTTCAAAGAGTTTTTCAGCCTTGTTCTTGCCTTTGATCTCTTTTTTCACCGCTTTGATCTGGTCATGCAGCACCTTGTAGGTTGTTGCACTTTCACTTACATACCCAAGTTTCTCCGCAACGTCAAGCGCGTCGGAAGCAGCATCGAGATACTTGAGTGCCTGCTCTTTATTCTCTTTGGCAACACGCTGTGCCGCCGCAATCAGATCGGTACTCTCAAGCAGCGGAATCGGTACAATATGGGTTACCTGTGTAAAGGTACTCAGGGCGATGTAAAGCACCTCTTTTGCCTTGTCAGGCTGTCCGTCATGAATGTATTTCGCAGCCAGTTTCAGGGCATCGGGGTAAGATGCAAGAGGCAGATTGACTACAGTCATGTCAATTTCACTTACAAGCGGTATCATCAGCGCTCTTGCCTCCTGTACTTTACCGTCATCCAAAAGCTCTTTGACTGTTTTGACTGCCTTGTCGACATCATCTGCTGTACCGACAAACTCCTGTACACGAATGATGTTGTCTATCGGAAGCAATTTTGGCGCATTTTTTGCCGCAAGTATCACTTCGAGTTTACCCAACGCCTTCTCAAGCGAATCGGTCGCTCTTTTGTTCTCTTTATGCTCCAGTGCAATCACCGCATCCTGTGCATACTTCAATGATTCAATCGCTTCTTTGACCAGTTTTGCCTGATGGTCTCGCGCATCTTCTTTGGCATTGGCAATGGCAATCTTGTTCACCTCGCCGACAGTCGCGTTCTTGGCTGCCTGCTCTTTGGCAACAGAACCTGTAGAGAGCAGCAGAGATGCTGCAATGGCCGATAAGAGTAGTTTTTTCATGGTTGACTCCTTATGTCATGGTTTTAGTGTTTAGTCATACAGGCTAAATCTGAAAAAATTATAGGGGGGAGAGTCAAACACGCAATGCAACTGAAGTTGCATTTTGCAAAAAGAAGTTAGAAAAGGTTGATCTTCTCAAGCAGTTTGTTGGCATCGAGAATCTGCACGTCTTTGTTTTTGGTCGCGATGGTACCGTCAGACTTGAGTGCTTTGAGGTGGCGTTCGACCACATGGCGTACCGTACCGATGAGTTTGGCGATTTCGGTATTCGAAAGCCCCTGAATAAGTTTATACTTGAGCCTGTTGTTGGGGTCGAGGTTTTGCAGCAGCAGTTTGATGAGCCGCTCGGAGGTAGAATAGAGTGAAAGATCCGTCGCCAGCTCCTCCATGTGCCGCATCTGCTTGGCAAGGTAAGGAAAAAACATCCTGTTAAACGCTTCATTGGTACGCAGCAGCTCCCTCACTTCTGCAATGGGAAGCTGCAGCAGTTCGGAGTCTTCAAGCGCTTCATACATCACATCATGCGGCTCTCCGTCAAGCAGTACGATCGTATCGAACATATCGCCTTCTCTAAAGATGAAGATTGTCTGCTCCTTGCCGTTGTCGAGGTTGAGCTGGTAGCTCTTGACCTTGCCGCTAACGACAATATAGAAGTAGTACAGCAGCTCATCACCACTGAAAAGGGTTTCACCCTTTTTGAAAAAAAGCCGCTTTGTATAGCGGCTGATCGCTGTTTGTACAACAGGTTCAAAGATGCCAAGGGGAGAAGTGACCGACTCTTGCATAGTGCTCCATCATATTTTTTTCCGATTTTACCCGATTTTAGCCAAATATACGCCTATTCTCCGTTTACAGATGTACCCGCATCTCGGAGAAAGTATACTCCCGCAAAAAGAACGGATCGGTAATACCCATCTCTTTGGCAAGCCCTTCGGAGACAAGGCGGTAGGAAAAACTGTAAGTCGCATAGACCGCTCCTTGCGGAATAGGGAACTTGTAGGCATTGGTACTTTTGCCCGCCATCGATGTATCTTTAACAAGTTTTTTCGCCAAGTGCGGTATGGTCGGTTTTCCCTCTTCATCTGTCCACTTTTTGCCGAGTACGTACCGTTTTCGTGCCAATTCCTTGTCGTTTTTGTCAAGGAATGTCACCTTGAGAATAATCTCTCTGAGCCCATATCCCGTTGATATTTTGTGCGGCGCATGATTGGTCACTGTCAGAACAAACTTGTCCCCCTGACTCCTGCCTTTGACATCGACATAATCATTGAGTATATTGCTGTTGTCCACACTGGCAAAGCGGTGCTTTCTGACCATTCGCTCTTTGGGGTCCCCTCCCGCCGGTGCATAGTTGGATGCAACCCCTTTAAAGCGTTCGCTCATGTGGCAGTTTTTACACCCTTCCTCTTCTACCTTAAACTTGTCATATTCTTTACCTGTGGCATAGACTTCCAACCCATGGTCATTTTTCTGACTGTAGTGGCAGACAAAACAGAGTGTAGGCGTATCTCCTACAAAATGGCTGCGCTGCTCCGTCTTGTGGTAAGGCGATACCGCATCTGCGAACGGGCCGAACATGGTTCCCTGAGGGCCGAACATGGTTCCCTGAGGGCCGAACTTCACACTCTTCATGCCACCGGATCCTTTTGCTTTGTCCAAATGAATTTCATCAATATTGTGACAAACCATACAGTTGATCCCGTTTTTCATCGTGACATTCTCCAGCATCGAATGGAAAGTTTTTTTTGTACTACTGTCTCCGAGCAAAAGTCCTACCTTCTCTTCATTACTGACTTTCTGCTTCAGCAGTCGCGGATTGTGGCACTGTGCACACTTTATCTTGACCTCATCGAGTATCATCGTCGGATGTTTTCGCACCATAAGCTCGAGTGATTTTCTGAAAAGATCATTTTTACTGAAATGTGAATGTGCATGACGGGAGGTTTCTCATGTCTTGGAAATATCCTGATGACACGCTTCACAGTTTTTGTTCGACTCCTACTTTTTTCCCAACGGTGCAGCCATCGTTATCGTCACCACACAGATAAAACTTATCAGTATCCATTTTTGCATGTATGCTCCTTTAATCATCACTTGTTACCCTCATTATTACAAATAATTTAAGGACTCAATCAGAACTTGTTATATTCTACAGATATTTTGCTGACATATTGCCAAGTCATATATAGTCACCTTATATGGTATAATTCTGTCAAAATTTCAAAAGGGGTACTGTGGGCATTAACATCATCGCACAGAACAAAAAAGCCAGACACGATTATGAGATACTCGAAAAGTTTGAGGCGGGCATTGTACTGCAGGGAAGCGAGGTAAAGGCACTGCGTGCCAAACGTGCCAACCTCAACGATGCCTTCTGCCGTTTCATCAAGGGTGAACTCTACCTTATGAATGCCCATATTGCCGAACTGGAGACCACCAACCGCCACTTTGCCAGAGACAGCCGTACCCCGCGCAAACTGCTGCTGCACAAAAAAGAGCTGCTCAAACTCCACAACAAAGTCCATAAAGACGGACTGACCATTGTTCCCCTGATGATCTACTTCAACGAACGCAACATCGCCAAGGTCAGTATCGCCATTGCCAAAGGTAAAAAACTGTACGACAAACGCGCGGATCTCAAAGCCAAAACACTTGACAGAGAAGCCAAAACAGCCATGAAAAACCGCTCCTACTGATCCAGTTTCTTCTCTTTTTGCTTTACTCTTCGCTTTGCAAACCGTGAAAGGCGTACCTTTGTACGCTTTGCCCTGTATTGCTTGCGTTTTTGAACCAGTCTCTCTCTGATACTCGGCTCATATACACGAAGCTCCTGCAGCTGATGCCACGCCGATACCCGTTTATAGTCTATAAATGCATAGATCATGCCGCGTACCTGTTTAAGCAGCCATCGCAGCAGACGTCTTATGGGATAGTGCAGCAGACTTCCTATGTGCGTTTCCATCCACCGTATCAGTGCCAATGAAGCACGGTAGAGGCGCCGTATGGTAGAGGTAAGAAAAGGGATTTTCTCCAGAAGTTCCAGCAGCCAGGAGAAAATGACCACCTCAACAATCGGTGCCAGCCAGCTTCCCCAGATATAGTCGGTGAAAAAGTAAACCACTGCACTGCCTGTTTTGAGTACCACCGCCAGCAGGATGCTCCATATTTTCGCCACAAAGACCTTCACCGCAAGCATCCATCCCATGAACTTGCCTACATACCCCAGTGAGCCCAAAAACACAAACCCCGCAACGATCTTTTTTGTCAGGGGGAAACGCATGAAGTTCTTTTTGATATAGGCAGCGAGTTTGACAAGGTCGCCTTTAATGTGGTCGAGAAAATGTTTTTTGAAATGGTAGGCAAAGACCCGTTCAACAAGATAGCGCTTTCCAAGACCGGTCGCAGAGATGAAAAGTATCTTTTGTAAAAAGAGCTTGAGGACGAACTTGCCTTTAACAAGGAAAAAAGCGGCAAAAATGGCAGCGGCGTTGACCTTTAAATAGACATATGCACGCTGTGCCCATACAGCTGCGCTGTCATGCAGATACGGCACCTCCAGCACCAGAACCACCGCTGCTATGAACGCTGCCGTAAACGACCAGAACCAAACCGGGTGTTTTCCCATGCCTATCTCTTGAGTATGCGTTTGATACCACGGTAGAGACGCTTGAGCCGGCTGACAAAGGCGGATTCTCCGGAAAAGTAGCGCGCCTTCACCGTTCGAATCCATATTTTAATACGCTCTTTGGTTGTATGAACCTGTGCCATTGTACCTCTGTATATCTCCAGAGACTTGATCCAGCCAATCGCTCCCATGAGCCTCTCATAAAGCCATTTGAACCAGCCAAAACGCATCAGTTTCTCTTCCGTTACACGAAACATCCAGAAGGTAAACGCGGCGATAGGAATTTTACTGATATAAAGCAGCAGACCGCTGAGGATGTGTCCGCCAAGAAACAGTACCCCCGCATACATACCCAGAAGTTCCACACTGCCAAGAAGTACAATGAAAATCACCAAAACCACATAACGGTTTACCCGTCCAAGCACCCGCTCCACCTTCTGCAGGATTTGCAGGGAATGGACATAACGATAGACCGGATAGGCGATCTGCTCCCATATGAGCTCTTCAAAAACAATAAAAGTAATCACCAGCAGAAGCTGCAGCAGTGTAATGAGTTTTTGTTGAAACTGTTTTAACATACGATCACCTTCAATTATAAAACATTATTGTAGCAAAATCAGATTTGGGTCATACGATCAGCAAGAAACGATTCTACTTCAGCACGATCGCCTCTAAAAACAATCAGCTCCTCTCGTTTGGCTATCTGGTAATCATACATCGGATCGTAATACTCACCAAGCAGATACTCCACCCATCCTTTATGTGCTTCAAGCGAACCTGAACGTTCCTGCTCTCTGTAGGCACTTTCAAACATATCGACAAGTGTTTTGTAGCGCAGCCCGCCCAGACGTTTCTGTATGCGGCTCATGGCATTGAGTATCGCCTCACGCCATTTTTGCATCCCAATCTCTTTGCCAAAATCTGTTTCAAACGCATGCTGCTCCTCGCGTACATATTCATCGAAGGTGATCTCCACACGCTCAGACATCGGTGTCTCCAGAATGACAAGCGCTCCGGCTGCGAGATGGTCGCTAAATGTCTGAGGCAGGTAAAGCCGCCCGATATTGCGTCCTTCATCCTCGAACACAAGTTTTCTGTGTCCCGCTTCGAGTTTCTGTATGAGGTCATACGCCAATGCATCCTCAAAGGCGATCTGTGTCGGCTGAGGAGTGGTATGGCGTCCAAAGGAAGAGCCTCGATGGTTCGCCAGCCCTTCCAGATCGACCGCCCCCTTCAGTGTTTCGATCAGCAGCGTCTTGCCGGATCCTGTTCTGCCGCCGAGGATGATCGGTTCAAAACGGCTTACGGACGCTTCAGTCTCTGCCATCAGGTAGTTCCGAAACG
Organism: Sulfurovum sp.; assembly: GCA_030826885.1. Lineage (GTDB taxonomy): Bacteria > Campylobacterota > Campylobacteria > Campylobacterales > Sulfurovaceae > Sulfurovum. The sequence continues at coordinate 25,765 of JAUUDF010000027.1, read as the reverse complement.
CCTTGTAACCGCCTTTGATCCGGGTAATAACCTCTCCGCTCTGGGCAATCCACTCCTGGGCGATCTGTGAACGCTGTCCGCCTCTGAAACAGTAGAGCATTGCATCGGGGTGGGCATGCATGAACTGCCGCCACGCCTCGATGCGCGCCTGTCTAATCTTGCCGCTGACGAGCCGATGTCCCAGTTTGACCGCTTCGGCATTGCCTTTTTCCTTGTAGCAAATGCCTACCAGCTGGCGCTCTTCATCTTCCATCAATGGCAGATTCACCGCATGGGGGAATGCTCCCCTGGCAAACTCTACGGGTGCGCGCACATCAATAAGAGGCGTATTGTTCAGCACGATCTGCTTAAAGTCGTCTGTCAGCGGCAGTGTCGGCACTACGCTACCTCAATGAGCTTCTCGCCCTGTGCATGGGTCTCACCGATCGGATCGAGTGAGAGTCCTTGTTGTGCAGCGGCATCAAGGAAGGCATCGACTCCCTCTTTGGTCACTACCACAAGCAGTCCGCCGGATGTCTGTGCATCGCAGAGTATCTCGCGCTGCTGCTGCGTCATTTCACTGATGCTCTCTCCGTAGCTGGCAAAGTTTTTCTTTGCACCGCCGGGGATACACCCCATCTGGCGATACTTCTCGACATTGGGCAGCAGCGGCACTTTGTCAAACCAGACTGTCGCACCGATGTTACTGCTCTCACAGAGCTCTTTGAGGTGTCCCAACAGACCAAACCCGGTCACGTCGGTCATGGCAACCACCCCGTCGAGTGCGGCAAATGTTTCACCCGCTTTGTTCAGTGTCGTCATGGCTTCAATTGCCGGATCGATCTCACCCGGCGCGATCTTCTTCTGCTTTTGTGCCGTTGTCAAAATACCGATTCCAAGCGGTTTGGTCAAAAAGAGCAGACACCCTTCTTTAGCGCCGTCATTGGTCATCAGGTTGGCATTCTCCACCAGTCCCGTTGCTGCCAGCCCGAAAATAGGCTCCGGAGAGTCGATGGAGTGACCGCCGGCAAGGGGAATACCCGCCTCCTCGCATACGGCACGCCCACCGTCGATGACCGCGCGTCCCACTTCGGCGGAGAGTTTGTCGATCGGCCAGCCGAAAATAGAAATGGCCATCAAAGGCTTGCCGCCCATGGCATAGATGTCACTGAGCGCATTGGTCGCGGCAATCTTGCCAAACGTGAACGGATCATCTACGATCGGCATAAAGAAATCTGTCGTAGAAAGCACGGATGTACCATTTCCCAAATCATATGCAGCGGCATCATCCTTGTTGGCGTTTCCCACCAAAAGCTCCGGATAAACAATGTTTTCACGTGTTGTATCGAGTATCTCCTCAAGCAGCATCGGTGAAATTTTACAGCCGCATCCCGCTCCGTGGCTGTACTCTGTCAGTTTTACGGTTTCCATGGTTAACATCCTTTTGGTTATACTATGCAAGATTATACCCCTATTGGAGTAAAATATGACCATATCCATACCCAATTTGGACACCTATGCACTTAGCGACATTGTCTGTGACTATAACGGTACCATCGCAAAAGACGGCAAAGTCCTTCCCGGCGTCAAAACGCTCTTTCAAGCACTACAACAACACTTCACCATCCATGTCATCACTGCCGACACCTTCGGCAGTGTACAAAAAGAGCTTGAGGACTACAACGTTAAGATCAAAGTCATCTCAAGCAGTGACCATACGCAGGAGAAAGCCGACTTCATAGAGGCTCTGGGTAAAGAAAAGTGTGTCGCCATTGGAAACGGAAACAACGATACCCTTATGCTCAAAGCCGCTGCCATCGGCATTGCCGTCATCGGCGATGAGGGGTGCTGCACACAGACACTTCTCGCTTCCGATATTGCAGTCAAAACCGTTGAGGATGCCTTATCGCTCCTTAGCAATACCAAGCGTCTGATTGCAACGTTAAGAAGATAACATATAGCATGTTTTATAGCTTGACTCGCATAAAATATGCATGAAAAAAATGAGTGGAGTGTAAAGATATTTTTTAATTTTTGGTTGTGATGAAGGAGCTTACGATTAATAAAAGAAAAGTTCTCCCGCAAAGATGCGGGAAAGAAGAAAAAAGAACTATTTGCGGCGAAGTTCTTTGATACGTGCTGCTTTACCTTTGAGATCTCTAAGGTAGAAAAGTTTCGCACGTCTGACACGTCCGCGTCTAAGCACTTCGATGCTCTCGATAGACTCGGAGTAAAGAGGGAAGATTCTTTCTACACCTACAGAGTTCGCACCGATCTTTCTTACGTTGAAAGTTCTTCCGGTACCCTGACCTCTGATAGCGATACAGACACCTTCGAAGTTCTGTACTCTTGTTTTGTCACCTTCTTTAATTCTTACCGCAACCCTGATCGTGTCACCGGCTCTGAATTCAGGAACACTCTTGCCTTCCAACTGTGCTTGTTCAAAGCTTTCAATGTATTTATTTCTCATCTGTTATACCTTTTTTGTATAAGTCTGGTCGAAAGTACTTTGTTTTGCACAAAGCCAACCCTCTTTTTAAGTCCGTGATTTTACTATGATTACCCTTTAAGAACTCTGAAACGACTTCACGATCTTCATAATTTGTGGGCTTGGTGAAAGAAGGCGCTTCCAAAAGCGGCTCTTCGAAGCTCTCTACCTGCAGGGAGTCGCTGTTTCCAAGGACTCCTTCCACATTACGGCTGATGGTATCGCAAAGCACCATGCTGGCAAGTTCACCGCCGGTAAGCACATAGTCACCGATGGAGAAGACCTCATCCGCCATTGCTTCGATGACCCGTTCATCGACTCCCTCATAACGGCCGCTTACGAGTACCAGATGCTCTTTTTTTGCCAGCCTTTTGGCATCGTTCTGCGTAAAACGTTTGGCGACCGGTGTCAAAAACACAATATGCGCATGAGGGGAGGTCTCTTTAAGTGTCTTGAGTGTGTCCATCAACGGTTGCGGTGTCATCAGCATACCGGCACCGCCGCCTATCATCGGGGCGTCGACACGGTTGAACTTGTCTTTGGTATAGTCACGCGGATTGCGGAAGTCAATGCGTATCTTCCCCTCTTCACAGGCGCGTCCGAGAATACTGCCGCCAAAATACCCTTCGACAAGCTGCGGGAAAAGGGTTACAAAGGTAAAGCGCATGGGGACTAACTTGCCTCCAGTACATCTTTGGCATCTTTGGCATAGACTGTTTTGGTCTCCGTGTCCGCCTTGATAATGTACCGGTCAATATAGGGAAGCAGAAAGTGTTTGGGGAGTCCCGCATCGACAAGTTTGCTGTCAGTTTTGATAGCAAGATAATCGACATCTGCCATACGCTGTATCTCTTCAATGCTGCCCAGCACTTCATCACCCTCTTTGAGTGTGGAGCCGATAATGTCGAACCAGAAGTGCTCCCCCTCTTTGAGGTTGCAGTTGGCTTTGGTCTGTGCTTCATCGGCATAGAGTTTGACGTTGATCAGCTTTTTCGCTTCGTCAATACTCTCATACCCTTCAAAACGCAACGTACCGCGCTTGAGGTTCGCTTCGGCAATACGCAGCATGCCGCGTGAACTTTGGAAACTGTTGCCTTTTTTAAACTGTTCCGGAAAATCTGTATGTAAATGGAGTTTCAAGTCGCCGTGAAGTCCGACCGTTCGCCCTATCTGGGCGATGAAGAATTGTTCATGTGACATTGTCTTTACGCTGCCGCTTTAACATTGACACGGTAGTTTTTCCCGCCTTTGGCTTTACAGCCCGAAATGACGGTTTTGATCGCATTGATCATGCGACCTTCTTTTCCAATGAGTTTACCGACATCTTCGCTGTTTGCAAAAATGGTGATCTCATCGAAGCCTTCATCTACCTCTTCTATCTCGACGGAGATGTCGTCAGGATGGTTCACCAGCAGTGTGGTATAGGTAAGAAGGAACTCTTTGACCATCGGGCTTATTTTTTGCCTGCGAGTCTTTTAACGGTTGGGCTCATCTGTGCACCGACGCTCAGCCAGTAGTTGAGTCTCTCTTCATCAAGTGTGAGTTCTTTGTTTGCAGATACAGGATTGTAGTGTCCGATAGACTCGATCCAGCCACCGTCTCTTCTTTTTCTGCTGTCTGTTACTACGATTCTGTAAAACGGCTTTTTCTTTCTACCCATTCTTGTCATTCTGATCACTGTCATTGTTTTTCCTTGTATGTATTTTCTTTTGCTTAGAGAGGTATTGCACCGGAGGATCGGCACACCATACCTTCAAGTCCTGACAACTGCTTTTTAATGACCCAACGCACTCATCAAGACTTTTGGAACGCGATTATACCCAAATATTTTTTAAGTTAGTATAAAATCAAATCCGAAAATAGGCATTCACCGCTTAACGCGGCATTCCCGGAAATCCTCCGCCGCCCTGCATCTGCTTCATCAGATCCTGCATCTGTTTCATGCCGCCTTTTCCCGAGAGCTTCTTGGCCATCTTTGCTGCGCTCTTGAACTGCTTGAGCACACGGTTAACCTTTGCCTGGTCGAGTCCTGCACCCGCAGCAATACGGCGTTTTCGTGTATTGTTGAGCAAATCGGGATTCTCTCTCTCTTTGGGTGTCATGGAACTGACCATCGCTTTGATCATGCGGATCTCTTCGGAGTTTTCCAGATCCATATCGCCGATCTGTTTCGCCATGTTGCCCATACCCGGAATCATTCCCATGATCGATTTCATACTTCCGAGCTTCTTCATCTGCTCCATCTGATCAAGAAAATCATTGAAGTTGAACTGCCCCTTCTTGATCTTTTGGGTCATGCGCTTGGCCTCTTTAGGGTCGATCGCCGCGGCAGCTTTTTCTGCCAGAGACTCCACATCTCCCGCACCCATCAGACGGCTGACGATTCGATCAGGAATGAACTGCTCAAGATCAGGCATCTTTTCACCTGCTCCGATAAAGCGCAGCGGTACACCTACCTGCTGTGTCAGCCCGAGTGCCACACCCCCTTTGGAGTCACCGTCAAACTTGGTCAGAATCACCCCGGTGATGCCGATCTTCTCCTTGAAGGTCTGTGCCGTACGTACCGCATCCTGCCCTGTCATCGCATCGGCGACATAGAAGAGTTCATCCGGCTGCGCCACTTCTTTGACACGGGCAAGCTCTTCCATCAGCTCCTCATCGATCGCCAGACGACCGGCGGTATCGATGAGTACGACATCATAGAGCTCTTTTTGGGCCTTTTCAAGCCCTCTTTTGACGATCTCTTCAGGCTTTGCCTCTTCATCGGCTACCAGATCGACCTCTATCTGTTCGGTGATCTGACGCAGCTGTTCTACCGCAGCCAGACGCTGAAGATCCGCAGCAACAATGAGCACTTTCTTTTTCTTCTGCTCTTTGAGAAAATAGGCGAGCTTTCCGGTCGTCGTCGTCTTACCCGATCCCTGCAGACCGATCATCAGTACCACTGTCGGTGGCTTGGAGGCAAAAGTAAAACCTTTTGGCGCACCCTCTATTGTGAGAATATCGGTCAGCTTCTCCTGAAGCGCTTTGAGGAAGTTGTCTTTTCCTACACCGTTCTTTTTGGTCTCACGTTCTACCGACGTGATAAGCTCTTTGACCACTTTATGGTGTACATCCGCTTTTAGCAGGGATTTTTTCAGCTCCGTCGTCGCTTTTTTCAGTGCTTTTTCATCATCGTGAAAACGGATTTTGCCTATGGCATTTTTAAAACTGTCGGTTAACGTATCAAACATCTTTTGCCCTATTTTTATCTTTTTCTTTAAGTAATACTGCCGCGATTTTACCAAAATTATGCTGTTACTTGTAACGCGCGATATCTTTGGGCTCTTTGGCTTCAAAGGTGTAATCGAGCAGCTTTATCTTCGCAGAGTGCAACAAAATACGCTTGCTCTGCGTACGGCTGCCGTACTGTTCATCACCGACAATGGGATGCCCCGCATCGGCAAGATGGACCCGTATCTGATGTGTACGTCCTGTCGTAATGCGCATATGCACCTTTGACTTTTTGCCCTGCACCTCTTCGGGAATCACAACCGTATGCGCCTTTTTGCCTCGCACAGGGTCGATCATGGAGAAGGCTTTGCCTTTTTTAATGGTAAAGATGGGCTCGTCGATCTCCATCTCTTCACAGACGACACCCTCAACCCATGCGACATACTCCTTCTCTACCCGTCTGTTTTTGAATTCGTTGATCGCTTTTTGAATAAACGCTTCGTTACGTCCAAGCAGCAATACCCCTGATGTATCACGATCAAGTCTGTGCAGAAGCTCCGCACCTTCAATGGCATCCTGAATGTCGTAACTGTCTATCTGGGCGGGTTTGTTCACCGCGACAATATTTTCATCTTCATAGATTATCTCTATCTCTTCGGGGTACTCTATGCGAAACGTCGTCTGGTCACTGATCTCCGCTCTGGCGATCTTGACTTTCTTATCACCGACATAGACCAGTCCCCTGTCTATTAGCTCTTTGGCCTTCTTGTTGGAGATACCCTGCTGCTGTGCGAGTACCTTGTATGCTTTCTCTTTAGCCATATTTTTTACCTTTCACTCTGCATGGACGCTGCCCATGCTTCAAACTGTTCCGTCAGCGGAAACTGAACGATCTTAATCTTGCTGTTCTGTCCTGTCTTGAACACCACGTCACTTTTGGCAACTTTGAAACTTTTGGAGAGGAATTTTACCAGCTCCTTGTTTGCCGCGCCTTCAACTGCAGGCGCCTTGATACGTATTTTGATCGCCTCATCACCATAGATTTCACAAAATTCGTTTCTGCTTGCTGCCGGCTGCGCTTTGATACGCAGACTCACCATACCGTTATCTATGTCATAAAACACGTTGCAGACTCCTGACAATAGGGCTTATATCGCTCTCATAGCGGATGCGGCACGGCTTTAGCTGCCCATACTGCTGCATCCTTTTGGCAAGGTCTGCCGCTTCGACCACCACAATGCCTTCAACCGCATCGAAGATCTCACGCTGGTTAAAGTAATGTGGCCCGGAAAGCATACGGCAGCCGAACTGTGCCGCCTCTGCCGCATTGTGCCCGCCTACGGGCACAAACGATCCGCCAAGTATGACAAGGTCACTGATGGCATAAAGATTGACCAGTTCGCCCATCCTGTCAACCACAGTGATGTCCTGCCCAAAATTTCCCTGCTGTGAAAAACGATGCCATGTCATCCCTGACTCCCGGGCAGCTTTTTCAACCAGCTGTACCACCTTGTCAAAACGCTCGGGATGGCGGGGCACAATCGCAAGTTTCGCCTCTTTGTGCTCCTGCCTGAACGCAACAAAGGCATCGAGGATCAGTTTTTCCTCACCCTCATGGGTACTTGCCGCACATACAAGCAACCCGGAAGGCTTCACCAGACGCCGTGTCACTTTCGGCAGCAGGGCAAGCTTGATGTTCCCCGTGACGGTAACATGTTTTGCCCCTAAAAGCTCGAGTCGCTCCTTATCCAAAGGTGTCTGGGCATACACTTCATCGATGTAAGCAAAGAGTCGCCGGTAAAACCACGCCATTTTTTGGTATTTCGGAAAAGAGCGGTCACTCATACGGGCATTGATCAGCAGCGTTTTGGCACCATGTCTCTTTGCCAGTGCAAAGAGCAGATACCAAAACTCCGCCTCCATCACCACCAGTGCCTTTTGCGGACGCAGCCAGCCAAAAAGCAGGGGCTCGAACGGCAGATATCTGCTCTCTTTTGTATACCCTTCTATGACCTCATAGCCCGTCTGTGTGGTCGTACTCATACGCACCACGGAAGCATCGAACGCTTCAACCAGCGGTTTGATCGCTTTGGCCTCCCCGAAACTGCAGCTGTGAAACCAGATACCGTCAGATGTGAGCGGAGGGTTCTTCCAGAGAAAGAAGCGTGCCGGTATGGAGTGTCGGTATTTACTTTTGAAAGAAAGAAAAACAAGAAAAGGAAGTGCTGCGACATAAAGCACAACAGAGACAATCGTATAGAGATAAAAAAATAGTCGTTCCACGCTGTCTCCAAAAGGGAGAATATATCCCTTTTTCCAAACGTCAGCGCTTAGCGCCAAACGCTTTTATGCCTCTTCCGTCACACGTTCAATATACAAAATACGCCCGCAGTGAGGACAGTTGACAATCTCTTCGCCCTTGATCACTTCGGCATAGGTTTTGTCGTTGAGCTTCATGTAACAGCCGTAGCATGCCTGCTTCTTCACGGGTACAACCGCTGTATTGCCTGCCCAGACACGGATCTTCTCATAAAAAGAGAGTACCTTCTGCTCGATCTTCTGGCTCAGCTCCTGTCGTTTGGCGAAAAGTTCCGCTTTGGCTTTTTCGATCTCCGCCTTTTCAGCCGAAACCTCTTCGTTGACACTGTTAAAAGTCGCCATCAGTTCCTCGAGCTTTTCATTCGCCTCTTCAAGCAGTGCCTTTTTTGTTTCGTTCACACTCTGAAGTCTTTCAATCTCTTCATTGGCAAAGGTCATCTTCTCTTTGGCGATGTCCTCTTCAAGAGAAAGCGCTTTCATCTCCTTTTCAGTAGAGATCTCCTTCGCTTTTTTTGCATTGTCCGCAAGCTGCTGGTTCAGTACGCTCAGCTGCTCTTCAAATGCTTTGATCTTCTCATCATTGTCCGTAATATCTTTGTTCAGCCCATCGATCTCACCCTGAAGTGCATCAATCTTTTTCTGTACTTTCGCGACTTTTTTGTCGGCAGCTTCAAGCTGTGGTGTATAGCTGTCAATCGCCTGATCGATCTTTGAAAGCTCTATGAGTTCATGTAAATGTTTGTTCACTCTCTTATCCTTGTGTTAAGCGTTTTGAGACGTTAGACCGCTTCGTTTGGAAGTGTTTCAAAATGAAACGGGTTTTTAGAATTCGCAATTATAGCCAAAATAGGTAAAACTTTCAATTCATCCAGCATTGCCTCCGCAAAAAAGCGTTCACTCTCATAATGACCGATGTCTACCATCATCAGCCCAAGACTCTCCGCTTTCATCGCATCGTGGTACTTGATGTCCCCTGTCAAAAAACAGTCCGCTTTGACTTCATCCATCAACGAAGCCCCCGCTCCGGTGCACAGAGCGATAGAACCTATCTGCTCTTTGGGGGAGACACTTCTGATGCAGGCAAGTCCCAACTTTTCTTTCAGAAGTTCATACAGTTCCTCTTTTCCCCAGGAGCCTTCTGTATAGCACAAAAAGGGTTCCTGCCGATCCAGCCTGAATCCCAGTACCCTCTCAAAGACATAGCGGTTGAGATGTGTCTGGTCAAAGTTTGTATGCATGGCGATGCATGCCTGCTTTTTGAGGATCATCTTTTCCAAAAAGTTCGCAGGGTAGCTGCCGAAGTCCAGTGCGGCAAGTTTGCCAAAAATCAGCGGATGGTGTACGACAAACAGCGTGCCCTCTTGCACCTCATCTATCATCACTTCATCAATATCGAGCGAAACGACAATCCTGGAAACTTCTCTTTTCATTTCACCGACAATCAGTCCCGAGTTGTCCCACTTCTCCTGCAGTTCAAAGGGGCTGATGGTGCTTAAAAAATCATATACTTCCTGCAATACCATATCTGCTTCCTGCTATTTGCTCTCTGCTCCCCGCACGCGAGCATTACGCTCCTCTTCCTGCGCCTTGTAAAGCTCCGCACATCCGATAGCGAGTTCACGCACTTTCAGGATGTAGTTCTGTCTTTGTGCCTGGGAGATTGCCTTTCGGGCATCAAGCACGTTAAATGCGTGTGAAGCTTTCATACACTCGTCGTAAGCCGGCAGAGGCAGCCCTTTTTCAAGACAGAGTTTACACTCTTCGCTGGCATCGTCAAAGTGTCGGAAAAGTTTCTCGACCGTTGCCACCTCGAAGTGGTATTTGCTAAACTCGTACTCACTCTCTTTGTGTACGTCTGCATAGGTAGTCACCTCACTGCCGTTACGGTTCCAGACAATGTCAAAGACACTCTCTACCCCCTGCAGATACATCGCCAGACGCTCCGTACCGTAGGTGATCTCCACAGCGACAGGATCACAGGCGATGCCGCCGACCTGCTGAAAATAGGTAAACTGTGTCACTTCCATGCCATCCAGCCATACTTCCCAGCCAAGCCCCCAGGCACCCAGTGTGGGTGATTCCCAGTTGTCTTCGACAAAGCGGATATCATGCTCTTTGAGATTCAGCCCAAGATACTCAAGCGACTGGAGATAGAGCTCCTGAATATTGTCCGGACTGGGCTTGATGAGGACTTGGAACTGATAGTAGGCACCCAGACGGTTGGGGTTCTCCCCATAGCGTCCGTCTGTCGGACGGCGGCTTGGTGCGACATACGCCGTCGCCCACGGTTTCGAATCGAGGCTGCGCAGCAGGGTTGCCGGGTGGAACGTCCCCGCCCCCGCCGGAATGTCATAGGGCTGGACAATATTGCACCCCTGCTCTGCCCAGAATTGCTGGAGTTTTAGCAGCAGTTCACTAAATGTTATAGCATCGTTATTCATTTTATATTTCTCTTTAATGTGGTTTATTTTCGGTGCGTGCTTACGCACCCTACAGTTTTACAGGCGTACTTCGATCTCGGAGGAGTCAAGCTCCACCTTTTTCGCTTTGGAAATGCGGTCTTCCTGCAGTTTCACACGCAGTTCGTCATCCTGCAGCGCCATGATCTGGATCGCAAGATAGGCGGCATTGACCGCTCCCGCTTTGCCGATTGCCAGTGTACCTACCGGCATCCCTGCAGGCATCATCACCGTACTCAGCAGGGCATCTTCCCCTTTAAGCGGGCCGCTCTCCATTGGAACTCCCAGTACCGGTTTGGTCGTACCGGCCGCTACCGCACCCGCGAGGTGTGCTGCCATCCCCGCAGCAGCAATGAAGACCTTAGCCCCTTTGGCTTCTGCATCTTCGATATACTTTTTGGTACGCTCCGGACTTCTGTGTGCTGATGAGATGATCAGCTCATAGGGTACGCCGAATTTTTCCAGTGTCTTTGCACACTCTTCCATAATGGCATAGTCACTCTTACTTCCCATGATGATCGATACAAATTTCATTTTGCTTCCTTTTTTTTATAAATACCAGAGTAGATACATCAACCCAATGTGGCTGGATTCATGTATATACTCCTGTGAAGGCCTCAGCCATCACATCTGGGCTCCATCTTCATCGGTGTGGAGTCTTCGGTGAGTCCCTTTTTCTCCAGTGCCTCGTCGATTTTGCGTCTGAGGATCGTGTACCCCGGCAGTTTTGTCGGCAGCTTGATAGGCTCGAGATAACCGCTGTGTACGCAGTCACGCTCTTTGCCCTCGACGGTTTCTATCTTTTTAAAAGTCAGCCAGTACTGACCGTCTACCTCATCGATCCGGCCGATCTCATTGTCTACCAGCTCTACACTCGCGCCTACAGGCAGGACGATCTCCACGCTGTCACCGACACAGGTTTTGTCCTTGCACTTCCAGCTGAGCCCATCCTCACTGACCAGTCCCGCTACCTGATGGGTACCGTACTGGATGGAAAATGCGTGCGACTCGGTATCGTTGCGTTCAAAAGGACGGGAGATAAGATAGGCATCGGTAAAGCCTCTGTTTTGTGTCGTATACAGCTCTCTCTGGTAGCGTTTCGCATCAAAGTCATTGGCATAGAAATCATCGATCGCATGGCGGTAGGCTTTGGTCACCACGCCTGCATAATAGGGAGATTTGGTACGTCCCTCGATTTTGAGTGAATCGATCACTCCGCTCTCTAGGATCTCATCGATATGCGATGCCATGTTCATATCTTTGGCATTCATAATATAGGTACCGACCTCTTCCTCTTCATTAAGCCTGAACGTTGTACCGCTTTCGGGATTGTGCGCATAGATCTCATAGGGGAAACGGCAATCATTGGCACAGCTGCCGCGGTTGGGAACACGTCCGGTCTGCAGCGCAGAGATCAGGCAGCGTCCGGAGTAGGCAAAACACATCGAACCGTGTACAAAAACCTCCAGCTCCAGATCGGGCAGGTGGTTTTTGATCGCTTCGCAGTCCTTGAGACTGATCTCACGTGCAACGATGATCCGCTTGACTCCCAGATCATAGTAAACTTCCGCGTCCATCGCATTCATCACATTTGCCTGCGTAGAGAGGTGCACAGGAATATCCGGTGCAATGCGATGCGCGATTTTTACCACACCCGGGCTTGAGACAATAAGCGCATCGGGCTGCAGCTCGGCTATTTTGGCGATGTGGTTTTCATAGAGCTTTACCTGAGAGTTGAAAGGAAAAGAGTTGACGGTGGCATAGACCTTTTTGCCTCTCTCGTGGGCATAGTCGATACCTTCCTTGAAGGAATCCATATCGAAATCTTTACCCGAACGGATACGCAGCGAAAAGGTACTCGTACCCCCATACACGGCATCGGCCCCGTAGTTTAGTGCGATCTTCATCTTTTCAAGGTTTCCTGCGGGAGCCAGGAGTTCTACTTTATTCTCTCTCATCTCTTTCCTACATATAAATAATGGTCTTTATTTTACCCTATTAGTAGTAAAGAACAGGTTTTATGCTACAATCTCTCTTATGAAAACAACACGTATAGACCTGCACAACCACACTACACGATGCAACCACGCCGAAGGCACGGTAGACGAATACATCCAACGTGCCATTGCACTTGGCATCGACGTTTACGGATTCAGTGAACACGCTCCAATGGACTTTGACGAGGAGTACCGCCTTTCATTTGATGAAATGTCCACCTATGAAGAGGAAATACGCACGGCGAAGGAACGTTACAAAGCAGACATAGACATTCGCCTGGGGTATGAGGTAGACTGGCTTCCCGGGCATATGGATGAGCGGGTTCTGAATGCCGATGTGGACTACCTCATCGGATCGGTACACTTCATCGACAAGTGGAGTTTCGACAACCCCGAGTTTATCGGCGGCTGGGAAACACGCGATATTGACGAGATATGGCAAGCCTACTTCGAAGCGACAGAAGCAATGGCAAAATCGGGAAAATTCGACATTGTCGGTCACTTTGACCTCATCAAAATATTCAAATTCATGCCCAAAAAAGATATCCGCCTTTTGGCATACAGTGCACTGAAAGCGATCAGACAAAGCGGTATGGTACTCGAGATAAATGCAGCGGGACTGCGTAAACCTGTGGGAGAGCCCTACCCTTCCAAAGTGCTCCTTGAAGAGGCATACACACTGGATATTCCCATTACCTTCAGTTCCGATGCACATGCGATCGAGCAGGTGGGTTATGGCTACGAAGAGGCTGTTGCTCTCGCAAGAGAAGTTGGCTATACCCAGGCATGCATCTACGACCACCGGGAAAGAAAGAGTGTTGTCTTTTAACCCAAATCCCGAAATAAAAATGCACCACGCACCTGTATAATGTCCGTGTTTGTGCCAAAATGCCTAATTTTTAATCATTCCCCATGGAAAAATTTTAAATGTATGTAGCTATAATGTAGGGACAAATTTTTAATCAGGAGAATTACAATCATGGGCAAGTTCGTCAACAACATCGATGAGTTTTTTAAATACTGTGAGGAGAATGAAGTAGAATTCGTTGATCTTCGCTTTACAGACATCAAAGGTGCATGGCACCACCTGACATACAGAATGAGTGCGGTAAACGCTGAAAACCTCGAGAATGGTTTCCCTTTTGACGGTTCTTCCATCGAAGCATGGCAGCCAATCAACAAATCGGACATGATCCTCAAGCCGGATGTGCCAACAGCATTTCTTGACCCGTTCACTGCTGATCCTACGATCATTGTATTCTGTGACGTGTATGATATCTACAAAGGTGAGCTTTATGAAAAGTGTCCAAGATCCATCGCAAAGAAGGCACTCAAGCATGCTGAAGAGATCGGTATTGCCGATGCAGCCTATTTTGGCCCTGAGAATGAATTCTTCATCTTTGACCATGTAGAGTTCACTGACAATATCAATGAATCGGGTTACAGAGTTGACACGGACGAGGGTGAATGGAACGATCCTTCACGATTTGATGACTATGGCAATATGGGTCACAGACCAAGAACAAAAGGCGGTTACTTCCCGGTTCAGCCGACTGACTCTATGGTAGACCTCAGAGCGGAGATGATGCTTCTTCTCGAAGAGGTAGGTCTGGAAGTGGTTCTCGGTCACCACGAGGTGGCTCAGGGACAGGGTGAGATCGGTATCGTATTCTCCGACATCATCGGTGCGGCGGACAATGTACAGAAATACAAATATGTCGTTAAAATGGTCGCACACCTCAATGGCAAAACTGCTACATTCATGCCAAAACCGCTCTTTGGAGACAACGGTAACGGTATGCATGTGCACCAGTCACTCTGGAAAGAGGGTAAAAACCTCTTCTTTAAAGAAGGTAACTACGGTAACCTCTCGGAAATGGCGATTCACTATATAGGCGGTATCTTCAAACATGCACCGGCCGTAGCATCCTTTACAAACCCAAGCACCAACTCCTACAAAAGACTTATCCCCGGATTTGAGGCTCCATCCATTCTGACGTACTCCAGCCAAAACAGATCGGCTTCCTGCCGTATTCCTTATGGTGCGGGAGAGAAAGCGACCCGTATCGAAATGCGTTTCCCTGACTCAACTGCATGTCCATACCTTGCCTTTGCCGCAATGATGATGGCAGGGCTTGACGGTATCAAAAACAAGATTGTACCGGTCGGTCCGATGGATGAAGATCTCTTCGAGCTCTCTCTTGGCGAGATCCGTGAAAAAGGTATTCCTCAAATGCCGCATACACTGCGTGAATCTCTTGAAGGTCTTATTGGCGACAACAAGTTCCTGCAGCCGGTATTTACACCAGAATTTATCGATACCTACCAGCACTACAAATTTGAAACACAGGTATGGCCTGACGAGTCCCGTCCGACAGCATTCGAGTTCAAGTCAACATACTCTTGCTAATACCTCTTCCCGGGCTTCGGCTCGGAAACCTCTCTATGCTTTTCCTTCATCATTTTACCTTTGACCAATAGACTTTTGTATTATAAAAAGTTAACCAATAGGTGCCATAAGTACACTAAAACCAGCGAACTCAAATAATATTCGAAGCAAAAAGAGCCGGATCCAAAAAACAAAGCCAAACGGTCAATGCACAAAAAGCTTTGTCTTTTTCTCCTTTTTAAAGAAGGTAAAGTAGCTCCACAGTACAGTACCGTAGACAAAAATGGAAAGAATCACCACGCCGGTGGTTACCGCTTCAAACAGCTCTTTGTACTCGAAAGAAGCCGGAATCATATGTACCAGAATAATAGAAAGTGCCCCTTTCATACCTGAAAAGGTCAAGATAAACCACCCCTCTGCATCAACCGGTCGGATAGAGTCGATCGTCTTACCGAAAAAAAGAAATTTTGCCATAGAGAGTGCGCGGATGAGTGTAGTTGCTCCAAACATAATGAGAATCTCGCTGCGATACTCCCAGAGTTTGCCAAAATCGACCATCTCGGCCAACACGAAAAATATCATGACCGCCGCGATATAGCCAAACTCTTTTGCCATCTCGTAGATATACTCCAGACGTTCTCTGGTTGTCGCCAGTACATTGGCAAAGCGAACAGAGCGAAAAAAGCTTTTGCGCCTGCCGCCGAGACTCTCCTCCTCTGTCTGCATATCCATATCGATCCACGCTTTGGTTGCAACAATCGCCGTAATGAGTGTCAGAATACCGCTGACATGCATCTCCTCTCCCAGAAGGTAGGCGGCGTACCCCTCGACAATAAATGCGAAAAACTCACCCCGCCTGTCGGAAAAGAGTTTCATAAGCATATAGAAAGCATACCCAAGCGCCAGGCCCATTCCCATACTCACAACAAACACTCGCAGCGCTTCAGATGCCGCATGTGCCGCATCAATTTCTCCCTGCATCATCCACGGAAGCCCGATGAAGAAAAAAGCAATAACCGCCGTTGCATCGTTACCCAGAGATTCACCCTCAATAAGCACTTTGATATCGTGGCTGATTCCCTCAAAACGTGAGAGTACCGACTGCACACTCACCGCATCGGTCGCCATATTGATTGCAAAGAGTGAAACGTACGCTCCGATGCCCAGTCCGGCAAAAACACCGAAATACGACAGGCTTGCCCCTATAGCGATGGAGAGCGCTACTGCCACCACTGCCAAATAGAAGATGCTCCACCCGTGCTTTTTGATATCTGAAAAATGCAGATGCAGCGCATCACCCATAAATATCAGCGGAATACAAAAGAGAATGATCGTATCGAAATGCTCCACCATATCGATGGGTACTGCCGCCTTAAAGTAAGTGTAGACAAGGTAAGAGCCCGAAAGCAGTAAAAAAACCGAAGGTATTTTGAGACGGCTTGCCAGCGCATCCGAGACGACTACCAGACTTAAAATGGTGATCAGCATGATCTGTGGTGCTAAACTATGCATCTGTTTCTCCTAACATTGTACATATTTGTTCAATATTTCTATAGCCTTTTTGGCATACCATGTGCCCTGCTTCGTCAACCAGCACAACAGAGGGAAAACTGTTTGCACCCATCGAGCGCGCTTTGGCAAAATCGTGTTCGGTCAGCACCTCTGCGCGTTCGCTTAAAAAAAAGAAAGCGAATTTTCCGCTGTTGCCAAAAAGCTGCTCGTAGTACCCCTGCAGCAGTCTGGGGTTGGTAATGTCTATCCCCTGTGCATAGAAAGCATGCTCAATGGCATGCAGGTAGGTGAATGCCGCACTCTCTCCCAAAAGTTCACGCACCGTCACGACCGCCTTGCATGCAGGTGTGGTATCGTACTCAAAATGCGCTTTATACAGCAATGTTTCATCGAAGGGCTGTCCGGTCTTTGCCGCAACATTCTGCCACTGCTGACGTAAGTGCGCTTTGGCTGCATGATCCCACAGCAAATCTCCTTTGCCCCGCAAACCGCCCATAACCAGTGACATGGTATATCTCTCACCAAAAGCTTCCCTGACGGCATCGACTACAGGGGCGAAGCCCCAACACCACGAACACATCGGATCAAGCACAAAATAGAGGGTTTTCTTTGGCATTAAAAGAGTGTCCCGCTGTCTTCGGATGCCGGTGTTTGGGGAGCTATGTGCGGCGGATGCAGAGGGTCTGCATTCTCCTTTTTTGCTTCTTGAGGATCTTCATCGATATTGATCGTTTTGGCGTACCTGATGTCATCATCGCCTTCCTCAATGACGGTTTCATCTTCCGGACTGACATCCTCTACGGGTTCTTCACTGATCATATAGCCGTCATCATCCTCTTTGTAAACCGGTTTTTCTGTCTGCTCAAGAGGTTCTGTCTCTTTTTTCACTTTTGGCAACGGCGATGTTTTTGTATAGAGCTCTTTTCTGCCTTCATATTCACCGACAAAGACCCCTTCAGGGATGTCAAATGCCCGCTTGATGTCCGGATAAAGCTGCAGCAGATGGCGGTAGTAGTAGGCAAAAGCGGGCGCGGCAGTCGCACCCCCCGTCGCACCCCGTCCGATAGGTCTGTTATTGTCTCTTCCAAACCAGACAATCGTCTCGATGGTGGGCGAATATCCACAGAACCATGCATCAACGTTTTTGTTGGTCGTCCCTGTCTTTCCGGCAAGCTCTATCCCCTCGACACGTGCATTGCGTCCGGTACCCCGTTTGATGACATCTTTGAGTATATCAGTCATCAGGTACGCCTGTTCGGGTGTGGTAAAGTTAGCGATCTCTTTGGGGCGGGTCTCATAGATCACCGCACCCTCTTTGGAGACGATCTTACTGACCAGTCTCGGTTCGATCATGTGCCCCTTGTTGGCAAATACTGTATAGATCTGCGCCATCTTCAAGGGGCTGAGTCCCAAATTTCCCAATGCGATGGACATATCTTTGGGGATGTGCGGCACATCCAAAAATGCCAGACGCTTACGGATAGTACTCACCCCAATGTCTGAAACGAGATTGATCGTCGCGAGGTTACGTGAATGCACCAGCGCTTCCCGCAACGGCATGAAACCTTTGAAGTCACGCTCATAATTCTTCGGTGACCAGATTTTGGGCTTTCCGTGATAGTAATACTGAAATGTACGTGCAAGGTCGGTCAGAGGCGTCGCAGGGTTGTAGCCCATATCGAGTGCCGTCTGGTAGATGAAGGGCTTGAATGCCGAACCAGGCTGACGCTCCGCCTGTGTCACACGGTTGAATGCCGACTTTTTGTAGTCTACGCCGCCAACCATGGAGAGTATGTCGCCCGTACTACTCTCAACCGATACGAACGCACCGTTGATGGTCGACGTTTTCGGATCTTCCTTATAGCGTTTCAAGACTCTTTTGTAGGCATAGCCAAGTGCCTCTCTGGCGATCTTCTGCTGTTTCATATCGATGGTCGTATAGATCTGATAGCCGCCTGTACGTACATCCCCGAGTTTGTTTTTAAATCGGCGTACCACCTCATCTACAACATAAGGTGCAATATTCTGCCGCAGGGAAGTCTTATAGACTTTCGGTGACTCCTTTACCGCTTTGAGGTAATCTTTCTCGCTGATCCATCCAAGACTTTTCATTCTGTAGAGCACATTGTTCGCACGGTTGAGTGCACGTTCATAGTGTCTGAGCGGGTTGTAGTAACTCGGTGCATTGGGCAGACCAACCAAAATGGCTATCTCTTTGAGTGTCAGTTTATTCAAATTCTTGTGAAAGTATCCGTCTGCAGCCGTTTTGACTCCATGATAGTTGTTGCCGTAGCTGATCTCATTGAGGTAACGCTCGATGATCTGCTCTTTGGTCAGTACATGTTCGATCTTGATCGCCAGAATCGCCTCTTTGATCTTTCGTGCCAGTTTCTTTTCGTTGGTGAGGATCTTGTTTTTGATAAGCTGTTGTGTAAGGGTACTGCCGCCTTCAACAAAACGCCCTGCCTTAATGTCCTTAAAGAGTGCCCTCAAAATCGCATCGACATTCACACCCGGATGCTCGAAAAACTTGGTATCTTCCATGGCAATGAGCCCCTCGACGAGGTGGCTCGGAAGTTCATCGTAACGGGCATAGAGACGGTGCTCTTTTTTAAAGACATACGCAAGCTTCTTGCCGTTTCGATCATAGACAACGGAAGAGATCTCGGGCTTATAGTTGATAAGCTTATCCGCATCCAGGGAGATCTCATCGTACGCATAAATAAATGCTGCGACCAGTGCCACGGCAAAGATTATGGCTGTGATGATGGACCCTTTTATCAGACTGAACACATTACCTCTTTTTCATTTATTGTATCAGGTTAAGCCTAATGAGCTTTAATAGATGACGAAGTTTCTCAACAGATACATCGGCATTGAGAATGACCCGCAAAATAGGCTTTTTTACGGTCGGCTGTCGTATGGCCCCGACAAGATAGTTCTGCTCAAGCAGTCCCTTCTGCATGAATATGGCAAATTCGTTGTCAGACACTTCTACAGGAAGTATCAGGCTTTCACACGCAACGCCAAGTACGTCTTTGGCAATCTGCTGACGCTCTTTTGTCTTCGCTCTGAATGTTTTGGCATGTTTTCGAATGTACTTCATGTTAACATACGCCAGTGCCGTATCGAACACGGAGGGTGCCGTGGCGTAAATGACTGTTTTCGCACGGTTCTCCAGAAAACTGATGATGGTTTTGGACGCAAGAATATAGGCACCATAGCTGCCATAGGCTTTTCCCAGTGTACCCATCTTGATATGCCGCTCATGCGGCACAATACCATAGTGCTCGAAAATACCCAGCAGTTTTTTCCCAAGCACCCCCGCACTGTGTGCCTCATCGACAATCAGCAGCGCTCCGGCTTCATCTGTGGCTTCAAAGATTGCCTTGTCGCACAGATCGCCACCCATAGAGTAGACTCCTTCGACCGCAACAATCTGCCGCCGGGCAGGATATGCTGCAAGTTTGGCTTTAAGATCGTCGACATCGTTATGGGCAAAACGCACGACCCTGTCTCCAAGAAGTTCTGCCGCCATTACGCCTGAGGCGTGATACTCTTCGTCCATAAAGAGCATGTCACCCTTACGTACAAGCGCTTCAATGAGTGCCATATTCGCCAAAAATCCGCTGCCGACAACCATTCCCTCCTCAAAACCGTTCTGCTCTGCCATCTCCATCTCAAAAATACGGTGAATGGGGTGGTAGCCGTTGACAAGCTGGCTTGCCTTTGCACTGATGGTACGATACTCATCGACCAGTTTGCACGCTTTTTTAAACTGTTTTTTCTTTTGGGAAAGCCCAAGGTAGTCATTGGAAGCAAAATCATCGAGGCTGTCAGAGTAGAGCTCTCTTTTTCTAAAGCGCCCCGCCCGCCTCAATGCTTCGAGCTCTTTTTCATACATCCGCTCTCCTTATCCACGGCAGCAGCGTCTCCACCTGAAGCCCCATCGCCGTACTCTCAAAGCCTCTGACCTGCTGAATGTACTTTTTACAAAACCCCTCGACCATACAGCCGCCGGCTTTTCCCTGCCAGTCTCCGCTTTCAAGGTAGGCCTCAAGGTCCGCTTCGTCAAACGACGCAAAACGGTAGTGTGTGGCGGATACATCGACAAAAAGGAATCTCATACACTTAAAGTGTACGCCCGAGATAATATTGATGCAACTGCCGCTTTGCTTCTGCAAGATAGTACGTGCCTCTTCTCTGTTCGCCGGCTTTCGCAGTATCTCCCCCTCCTGCGTAGCAATAACACTGTCTGCTGTGAGTAAGGGCATATCGAGCCCATAAAGTCTCTCTGCTGCTTCAAGTTTGCCTTTGCTGGCGAGATAGACAAATGCCTCGGCACGATTTGTTTCTATCTTCTCCTCATCGAAATCGGCAGGTGACTGTACAAAGTCAATACCAAACTGCGTTAGCAGTGTGGCACGGCTTTGGGAATTTGAACACAGACGGATCATATCGGCCTACGCTCCATTTAAAACCCTCTCAATGTCACACCGAGCCACAGGGCCGCGATCCCGAGTACAATGTTGACAGGAAGCAGCAGTTTCGGTATGAGCGCCACCTTCGTTTTTGCCGCGGCCATATCCCCCGACAGAAAGAGTTTTTCCGCCTTATGCCGCTTGATGTACATCCAAATAAAATTGGCAGTCATTACCGTCCAGATCACCTCTTTGACATGCACAACCTGATAGATGCCATACGCAGCCTGGTTAATAATAGTGCCATTTTCATCAACCGCTGCAACACGGAAGCCGAGACCGACTGCCATCAAAACAGCCGTGACAATCAGTACGGCGATAAAGGGTATGACAATATGAAAGAGATTCTTGGTAATCTCCAGCGTTTTCCCCAGTCGTATTGCAGGGTCTTCAATACGCTGCATCACCGGATGTACGGCAAAACGTACCGCGATCATTCCTCCAACCCAAACAAAGGCCGAAAGTACATGCAGAAAAACGATTTCATGGGCATAGGTACCAAAAAGGTCCACCATACTCTGTTTCATCAGTTACCACCTTCAAGCACTTCTGAAAGATAGGTCTTCGCCTCTTCTATTGCAGTAGCGACCTGCTCCGGTTTTTTCCCGCCCGCCTGCGCGAAATCGGGACGTCCTCCTCCGCCGCCGCCGACGACAGGTGCAATGGATTTGATCCAGTCACCCGCTTTGACGGGTGTGTTCTTGCTACCGGCTGCAAGCAGTACCTTGTCGCCTCTCTTCTGAAAGAGCATAATGGCAATGTTGTCGTATCTGTTTTTCGCCTCATCTATCATCTCTTTAATATCTCCGGCATCGACCTCTTCGACGATCACGTTCACCCCGTTCACCTCTACGGGTGTCAACTCTTTTTTGGTAGCGCTCAGCGCTGCTTTGAGCTCTCCTTTGAGGGTTTTGATCTCCTCTTTGAGCTTCTGTATTCCTGCAACGGGATTTTGGTTTTTCACTTCCTCTTTGATCTCTTCGATTTCATGACGAAGCCCCTTGACCTTCTCTACGGCTGCACGGCCGCAGATCGCTTCTATACGCCGTACACCGGCACTTACACCACTCTCTTTGGTAATCATGAAAAGCCCGATTTGTGCCGCATTGGCCACGTGTGTACCGCCACACAGCTCTACGGAAGCATCATCGAAACTGACCACACGCACCTTATCACCGTATTTTTCGCCAAAAAGCGCCATTGCACCGGAGTTCTTTGCCTCTTCTATGTTCATGATCTGCGTTTTTCTCGGAATCGCTCTTTGTATTTTATCGTTGACCCACTCCTCTACCTGCTGCAACTCTTCCGCGCTCAACGCTTTGGGATGGGAAAAGTCAAAACGCAGACGCTTGTCATCGTTGAGTGAACCTGCCTGAGAGATGTGGTCGCCCAAAACAGCTCTCAGTGCCGCATGCAGCAAATGTGTTGCCGAATGGTGTTTTTCGATCTCCGCACGGCTTTGGTCTACCACCGCTTCCACCTCGTCACCTACGGCGAGTCTACCCTCTACCTCGGAAAGATTCATGTCAAGGAATTTTTTCGTATCCTTCACGCTTACCTGCGCACTGCTGCCGACTACCTTAAGCGTTCCGCGATCACCGACCTGTCCGCCCGACTCCGCATAAAATGGCGTCTTCTCAAGCATGACCCAGCCTTCACCGTCTATCTGCTCTACCTCTTTGAAGTCTGCATCGAGCAGGGCAAGGACTTTGGTGGTCGTCTTCGTGGTGTCATAGCCGACAAAGGTATTCTCGCCAAAACGTTCTTTAAGCGCTTTGAAGTCTCCTGTGGTCGCTGCATCTCCGCTGCCTTTCCAGTTGGCTTTCGACTGCGCCTTTTGTGCCTCCATTTTGGCATTGAAACTTTCAATATCGAGCGAAATACCCTTTTCTCTGAGCATATCTTCCGTCAAATCCAGCGGAAACCCGAAGGTGTCGTAGAGTTTGAATGCCACTTCACCGCTGAAGGTATCGGTCGTGTTTTCGAGCTCTTTGTTGAAAAGTTTGATCCCCGCCTCGATCGTATCGAAGAAGCGCTCCTCCTCAAGCTTCATCGAGGTTTTGATTGCTTCAGATTTGGTCCCAAGATAGGTATAGTGCTCACCCATCACGCCTACGAGCGCATCTACAAGCTTGTACATAAACGGTTCACGCATACCAAGCAGGTACCCGTGACGGATCGCACGGCGCATAATCCGGCGCAGCACATACCCCCGCCCCTCTTTGTCAAAATTCACACCCTGTGCCAGCAGAAAACTGACCGACCTGAGATGGTCTGCAATAACACGGTAACTTGCAGAGTTTGGCGCATCGTAGTCATACGGTGTGCCTACCAGTGCGCCGATGGCATCGATCAGCGGCATAAAGAGCGAGGAGTGGAAATTGTTAAACTTGCCCTCTTTGATGGCGACCACACGTTCAAGCCCCATTCCGGTATCGATGCTGGGTTTGGGAAGCGGATGGAGCTCTCCTTTCTCATCACGTTCATACTGCATGAATACAAGGTTCCATATCTCAAGGAAACGGTCACCCTCTCCGCCCATCACATCTTCGAGAGAGTTGAAGTGCTCCTCACCCTGATCGTAAAAAATTTCCGAACACGGACCGCAAGGGCCAGTATCGCCCATCTGCCAGAAGTTGTCTTTGTCCCCAAAACGCATGATGCGCGCTTCGTCAATATGCGCTTTCCAGAGTTCATAGGCCTCATCATCACTCTCATGCACCGTCACCCAGATCTTTTCGACCGGCAGGTTCAGGTACGCTTCACCCGTCACAAACTCCCATGCGTAGGCGATCGCCTCTTTTTTGAAGTAGTCGCCGAAACTGAAGTTGCCCAGCATCTCGAAAAAGGTGTGGTGACGTGCGGTGTAGCCGACATTGTCCAGGTCGTTGTGCTTGCCTCCTGCCCTGATACAGGTCTGTGAACTCGTCGCTCTTGGCGGGTTGGGAATGGGGGCTTCACCTGTGAAAATGTTCTTAAACTGTACCATTCCCGCGTTGGTAAAGAGCAGTGTCGGATCGTCGGGAACCAGTGGAGAGCTCTCCACTATACGGTGCCCTTTGTTTTGAAAATAGTCTAAATAGGTCTGTCTGATGTCCATGGAACAATATCCTGCATATAAAATGATGGATATTCTATCGAAAATGTCGTTATTTGGAGATAAAACGGGAATATACCCGCCTTAATTTTAAAAGGAGAAACTACAGGTATCATCGGGCAGATAGTTGAAAAATCCGTCTCTGCCAAAATCGACACTGTATCCTGTCAGTCCGGTGTCACCTCCCTCACAAACATAGGCAATATTGTTCTTGCCCTGACCGATGTCATCTTCAATAAAGAGCGGATCTGCAGGCGTTCCGGAAAAACCAACCAGATTAAATGCACACTGCTCACCCGGATAAAAACTGAACTCGCCGTTTGGCGCTGTTACAGCATCGGCACTGACGGCACCGGTAGGATCAACACAGACATAATGCACACCACCGGCGGAAAAGCCGTTGATATCGCGCAGGAACAGTGTGGTCATTCCATCTACAGGCACCCGTGCACCATCATAGAAACCATCGGTATATCCGTTATCATACCCTTCGTCATATCCGCTGCCGCCACACCCGCTCAATACAAGCACAGCGGCTGTTATCATACCCATTGCAAACAATCGTTTCATATTACGCTCCTTTGAGGATTATACGTTGCAGTATAAACGAAAATTGTTGGAAAATCGTGAAACTGCCTGAACCCTGTTCTACTGCACATACGATCGAAGCAGATCGGCTATCTCTTCTGCCCCGTTCTTCTCTACCGTCTGCATCAGTCCACGGCTTTTGGAGGAGAGATCTTCGTCAAGCAGCGCAAGCACCTTCTCCGTTTCAATCTCCTCTTCACGCATGAGCCATGCAAGCTCTTTTTCTACAAGAAACTTTGCATTGTAGTACTGATGGTCACTCGCCGCATAGGGGTAAGGGACAAAGAGAGCAGGCAGTGCCGTTGCAGCAAGTTCCCAGAGTGTCGAGGCACCGGCTCTGGCAATGGCAAGGTCCGCCTCTTTCATATATTCGGCAAGCCTCTCTGTAAACCCGAAAACTTCCGCCTCTATTCCCAGCTTCTCATAGGCCTTTCGCACATCGTCAATATTACGCTCTCCCGCCTGATGGATGATTTTAATGCCCCGTTCTTTAAGCACAGGGGCAATAGAAAGAGCCAGATCGTTAATGGCTTTGGCCCCCTGTGAACCGCCCAGAAAGATGACACACTCAACCCGCTCCCTGATACGTGCATTCTCAAAAAAAACCTCTTTGACCGGATATGCCTTGACGGGACTCTCGTCGAGGTAGGAGCTGATGAATACATCGGCATAGGGTTTGAGCAGCCTGTTAAGCGACCCGAGTGCGGCATTCTGTTCATGAATGACCAGCGGAATCCCTAACGTCTTTGCCGCAATAGCCGTAGGCGCAGATGAGAAGCCTCCTACCGAAAAAACCACTTTGGCATCATGTTTTTTCAAAAGGCTGCGTGCCTGCATCAATGCTTTGAACATCATCCAAAGCGACATAATCTTTCCCAGGCCGCGCTGATTGACCACCCCTTTGGTCTCAAGAAAATATTTTGCTGCAAAATCGGCATCATCCCCAAACCACTGTTTGTCCTGTCCTCTGGTAGAGCCCATATAGACCAGTGTCGAATGCTCAGCACCCTTGCTCTCAGAAGTGACAAGCTTCTCTTTGACTGCCCTTACAATCGCCAAATGTCCGCCCGTTCCGCCTCCTGTCATAACTATGCTCATACCCTCTCCTCCTATAATAAATTTAGCAGACCCCATCACCGTAGGGGATGGGGTCTGCTAACCAAGTTGTGTTAGCATAAAGACGGTTGATGTTGCTGCTTTATGCAATTCACAGTCAATGGCACTGGATGTACGATCTTTTTCT
>JAUUDF010000030.1 GCA_030826885.1 Sulfurovum sp. | reverse complement strand
CTGGAGGCTGTGTAAGTATAGAAATTGATGACGTTTTTGGCGGGACATTCTGCTCATAATATTGGACATTTAAAGAGCGTATGAAGCTCGTTATTGCACTCAAGATGGATCTGCATGTCTCCGGAGAGATCGATGCGGATCTTCGTTACAAACTTGCCAGTTTGCAGAGCAGCCGGGCCAGTTTTCTGATACAGCTGCGTCTGGCGATGGTGAAAGTAGAGGCTGATAATCCACTTGCACAAATGTTTGCCTATACGACACATACAACCGGAGTGATTTTGCGTATGTACGACTGTGCGAGTTTCTGTTCTACTGAAGATGAAAAAGTGGTCGTCAGTGTCGAAGCACATGAAAAAGGGATAATACATGTACATGCCAATGGCAAGCATATCAGTATTGTCGGGGTCAGTCAGGCAGAGGAGAGCAAGCCTTCCGAAAACAGCAGTGAAGTGCTGATTGAGGCAAGCTACATAGATCCGGATTTGCTGGCTGAAGCCGTTGCTGACAAAGCATTGGAAAAAGATGACCTTTGCTACAAAACCTCACGCGGATCGAACAGTGATCTTGAATTTGGTCTCTCTTATCTTGCATATATGATGGAGCAGTACACCGAAGTGGAGTGGTATGAAGGTTCCATGGACGTAGAGGTGGAGCGTGAGCGTGTCAAGGTACTGGTTGATGCGGAGGAGATCTCTGCCATTGTCGGGATGGAAATAGAACTGAGCAAAGTTGCAGTGGTGCTTCAGAAACTCGGGTTTGAGATAGCGGCGATGAATGACCATCAGCTTGCAACAAAAGTGCCGTTTTTCAGACATGATATTAAAAACATTCAGGATATTGCGGAAGAGATTGTCCGTATTGTCGGAATCAACAATATCCCTGCAAAGCCATTGGTGTTTGAGGAGAAAAAACGTCTCAATGCGACAAGCAGTCGCTATGAGGCAAAGAAGCGTTTGCGAAACCGTGCCACTGGTGTCGGGTTCTATGAAACGGTTTCTTATGTATTTACACAGAGAAGTGCACTTGAAACATACGGATTTGACCTGCTTCCTCAATCGCTGGAGCTTGCAAACCCTATTGCTGAAGAGCTCAATACGCTCAGGAGCACACTGCTTGTCAATATGCTTCAGGCTGTAAAGCGCAATGTCAGCTACACGAAAAAGTCCATTCCTCTGTTCGAGATCGGTACAGTATTTGATAAAGACCGTGCAGAGTCGGAAAAGATTGCATTTGTGTTTGCAGGACAGGCAGAAGCTGAAAGTGTAAAAAATGCAGGCAAACCACCTCAAATAGATTTTACCGCTTTTGTTGAAAAACTGGGTGCAGTGCTGGGGCATTTTGAGTTGCTGCCATGTACCTATGAAAATGGACTGATTCATCCATACCAGTCTGCAAATCTCATTATTGACGGTGAGGTGTGCGGATTTGTCAGCAAGCTCCACCCGGTTGTACAGGAGGCTTATGACATTCCAGTTACGTTTATCGCGGAACTGGATTTTGAACACTTTATGCCAAAACACATTAATGCGTGTCCTATCTCCAAGTTCCAGGGAGTTTACAAGGATTTGAGTATAGTAGTTGACAAATCACTCTATTACTATGACGTTGCAAAGGTACTTCAGTCATTGGATGAACCTCTGCTCAAAGAATATTACCCTATTGATGTCTATACGGATGAGAAGTTGGGAGAGAAGAAGTCTTTGACGATACGTTTCTTTATTCAGTCCATGGAAAAAACGCTTGAAGAAGCAGATATAGAGCAGGTGATGGGAACGGTTATGCAGACACTCCAACGCCAGTGTAATGCGGAGCTTAGATAGTCATGAAGATACAGCTTGCTTCAAGTTACGGCTTCTGCTTTGGTGTCAAACGGGCGATCCGGATTGCTGAAGAGCACCAGGGCAGCAAGACTTACGGACCACTGATTCACAACAAAGATGAGATCAAACGTCTCAAGGAAGGCTTTTCGATCGGTTTGGCAGAGAAATTTGATGAGATATCTCCGGATGATTCCGTGGTGATTAGAACTCACGGTATTCCCAAAGATGAACTGGCACAGCTGAAGAGTCAGAATAACGAGATTATTGACGCAACCTGTCCCTATGTGACTACTCCACAGCATATTGTCGCCGAAATGAGTGAAAAGGGGTACAGCATTGTTGTTTTTGGCGATAAAAACCACCCTGAAATCAAAGGGGTGATCAGTTATGCAAAAGACCCGCGTAATGCATTTGTGGTGATAGATGAGCATGAACTTGATGGTCTGCCTGTACTTTCCAAGGTAGCGGTGGTCGCACAGACGACACGCAAGCCTCAGGATTATCTTAAAGTGGTCAACAAGCTGATCCTGGAACATAAAGAAGTACGGGTATTCAACACCATATGCAACGCGACTTTCGAAAACCAGGATGCAGCGGCAGAACTTGCTAAAGATGCAGATGTGATGATTGTCATAGGTGGGAAGCACTCCTCCAATACGAAACAGCTGCATTCGATCTGCAAGACCTACTGTGATGACAGCTATCTGATTGAGAATGAGCAGGAGCTTGAGAAAGCATGGTTAGAAGGTAAAGCACTGTGCGGTATTTCGGCCGGAGCATCCACGCCGGACTGGATTGTTCAGAATGTCATTGACCGGATACAAGAGCTGGTAAAAGTTGAAAAGGTGGAGCAGGGTGCATAGTCTGACGCTCAAACCCATTAAAAAGGTAGAGGGGGTAGTGAATCTTCCCGGTTCCAAAAGTCTGTCAAACCGTGCGCTGCTGATCGCTGCTTTGGCGGAAGGGACAACCACCATCACCAATCTGCTTGAAAGTGACGATACACGGCATATGCTCAATGCACTAAAAGAGCTTGGTGTATCGTACACACTCTCAAGTGATAAAACCGAATGTACGATCAAAGGAAATAGCGGGCCTTTTGTACATGAACACCCTATAGAGCTGTTTTTGGGTAATGCAGGTACAGCGATGCGTCCGCTTACGGCGGCATTGACACTTGGCAAAGGTGAATATGTGCTTACCGGCGAGCCCCGAATGAAAGAGCGACCCATAGGACATTTGGTAGATGCCCTGCGCAGCGGAGGCGCTCATATTGAGTATTTGGAAAACGAGGGGTATCCGCCGTTAAAGATTGTGGCCAATGGGCTTGAAGGTGGAGACGTATCTATTGACGGCAGTATTTCAAGCCAGTTTCTGACCGCACTGCTGATGGCGGCACCAATGGCGAAGAACGATATGGTTATTTCCATTACGGGTGAGCTGGTCTCCAAGCCTTATATTGACATCACGCTGGATATTATGCGTACTTTCGGTGTGGAAGTACACCATGAAAACTATAAACGGTTTACCGTAAAGTCAGGGCAGTGCTATAAAGCAGTGGATCGTTTTATGGTCGAGGGGGATGCCTCATCCGCTTCCTATTTTCTTGCGGCCGCTGCCATTAAAGGCGGAACGGTCAAAGTAACCGGTATTGGACAAAACAGTATTCAGGGAGATGCGGCATTTGCACAGGTACTCGAAAAGATGGGTGCGAAGGTGGAGTATGCAGATGAATATATTGCTGTAACACGGGGTGCACTGCATGGAGTAGATATGGATTTCAACCACATACCCGATGCTGCGATGACCATAGCGACGACAGCGTTGTTCGCCAAGGGCTCCACCACACTTCGCAATATTTACAACTGGCGCGTCAAGGAGACAGACAGGCTTTATGCCATGGCGACAGAGCTGCGAAAAGTCGGTGCCGAGGTGGAAGAGGGGGAAGATTACTTAAAGATTACGCCTCCAGAACAACTCAAACACGCAGCAATCGATACCTATGATGACCACCGTATGGCAATGTGCTTTTCACTGCTTGCACTTGATCCTGTATCTGTGACGATCAATGACCCGGAATGTACGGCTAAAACCTTTCCGACTTATTTTGATGTACTTGAGAGTATTTCGCAATATTAAATCAAACATACAGACGCTGACCTCCAATTTCTTGTGATAAAGCCAAATTTTGAATAAGCATCTTCATAATATATTTGGATATAATAACGCAAAATTTGTGTACACATAAGGATAGGTATGAAGTTCGAAGATATCGAAATAGAAGAAGTTGATTTTGAGGCGATGCTTGAGGAGTCGTTTAAGAAATCTGAGTCAAAAAGTGATTTGGTGACCGGTACAGTCGTAAAGATTGATGAGAAAGACAACCTTGCTGTCGTAGATATCGGCGGCGGAAGAGACGCCAACCTGAACCTAGATGAGATCAGGGATGAAGAGGGCAATCTGCTTTTCAATGTCGGTGACGAGATCACAGTAGTTAACCAGGGAAGAGGACGTATCTCCTACAAAGCGGCACTTAGCCGTGCAGCACTCAATGAGTTCATTGAGGAGTATGATGAAGACCAGGAATATATCATCGAAGGTGTAGTGACCAAAAAGAACAAAGGCGGATATGTTGTAGAGGTGGACGGACTTGAGTTCTTTATGCCTCGTACACTCTCTTATCTTTCATCCAAAACTGATCCTATAGGGAAAAAAGTCAAAGCCGTTATTGTAAAAGTTGACAAGGAAAAAGGTTCTGTTGTTATTTCCAGAAAAGAGCTGATCGAAAGAGACAAGGCAAGAACTGACGAGATTGTTGGTGCACTGCTTGAGAACAAAGAGCCGGTAGTCGGTACAATCAAAAAGATCACAAGCTACGGTATGTTTGTTGATGTCGGGGGGATCGACGGACTGGTTCACTATTCTCAAATATCCCATAAAGGGCCGGTTAACCCTTCCAAATATTTCGAAGAGGGTGATGAAGTCAATGTTGTCGCACTCGAATATGACAAGAAAAAAAGACATCTTTCTCTCTCGATCAAAGATGCCAATCCTGATCCTTGGGAAGATATCGATTCCATCATCGGTGTGGGCGACACAGTAACAGCGACAGTATCCAATATTGAGCCGTATGGTGTATTTGTTGACCTTGGTGAAGATCTTGAAGCATTCCTGCATGTTTCCGAAATTTCCTGGGACAAAAATGTCAAACATCCAAAAGACTATCTGGAGAATGGTGAAGAGATTAATGTTGAAGTAATCGAGATTGACAAAGAGGGAAGAAGACTCAGAGTCAGCCTCAAAAATCTGCTTCCCAAGCCTATGGATGCCTTTACTGCCGAGCACCGCGTCGGTGATGTTGTCAAAGGAACAGTAACATCCATTACTGATTTTGGTGCGTTTGTAAAAGTCGGACCGGTTGAAGGTCTGCTGCATAATCAGGAAGTTTCCTGGGACAAATCGAAAAATGCGAAGTCAGAGCTGAATGTCGGCGATGAAGTGGAAGTAAAAATCATCAAGATCGACAGAGATGCCGGCAAGATTTCCCTGAGCAAAAAAGCACTGGAAGATTCTCCGGTAGCTGCATTTGCACAGGAGCATAAAAACGGCTCTATTGTAACGGGTACAGTGAAAGACAAAAAAGATTTTGGTGTATTCATTGCACTTGATGACAATGTTGATGCACTGATTCGTACAGAAGACCTGCATCCTCTGAAATTTGACGAAATTGAAAAGGGTCAGGAGATCAAAGGGGTGATTACCTTTATCGATCCGAATACTGACAGAATCAGGGTTTCTGTCAAAAGACTTGAGCGTCAGGAAGAGAGAGAAGCACTTGAGCAGCTCAATATGGACCAGGATGACAGTATGACACTGGGTGATGCATTCGGAGACATCCTTAAAAAGTAATTCTCTTTATTCAAACATTTTTAAGCAACGTGCTATACACTACACACATTCGAGCCCCCTTCCCGGGCTCAGACCGAAAAGACCTATTCAGGTATGTAAACACTAAAAAATAAAGGTATCAGATGTCAAAAAAAACAGTTGTTGTTTGTGACCATATTCATCAAAGCGGATTGGACATTCTTGCCAATGACAGCGAGATTGAGCTTATTAATGCAGCTGATGAGCCCAAAGACAAACTTGTCAAAGAGATCATTCCTCTTGCAGATGTAGCCATTACACGCTCTTCAACAGATGTAGATGCGGCATTCCTCGCAGCTGGACAGAAGCTGACGGCGATAGTCCGTGCAGGTGTAGGGGTGGACAATGTCGATATTCCCGGAGCAAGCAAGCAGGGAATTGTAGTGATGAACGTGCCTACCGCAAACACAATCGCTGCAGTAGAGCTGACCATGGCGCATATGCTCTCATGTGTACGCCAGTTCCCCTATGCACACAATAACTTGAAACTCGATCGTGTATGGAGAAGACAGGACTGGTACGGTACGGAACTCAAAGACAAAAGGCTGGGTATCATCGGTTTTGGTAACATCGGTTCACGTGTAGGAAAGCGTGCAAAAGCGTTTGAAATGGATGTGATTGCCTACGACCCGTATATTGATCCGAGCAAGGCAACAGATCTTGACATTGGATATACGAAAAATTTTGACGATATCCTTGCCTGTGACATCATTACAATTCATACGCCAAAGACTGAAGAGACCATTGGTATGATCGGCAAAGAAGAGATTGCAAAGATGAAAGACGGTGTTATTCTCATCAACTGTGCCCGCGGTGGCCTCTATGAGGAAGAAGCACTGCTTGAGGGACTGAAATCAGGCAAGATTGCCATGGCGGGGGTAGATGTATTCAACAAGGAGCCGGCTACGGATCATCCGCTGCTCGATTTGAACAATGTTACCGTTACTCCGCATCTTGGTGCCAATACCAAAGAATCACAGCGCAATATTGCGACGCAGGCTGCAGAGAATGCTATTGCGGCTGCGAAGGGGATTGCCTATCCGAATGCACTGAACCTGCCGATCAAAGAGAATGAACTGCCTGATTTCGTACGTCCGTATCTTGAACTGATACAGAAGATGGGCCATCTCTCTTCACAGGTAACCAAAAGTGCGGTCAAGTCCATCAAAGTAACGGCAAAAGGTCCTATTGCAGACTATCTGGATTCCATGCAGACATTTGCGACCGTCGGGGTACTGACTGAATCACTGGCTGATCAGGTCAACTACGTCAATGCAGAGTTTGTTGCCAAAGAGAGAGGCATTGATCTGACCAATGAGGTGCTGCCCAATACCAGCGGGTTTACAAACAAGGTTGCGATCAAGTTAACCACTGCAGAGAGTACAATCTCTATTGCAGGTACGGTCTTTGATGATGCTGTTCAGCGTATTATTGAAATTGACGATTACATTCTCGATGTAGAGCCCAAAGGTACGATGATCTTCTTTAGAAATACCGATACTCCGGGTGTCATTGGCGATGTAGGACATATTTTGGCCCAAAACGGTCTGAATATTTCAGATTTCAGACTCGGACGCGATACCAAGCAACAGGCACTGGCAGTTGTCCGTGTAGATGGACAAATCTCCAAAAAAGTGATGGAAGAGCTCGCCGGGCTTGAAGCATGTATCAGCGTTTCACACGCTACTCTCTAACACTTCCACCCCAGCAGAACATATTCTGTTCTGCTGATCAAAAACATTCATAATTATCAACTATTTTAAACATTACTTAAAATTATGTAAGCTATAATCGCGCCAAAATTAGGAGATATTTCATCTATCTCTCAATCTTGTGCTATAATAACTGATTATCTTAGGAGAGCTACACAATGAAAAGAGTATTACTTGCTGTATGTATTGCAGTGCCTCTTTTTGCCGAAGTCAAGCAGTTAAGCTTGTCTCAGGCATTGCAGATGTTGAAAAAAGAGAACCTTGAACTGAAAATCGCAAAGTTTAATGCCCAGATGAAAGCGCTTGAAGCGAAAACGGCAAAGGCAATGAACTACGGTAAAGCCGATGTAACCGTAATGGGAATGCGGTCGAATGATGCGGGAAACGTATTTGGATTCAAACTTCAAAGCCGTGAAGCGACATTCGCGGATTTCGGATTTTCGGATTTTATGGGAGCCATAGGACAGGGGGCTGCACAGTCCGGCGGAGACTTTGGACGCTTTAGTCAGGGGTTGGCACAGGGTGGTGATGCCATTTTGAATATTGCGCCAAAAGATCTGAACTACCCTGATGCACGTAACCATTTTCAAACAAAATTTTCGTATATGCTGCCGCTTTATACAGGAGGAAAACTGACTGAATACGGACGCATCAGCAAGATGATGTACCAGATGAGCCAACTTGACAGCAAAAAACTTCTGAATATGAAAATATTTGAGACCCGCAAAGCTTTCTACGATATTGCGCTGGTTGAGAACTACATTGTCAACCTTTCCAGAATTATTAGGAACATTAACAAGCTTGAAGCTGTAGTGCGGGAGATGAAGAAGGAAGGGTATGCAAAAAACATAGACCTGCTGGAAGTTGAGGCACGTAAGTCGGAAGCCGAGAGTATGTACAACCAGGCAAAACTAAATCGTGAACTTGCCTATCAGTATCTCTCCTTTCTGCTCAATACAGAGGTTGGGAGCATCAAACGTGTCAGAGACATGGCCCCTATGCCAAAGGTTGATCGTGATGCTCTGGAGCATACCAATATCGACATACAGAAGGCAAAACTCGGACTGCGTATCAGTCAGCACGCGGTCGAACTTGAAAAAGCACGTTTCCACCCTGAAGTAGGCGCGTTTGCGGAGTACGGCAGTGCCGATGACAGACTCTGGAATGAGTTTACAGACAAGGATGCCTATACGGTAGGGGTACAGCTGAAATGGAATATTTTTAACGGCGGGGCAGACAAGTATCAGTACGAGAAGGCAAAGGTCAATTACATGAAGGTCAAGGACCAAGTAGAACTTGCCAAAAAAGGAATCGCGCTGAAGGTGAAAAAACTGCGTACCGAGATTTTGAGTATCGATGCAGATATACGAAGTTACAGTAAACAGCTTCAGTTTGCCAGAGAGGTGTACAGAAACTACAAAGAACGCTATAAAGAGGG
>JAUUDF010000049.1 GCA_030826885.1 Sulfurovum sp. | reverse complement strand
CGAACCCGACACCTATGCCTACATCTGTAAACTGCACAGCAAAAAAACCGGGGAAAGCCCGCTTGGACATGTCTGGCGAAAACTGCTCTACTATGATCTCATCGGTTCTCCCGAAACAGTAACCTCGACTTTGCAGATGTTGGCATAGGTGTCGGGTTCGAAAAGATCACTTACAAGCAGAAAAGGTAATACATCACGACCCCGGTTTTCGGCGATGTACACATGTGCATCGGGACGATCCCGCAGCAGCATCTGCAACACGGAATCTTCCGTTTGGGGAGGAACGGTAATGTAGAGATCATGGGGAGTATCCAGTTTTAAAAGATAGTTGTGTACCTCTTCCCACAGGTCAGGGTAGAAAAGGTGTAAAATGACCGCAACAGGGGTTTGGGAGGTCAAGATGCGTTCAGGATCTTTTTTGAAAATTTTTCCGGATGAGGATACAACTTGCTCGAACTGATAGTCCACGACAGAATACCGCCTTATGAAAATGATGCTGTAATTGTAGCAAACCTTATGTTAGAGTGGCGTTGTGGGCAAAATACTGTAGCAAATGCAGTCTCATGTACCCTCAACACCCTCTGTTTACTTTTTAAAGCTCAGCATATACTCTTTCATGTTGGGTCCCTCATTGAAAATGAGGTCAATGATCGATACGCTGTGTTCGAACGGCGGATAGAGCTGGTGATATTCGGGGTAGCCCTCGTAATTCATCCATTCAAGCTTGATCCCTTCGCTTTCCATAGCCTCCGGTGTGAGGTAGCTTTTGGCGGAGGGACCGCTAAGGTAGGTTGTACAGCCTACCTCTTTGAGCATGGGAATATAGCGTTTCTCTTTGCTTCCGGTAAGGTTGAAGGCTCTGGAATCACCGGCAAACTTGGTTTTGATATCGAGAATTTCCAGTGCTATTCTTTTGATGATCGTCTGGTTCATGTCGGAAAGGTTGGTCCATTCGGTTCCCAGATATATATCGTCAAAGAACTCTTTGTACATTTTGAAGTAGGGTGCATCCTTGTAATACTGGCGTATCTTGCCCCAGTGGCTTTTCTGCCAGCCGTTCTGGGTGATCTCTACATCACAAATGAGTCTGTCTCTTGTCTTTTTCCCTACGGGTACAGATATCCACTCAAGCCCTTTGGGACTTTTGATCATGTTTCTGTTTCGCCAGTCCTGCTTGGTGTATTGGACATCATCATAAAAGTAGAACTCATCCACACTGTTGATGTAGTCGAAATATCCTTTCCATGGAATATAGTTTGACTGTGTCATCCCGACGATCTTGCTCATGGTTCCCCCGTTTTGTAAATTTGCCGTGAGTATAGCATATTAATCGTTATAGCATGATGCGGCAGTCATATTGCAAGTATGAAGAAAAATTCAGGAATATAAAAGATATTATTTAATATAGTGCGACGATAAAACTTCAGTAAAACATTCAAAGGATATACAATGACCAAATACGGAAAAACTGCGGCTACTCTACTCTTATCGGGGGCATTGCTCCTTTCAGGATGCGGAGGCGGAAGCAGTGACAACAGTACACCGGCTGCTGCTGCACCTTCAAACGACCAAAGCCAGAGTGCTTCGGCAAATACCAATGCAGCTCAAGTATTGGGCACGACAACGATCACTACGACAACAGGACAGAATATTCAGGTTGACAGAACGGCAAACGGGTTTGTCTTTCACGGGTACGAAGGAAAGATCGTTCTTTTGGAAGTCTATGGAGACACCTGTCCGCATTGCATGGCCGCCATTCCTTCCTATAACGACATACAGGCACGCTACGCCAACGATGTGGTCGTAATTGCACTCGAAAGTTATGGTTCTCTGACCAATGCATCGCAACAGCAGTACATTACCGTTCCCAAAGCCAATACAGGAAACATGTTCACATTTATCCGTGAACTGACAGGCTACAGCCTTCAGGCTGTACCCTACCTGATGATTCTTGCCCGTGACGGCAGTCTTGTCTACCAGAATGTTCTTGCTGATTTCCCTAAAGCAGAAATTGAAAGCTATATTCAGCAGCTTCAGTAAGTTTTATCTTAGGATCCGTGCTCTCAAAAGAGGGTAACGGATTTTGCTTCTTCCACATACGTTCATAGAACTTTGACACTTGTCAACCATTAGCACTAAAACGCTATATTCGCAGTGACCACCAAGCAGCAGAATCCCACTTCACTATTCGGCTTAAAGGGGATATGTAGTATAAAGTGCTATAATGTTGTATCATAAATCGTCATCAAAAATGAAGGATCGGTGCAGTATGCCAAAAATATCGGTTGTTTCCCCTGTCTATGGCTGTCGCGGCAGTTTGAATACGCTGTATACACGGTTGAAAGAGACTCTTTCTAAAATCTCTGAGGATTTTGAGATCATTTTCGTCAATGATGCCAGCCCTGACAATGCATGGGAAACCATTAAGGAACTGGCATTGCGCGATGACAGGGTCAAGGGGATCAACCTTGCCAGAAATTTCGGACAGCACAAGGCGATCGCGGCAGGGCTTGACCACTCTCGGGGCGATTGGGTCGTTGTGATGGACTGTGACCTTCAGGACAAACCTGAAGAGATCATCAAGCTTTACAACAAGGCACAGGAGGGGTATGATGCGGTCTTCGGCCAGCGTATCGGCAGACAGGACAGCAGACGAAAGCGCTGGGCATCGCGACTCTTTATTGCTGTATACGACTATCTTTCAGACTCCAAAACCGACCCGACCATAGGCAACTTCAGCATTATTTCGAGAAAAGTGGTTGAAGGGCTCAAACAGATGAAAGAACAGCACCATGCCTATACATTTTTTGTCATCTGGCTTGGTTTCAAACGTACCTATGTTGAGGTTGAACACGCTAAAAGAGAGATTGGAAAAAGTTCTTACAATTTCCGACGGCTCATTACTTTGGCAATGGACAACATCGCTTCACAGTCAAACAAACTGCTCAATATGTCCATCAAATTCGGTTTTGGACTCTCTTTCTTTTCCGCGCTCTATGCCCTCTATCTGGTGATCAAATATTTCCTGACAGACGAGGTCGTACCGGGATGGACGAGCGTCATGGTTTCCATCTATTTTATCGGTGGACTGATCTTTGCCAATCTCGGACTCATAGGGTTCTACCTGGGTAAGATATTTGATGAGACGAAGCAGAGACCGCTGTACGTTGTCGATGAGATTATTTAGCGGTAAAGCACCGAATGCACACTGAAAAGAGACTGATTATCTATGGCGACAGTGATTTTGCGCGGATGGTCGGTCACTACTTTGAATCGGACAGCGAGTACCGAGTCGTTGCCTACTGTGCTGACCGTGCCTACAGAAGCAGAGATGAGATCGACGGTATTCGCGTATTTGATTTGGAAACCATTCAGTCACAGTTCGCCCCCGAAGAGCATGCCATCTTTGCTGCGATCGGTTACAAAAGTGTACGTACACACAGAGACCTTTTTAAAAAAATCACTACGCTTGGTTATCCGGTCGCAAGCTACATCAGTACCAAGACAGCAGTCGATAGCAGCTGCCGGATAGGCAGGAATGTACTCATCCTGCCCGGAGTGATCCTTGAGCCGGAGACGACGATTGAAGACAACTGTTTTGTCAACTCAGGGGTAACCGTCTGTCACCATACGACCATAGGCGCACATACCATACTCGCTGCGGGTTCGGTGATTGGCGGACATACAC
This sequence comes from Sulfurovum sp., assembly GCA_030826885.1. Classification (GTDB taxonomy): domain Bacteria; phylum Campylobacterota; class Campylobacteria; order Campylobacterales; family Sulfurovaceae; genus Sulfurovum. The sequence continues at coordinate 10,650 of JAUUDF010000049.1, read as the reverse complement.
ATATAGGCGAGGCTTCACTCATCGGCTTTAATGCAACTGTAGCAGAGTTGGTCGATGTGGCCGAAGAGACACTTCTGGGCGCTGGCAGTGTGCTGCTGGAAGATACACAGCCCTGTACGATGTACGCCGGCATGCCGGCAAAGGCGGTACGTTCACACAAAGAAAAAGGCATCATGATCGTGCCGAAGAAACTTCAGAAGAGGGGATAGCAAATTGGGATATTTTTATATTTTTGGTACCATATTTTTTACCGTCTATGGACAGATAGTACTCAAGTGGCGGATCAATGGAATTGGACAGTCGCTTCCCGATGCACTGGGAGAGAAGATCATTTTTCTTTTCAAAATACTGTTCGATCCCTGGGTCTTCAGCGGTTTTGCTGCAGCATTCGTCGCATCGTTTTTTTGGATGGCAGCCATGACGAAGTTCGATATTTCGTATGCCTATCCTTTTATGAGCAGTGCTTTTGTATTGGTTTTTTTGCTTTCTGTTATACTGTTTCACGAGCCTGTTACCTGGCAGAAAGTGGTAGGACTGGTATTGATCGTAGCGGGTATCATCGTCACAAGTAGGAGTATGTAATGATTGTATTTAACAGACCGCCTTTTACAGGCAATGAAGAGAAGTATCTGCTTCAGGCAATGAAAAGCCTTAAAATTTCAGGGGATGGAGAGTTTACCGGACGGTGCCACCGATGGTTCGAGGAGCGACTTGGGTGTGAAAAGGCACTTTTGACCACTTCCTGTACCCATGCTCTTGAAATGACGGCGATCCTGATAGACATACAACCGGGTGATGAAGTGATCATGCCAAGCTATACCTTTGTCTCCACAGCCAATGCCTTTGCGCTTCGCGGTGCCAAAATCGTCTTTGTGGATGTGCGTCCCGATACGATGAATATCGATGAGACACTCATTGAAGATGCGATCACTGAGAAGACCAAGGCGATTGTACCGGTACACTATGCAGGCGTGGCATGTGAAATGGATACGATCATGGATATCGCAGACCGTCATAATCTCTTTGTCATTGAAGATGCTGCACAGGGAATGATGAGCAGCTACAAAGGCAAACCGCTTGGAACGATAGGCCATTTCGGTACTTTCAGCTTTCATGAAACCAAAAACTATACGAGCGGCGGAGAGGGCGGACTGCTTATCGTCAATGATCCGGCGTATGTGACACAGGCGGAGATCATTCGCGAAAAAGGAACCAACCGCAGCCAGTTCTTCCGGGGCATGGTCGACAAGTACTCCTGGGTAGATATTGGAAGCAGCTATCTGATGAATGATCTCAGCGCCGCCTATCTCTGGGGGCAGTTGGATATCGCTGACGAGATCAATGATGAACGCAGAGAACATTGGCATATGTACTATGAAGGGCTGAAAGTGCTGGAGGAGAAAGGTGCAATCACTCTTCCTCATGTTCCGGAAGCGTGTCTGCACAATGCCCATATGTTCTACATCAAAGCGAAAGATCTCAAAGAGCGCACGAACCTTATTGAATACCTCAAGGCACACGGGATACACGCGGTATTTCATTACGTGCCGCTGCACAGTGCGCCGGCAGGTATGAAATTTGGCAGGTTCCACGGAGAAGACACCTATACGACTGCCGAGAGTGAACGGCTGATCAGACTGCCGCTCTATTATGGCATCAAACCCGAAGAGATACAGACCGTCATTGATGCTATCAAAGAGTTTTATGTCTGAATATGCCGAGACAGAGAGGAAAAAAGAGGGGATGAAACAGACTGTACTGATTACGGGCAATAACGGATTTATCGGAAGTTACCTCCAAAAGAGGCTCCAGGGCAGTTACAATGTTATTGGAATTTCCCGGCAGACAGGAACGGATATTGCAGATTACACTACCTTCAAAGCACCGGAATGCAAGATTGATGTGATTGTTCATGCCGCTGCTGCAGCATGCGACGATTTTGAAACAGCGTTCCAAACCAACGTTGTGGGTACACGAAACATATGCAGGTATGCAAAGGAGCATGGTATAGTGAGGGTTGTGCTGCTCTCTTCCATCTTTGCTTTTGACAAACCCGATAACGGATACTTTAACAGTTACGGCAGAACCAAAAAACTTTCAGAAGAGGTAGCCCTTGGGTACTGCAGGGAACATGGAATCGATCTGAGTATACTCAGACTGGCACAGGTCTATGACGACAAACGTCTGGCGGCAGAGGGGCAGGCAATGCTCTACTACTTCATAGACACTATCCGTACAAGTAAACAGATCACTCTGTTTGGACGCAGCAACCCGATTCGGAACTATATTCACATCGATTATCTCTGCAGTGTAGTCGAAGAGGTTATTGGCGGAACAAAGAGCGGTACATGGAATGTTCTTGAAGAAAAGAGCCATACCATCGCCGAGATCGCCTATATGGTCTTCGAAGTGGTCGGCACTATCCCCGAGATCGCCTACCTTCCGGAAAAGCCCGACATTCCTTCGGTGCACATTCCCGCTACACAACAATACGTGAGTGAAAGTACACGTTCAATTTCTCTTAAAGAGGGTATAGAAAGGATACTGCATGAAGCAAGATAAACCAATAACCGTACTCGTCACCGGGGTCGGTGCGATCATCGGTTACGGTCTGATTAACAGTTTGCGACAGTCTCGCTATGAGTGCCGTATTATCGGCATTGACATTTTCCATGATGCGGTAGGACAGAAGTGGGCCGACAAGTTCATTCAGGGGGTCAGGGCAGATTCTGATTCATTCATTGATTTCATTAACGGCATTGTTGCCGAAGAGAAGGTCGATCTGCTTATTCCGGGTATTGAACAAGACCTTAAGGCACTCATTGAAGGCTTTGACAGACTGGATCATTCGGCACAGTATGTACTTAACAACAAATCACTCTACAAAACATTTGACGACAAGAAACAGACCTACAAGTTTCTTGAAGGTACAGCCGACCTGATTCCCTACATTGACTACAGCGATACGCTTTTTGAGGAAGCGAAATCGTCATTTGGACTCCCCTTCATTTTGAAACAGGATGTCTCCTACGCCTCCAAAGGAGTGGCTGCGATCCATGACAAAAAAGAGTTCGATTTCTATATTGAGCGTTTTGGCAGCGGCTGTATGGCACAAAAAAAGCTCGAGATAAAAGACCGTGAGTATACCTGTTCGCTTTTTGGACTTGGTGATGGAACCTTTGTCAACCCTATAGCCCTCAGACGCGAACTTAGTCAGGAAGGTGCGACCAAAAAGGCGGTCAATGTCAAGGTAAATGAGGTGCTGCTCGATACGATGACAAGAATCTGCAGGAAGTGTCAGTTTGAAGGGCCGACGAACCTTCAGTTTATTGAATATGAAGGGAAGTACCTGCTGCTTGAGATCAACGGACGGGTCTCCTCATCCACATCCATGCGTACCCTGTTCGGGGTGAATGAGGCGGAGATGTGTATCGACCACTACCTGATTGGTATACGGCCGGAAGTGAAAGAACAGCGGTACGGTACCATCATGCGCTATATCGGAGATGCCTATTTTGACAGCGATACTCTCTGATATTCACGGAAACCTGCCCGCACTGGAGTCAGTTCTCGCCGATATGAAAGATGTGGGTGTTGACCGTATTGTTTCGCTCGGTGATGTGTCGGGCTACTATCCTTTTATCAATGAGGTCATTGCTCTTTTAAGGGAACATGATGTAACAAACCTCATAGGCAACCATGACCGCTATATCATCGACAATACCGAATGTCCGCGTTCGACAAGTGCCAATGCGGCATTGACCTATCAGAAGAGTGTGTTAACGGATGAGAGCCGCCAGTGGCTTTCGCAAAGTGTCCCCTCTCTGAGCATAGGTGATGTAAATATGGTACACGGCGGATGGAATGATCCTGAAGATGAATATCTGTATAAAATTGACCCCGCCTATTTCGAGGGCAGGGAGGGACGTTTTTTCTTCTGCGGGCATACCCATGTACAGGTACACCTTTCGCTGGGGGGAGGCAAGTATTTTACCAATCCCGGTTCGGTAGGACAGCCAAGAGACGGCAACCCCGCGGCAGCGTACTGCCTTTTTGACGAAAAGAGCGGTCGTGTCGAACTCAGACGTGTAAGCTATGATATTGACCGTGTTGCAGCGAAGATGAAAGCGCTTGGTTTCGAAGAAAAGTTCTATACCAACCTCTATGAAGGTACACGTATCGGTGGCAGAGTCGACAAGATAGAATGGCTGGAACCAACAGAGGATAAGCAATAAACCGATATAAAAAGGATACCGATTGACACATCCAAAACCCCATACACATCTGTCATTGCACATGCTTTTTGCGATACTGATTATCACCTATGTCATTCTAGGATGGACGCTTGTCTGGCATATACCCTATTCGTTTCCGTTTGGAGGGCCGGATGAGCTGATGCACCTCTCCATGGCAGACTACATCGCCAAACATCTTTCATGGCCGCAGTGGGATTCAAGGGAAGTGGTACGCAATGCCTACGGTGTCTCCTACAGTGCGGGCGGCTCCATCGTCTATTGGCTTCACGGATTGACGTACAGACTTTTCGGGCATCATCGGATAGCCGCATTCATGTTGCTGCTTGTCTATCTGCTGCTTGCTGTTTTGCTGTACAGAAGAAATGTTCTGGCAGGGTTTGTGCTTTTGGCGGCTCTGCTTCCTCAGACACTTTTTATTTTTTCCTATGTCAATTCCGATTCGGGTACAGTCGTTACGGCGTTGCTGTTCGGTATGAGTGTCGGCGTTTTTGTTACAGCAGAGGCTCGGGAAAAATATTTTTGGATACTGCTCTTTTTTGCCGGACTGGCGGTCACGGCACGCCAGCATTTATGGGCGATCGCCTTTTTGACGCTGGTATGGGCACTGGTCTATCGCCGTAAAGCGATCATGCAGTTTGACAAAAAAGTATGGATTATCGCGCTGCTTCTTGGGCTGCTTCCGGCATCGTGGTGGTTCATTACAAGTTATTTCGCCAATGACGGAGATATTCTCGGTGTCTTTACCAATGCAAAGTCGATCATGAAGTTCGGTAATCCAGACCTTCCTTCACTCGCAAGACCATGGAGCGACTTCTCGGTTTCAAACTTCCTCGGCAGTACACTGACGAGTCTCTATGCAAGCTGGGGGTGGATGTCTATCGGGCTGAAATCCTATGCATACGTGATTGTCTCTGTTGTCACACTGATGATTGCTCTATTGCTCTACCGACACATTGACAGAAAAATATTCGGTTTTTTCATACTGCTTCTGCTGGCAAATTTCGGTTTTATGATTCTTTACTCTACATCCTATGACTATCAGGCACAGGGGCGATATATGTTCCCGAGTGTGTATGTGATCATCGGGATGATCTCAACGATCCTTGTTGTAAAGAAGCGTACCTCCAAACCCCTGCTGGTACTGCTTGTCATCCTGTCTGTGCTGAATGTCTATTACAGTACCAAACTGACGCTGACCAGCTATATTGACAGCTTTATTGAAAAACCGGTGGTGTGGCAGCCTACCGAGCCGCTTGGCATTTATGCCGATGCGGCGTATCATATTGACCAGTTTCAGGTCGTTGACGGCAAGATTCTCATTCGAGGATGGATTTACGACAAACAGAGCGGACAAACGTTTGATACCGTTGCATTGGGACTGAAAAATGATGCTGTACTTTACAAAGCGAAGCTAGAACGTCAGGAACGACCTGACGTAGCAGCGGCATTTGGCAACAATGCACTTGAAAAAAGCGGATTTGGTGCCAGAATGATCGATATCAGGGGGCTGAAAAAAGGCGTATACCGCTACGTGCTGATCGTACAGAAGGAGGGAAGAACATACCTTGTTCCACTTAAGGGTGTACTGAAACGATAGTACTTACGGTACGAAACCGTGCATGCATGTTTGTGCCTGGTGTTCTATCTGTTTGAGATGGGTTGCTATATTTTTTTTGGTTACCCTGATACCAAAATCGTCAGGAAGTGAAGGATCAGCCTTTCCCGTAATACGTTTTGCAATAAGTGTACCGAATTTGGGGTAGAAGTGGTGTAAATCTGCATAATTTTGGGCGTTGGCAGTGACTGTGTTGATTCCCATAAAATCATACACTTCTCCAAAGACATCTACCAGCATACTGAGCCACTTTTCATAATCTTGCACTCTTCCCTGTTTTGCCAGCATACAAAAAAGCGGCTTGCTTATGGGTGTGGTAAAGAGGATGAACCGGGTCTGCGGATTCTCTCTTTTGAGGGTTTCAAATATCTCTTTGAGTCGTGCATTGTAATGGTAGCTCTTCCCATAGACCAAATTGCCGTAAAGTCCTCTCTGATGCTGTACAGCCTGTGCTTTTCTGGCCTGGGAGATACGGATGGTGTGCTTGACATTGTCCCGGCTGTAGTCGGTTGTACCTGGCTTGCTTGTATGCTCAATGGATTCAATGCTTTTGTAGAGTGTCTCAAGGGTGAAGAGCATTTTGTAACGATAAAGGAAAGAGGTGGTGATATCGAGATAGTGTGAAGGAGCCGGTGCCTCTTTCATCTGCTGTTTTCCGAAAGGCCCATCGTTTGTACCGAAAAAATCAACCCCGAGAATGATGGTACGGAAGGGTGATCCTTTGATCTTCTTTGCCTGTTCTATCCAGCCGCGGTATTCTGACGGATACATCGCGACGCTGGCATAGTTGAACACCTTTAGTGGTTTGAAGTCATGCTGGTTGATGTAGGTGGTACGGCTGCTGCCAAGAAGCAGGGTGTCATACTGTTTGAGTCCACAAAAATAGGCACGGTTTGTTTTTTGCTGTCGTTCATCGAAGCCTGGCTGCGCATTGTTGAATCGGTTCTGATGGCAGAAGGTCCAGAGCGGATCGATGGCATAGTTAAAGAGTGCAAAAAAAACAATACCGGCAAGGAGGGTTGCCAGATAGAGACGAACCCATGTTCCATAGCGCATTTTACACTCCTAAAAATTGAAATAGAGAAACTCTGAAAGTTTCGACAGTGATGCTACCGCAACAAGAAACAGAGCGGCAGCATAGAGGGCATTGAACGGGCTTGGTCTAAAGCGTTCGAGCATTTGGGTACTGTTTTGAAAAAGCAGTACCACGGCAAGTGCAGCCATACTCCAGTAAAGAGCTTTTACATCAATGCCGCCATAGGCAACAGGCAAATGCAAGGAAGCAAACCAGGAGTGCCATTGTGACGGCAGTACCATCTCTCCCTGAAACATCCCCTTGAGTACCTTGATGGCATCTTCCCACTCTTTGGCACGGAAAAAGACCCAGGTAATATTAATGAAATTGAATGTCAAAAACCATGCCAGAAGGAGAGGCAGTCTGAACCCCATTTTACCCCATGCACGATGGATCACCATCGCCATACCATGAAGAAATCCCCAGAAAAGAAAGGTCCATCCTGCTCCGTGCCAGATACCGCCAATGAGAAAGGTGGCTATCAGGTTGCTGTAGGTACGGAACTCTCCCTTTCGGTTGCCTCCAAGGGGAATGTAGACATACGATTTGAGAAATCGGCTCAGTGTCACATGCCAGCGCCTCCAGAAATCCTGGATAGAGAGAGCTTTGTAGGGAGAATCGAAGTTGATAGGCAGTTTGATGTTAAAGAGCAAAGCGGCACCGATCGCCATATCTGTGTAGCCGCTGAAGTCAAAATAGAGCTGAAAGGTATATGAGAGTGACGTCAGCCATGCGTCAGTTATGTTAAGCGTCGCTGCATGGTCGAATCCTGCCGTTGCCCAGAGTGCGAAGGTGTCGGCGATGATGACTTTTTTGAAAAGCCCTATGGAGAAGATGAAAAGTCCTTTTGCAATATTGCTGTAACGAATGACCTTGTTACCGGTTTTGGCAAACTGGGGCATCATCTCTGTATGGTGTACGATGGGACCTGCAATAAGTTGTGGAAAGAAGGTTACAAAATTGGCGTAGTTGAGAAAGTCATACTCTTTGGTCTCTCCATGATAACTGTCTACAAGATAGGCGATCTGCTGGAAAGTAAAGAAGGAGATCGCCAGGGGAAGTGCAAGGTGCAGTTTCCCTATGTCCGTCTCAAGAAGGGCGTTGAGGTTTTCAATGAGAAAGTCGGCATATTTAAAATAGGCAAGAAGCGCAACATTGGCACCAATGCCCAAAACAAGCAGACTCTTTTTGGACAGATCATCTCCTGAGGCTTGGTTCGAGAGATAGATGCCCAGTACATAGTTAAAGAGCATTGAAGAGAGAATAATAGGCAAATAGTCCACGTTCCACCAGCTGTAAAAAAAGAGTGAGGCAAATACCAAAAATGCTTTGGCTGCAACGGTAAGGCGTTTTTTATTCAGGTAGAAATAGACAAAGAAGGTCACAGGCAGGAAAGCGAAAATAAAGATGTAGGAGTTAAACAGCATCCCATGCTCCTCTGTATTGCATAGAGAGTATGCAACCCTCTTTTGTATGGATTATTCTAACATACAAGAGTAAACACATGAGTGTTAGTGCAGATGGGTATCGAGAAATAGTTTAAGCTGCCGATAAAGGTCGTGAGACTCCGGTGATTCGGGAATGACGAAGTACTCCACATGCGAAAGTCCTTCATAGACATTAAGGTCTGCAACTACACCCGCCGCTTTCATTTTGCGGTGTACACGTACGGTAAGACTTAAAAAAAGATCGCGTGTACCGGTGGCGAGCAGTGTGGGAGGAAAACCGTTGAAGTCTCCGTAAACAGGGGATATTCCCGGGGTACGAAGCGGTCTTCTGTTTGCATAGAGTCTGGCGGAAGCAGCAACGAAGCCGTCATACGTGACGATTTTTCTGTCAATACCTTCATTGACATAGAGTGAATCACCGCACTTGCTCAGATCTGCCCAGGGAGTCCCGGCGAAGAGGGCTCCGGGAAGAGGTATGTTCCTGGCTTTGAGATGTTGTACGACAGAGAGTACCAGACCGCCGCCTGCGGAAGAGCCGCCCATTGCAATGGAGGTATGCCTATAGCGCTTGAGCAGGTTTTTGTAGACACGGACACTATCTTCAACAGCGGCAGGGAAGGGATGATCCGGAGGCATACGGTAATCAAGGGCGAGTACCGGAATACCCGTGCGTGCAGCAATGAGTATGCCTTCACTTAGCCCTGACATCCCCCGGCCAAATACATACGCACCCCCATGCAGATAGACAAAGAGCTGTTTTTTGTGCTTCTCTGTTACGAAAGCAGGGGTAAGCCGATAGACACGTACCCTGACAATACGCTCTTCGGTAATATGTACACCATACCGCTTTGCCCACGTTTTCGCACCTTCTGTACCGCTCTCTTCACTGTATGCCGCCCAGGCTTTCCACTCTTCTTTTGTCGGCACTTCAAAGTGTTTTCTTGCCTCAATGTCGGGTTGTTTGATGCGGGCAAGCGTCTGCTGTACCTGTGTGCTGGCACAGGCGGGCAAGGGTACTTTTTTTGCGGGAATGGTCCAGAAAACAGGTGCGATACCTCTCTCCTTTTGGATTGGCGCAGCAGCATGGCACAGGATGGACAGCGTAACGACCCAAAAAAGTTTGCGTATGACATTCATATTATTTGTCTTTCATGGGTATAGATCTATGCATCAGTATTGGGGTTCCAGACTGAAATCTTCCCTCTCATGGGTTAGGTTCGGGTTGTAAAACGGATCTCCGTATGTGAGGATTTCAGGATGTCTTTTAAATAAGGCCTCTTTTTCCTTATTGAATCGGGCAATCTTGTCGGGTGTGGTTTCATAGCCTCGTGAAATAGATTCGTGATGGTACATTTCTGCATAAGGGGTAAAAAGGTTGCGGTATCCGTGCTCTCCAACTCTCAGACAAAAGTCGACATCATTGTAGGCGACTTTGAAATTGTCTGCGTCCATACCTCCTACTTCATGATAAACGGCGGTTTTTACCATTAGACAGGCAGCCGTCACTGCACTGACATTCTGTATGGCATTGAGACGGTTGAAGTAGCCGGGGTTGTCTCTGGGGTACATCTTGTGTGAGTGTCCTGCATACCCCCCAAGCCCAAGAATGATTCCTGCATGCTGGACGGTATCGTTCGGATAGTAGAGCTTCGCACCGACACAGCCTATTTCGGCACGTTGGGAATGTTCCAGCATCGCTTCAATCCACTCCGGTGTAATGACCTCAATATCGTTATTGAGCAAAACGACATGGTCCCCCCTGGCATAGGTTTGTACCGCATGATTATTGATATCGGCATAGTTGAAGGGTACGTTATACTCATGGAATGTTACACGTGCATCTTGAGAAGAGAGTTTTTGCATCATGTCAAATGTCTCTTGTGCCTCACTGTTATTGCTGATACCGATGATCTCGAAATGCTGATAGGTTGATTTTTGAAGTATCGACCCGATGGACATTTCAAGCAGTTCGGGTTTGTCTTTGAATGGTATGATGATGCTGACAAGGGGCTTGTCTTCAATGGCATAGCGTACCCTGAAGTAGTGAGGCAGGTTACCATGCTCGACGGTAGCCTCGATGCCCCGGCGCTTCATTGCAGCTTCGAGTACCTTTTTGCCACGCTCCATTGCCTCGGGTTTTACCTGGGCATTGGCACTGGTAGAGGTTTCAAGTGTTCTCCAGTGATAGAGTACTTTTGGAATATGCTCAACCCGATTCGCCTTTTCGGTCAAACGCAAAAAGAGGTCATAGTCCTG
>JAUUDF010000046.1 GCA_030826885.1 Sulfurovum sp. | reverse complement strand
TGATTTTATCGACCATAGACGTATCTCATCTACCAATGTATTAGAAAGACTCAACAAAGAGGTAAGACGACGAAGTAAAGTTGTAGGCATCTTTCCCAGTAGAGATTCTTACCTAAGACTACTGACATCTTATTTGATGGAATACACTGAAGAATGGGAGATAGAAAGAAGCTATATTCAACCACAGAAGCTGGAACTAGTGATGATTAAGCGTGAGGAATTGCTGCAAAGTGCAGCTTAGGAATATGAAGAGTTTGGAAATTGCGAACTTTTAAGGACACTATCTAAATTAACAATACGCTTTAAATGCCGTATTTTAGGGGTTTAAGTTAGAATTGATTAGATTTTGTTAGATTGTATAATAGTGTAGAGTGGTGCGGATGAGAGGACTCGAACCTCCACACCGTTAGGCACCAGATCCTAAGTCTGGCGTGTCTACCAATTCCACCACATCCGCATGTGATTGTTTTACAAAACAATGAAAAAAAGAGGTGGTACACCCGTCAGGATTCGAACCTGAGACCGCCCGCTTAGAAGGCGGGTGCTCTATCCAGCTGAGCTACGAGTGCAACGACAAGAAATTCAGTACTTAGTGGTACGCCAGAGAGGAGTCGAACCCCTAACCCTCAGATCCGAAGTCTGATGCTCTATCCAATTGAGCTACTGGCGCTTCGGCAGGGCTACTGAATCAATAAATGGGGTAGGCGACGGGACTCGAACCCGCGACAACCAGTGCCACAAACTGGCGCTCTACCAACTGAACTACGCCTACCATCTAAAATAACGCTGTTTTACAAAATATTGCAGTATTTTTATGCGAATGACCACATAAACATTGACTACTTTTATGATTTTGTTCACAATGTATTGAAAATTAATGGTCGGAGTGAAAGGACTCGAACCTTCGACCCCCTGGTCCCAAACCAGGTGCGCTACCAGACTGCGCTACACTCCGTCTTAAAAAGGACTGCAATTATAGTCGAAACTTTTTTAAATGTCAATAGCTTTTTTAAAATTTGTATTATTTTTGTACTCATCCTGCACTTTTAGCTGATAAATCAATCCTATTCATTGCCGATATTTTTCCCAATCTGTGATAAAATCACATATCAACGCAAGGAGTACACTATGGCAAAAGCACGGTTTAGCCGGATCGGCTTCATTCTCGCCGCTGCAGGGGCAGCTGTGGGTCTGGGGAATATTTGGAAATTTCCCTACATCACAGGCATGTACGGGGGCGGCGCCTTTGTCTTTGTCTATCTTATTACCGTCATGCTCATCGGGTTTTCCATTCTTGCTGCAGAGATGTTCATCGGGTACAAAGGTGGGAAAGATGCTGTCACCAGTTTTGAACTGGTTGCGCCGGAGGCTAAAAAAGGGTGGAAATATGCCGGATTCATGTTCATCAGCGGGATGATCATCATGACCTTCTACTCGGTGGTGATCGGGTGGATCTTTCACTATATCTATCTTTCCCTCACCGGCAGTCTCCCGGCAAATATGGAAGCGGCAAAAGGGACGTTCGATACTCTTGTCGGGCTCTCTCCCGCAACTGCCACACTCTGGCACCTGCTTGCGACGGTCTTTGTAGCTGTTGTACTCTTGGGAGGCATTAAAGCGGGGATCGAGAAGGCAAACCTTATATTGATGCCGATGCTCATGGCAATTTTGCTTGGTCTGCTCATCTATGCCATGAATTTTGACGGTTTTGGCAAAGCAGTTGCCTTTATGTTCGAGCCGGACTGGAGCAAACTCAACTCTGAGGCGATCGTAAGGGCGGTAGGACACGCATTTTTCACCCTATCCATAGGTCTGGGTACCATGATCACCTACGCAGCTTCTATGAGCCATAAACAGTCCGTTTTCAAAGCCGCGTTCTGGGTGACCATGCTCGATACACTCATCGCTCTCGTTGCCGGGGTCATGATGTACAGTTTTATCTTCCAGTTCAATGCCCAGCCCGGACAGGGACCGGGTCTTGTCTTTAAGACCCTGCCTATCATTCTTTCACAGCTGGGTACAACGGGAACAGTACTTGCGGCTATTTTCTTCATTGCCCTTGCCTTTGCGGGACTGACCTCCGCCATTTCACTGACTGAACCCGCTGTCGAGTATTTCATTCAGCGTTTTCACTGGAAACGTGCCAAAGCAGTCATTTTTAATACCTCTCTCTACTTCATTGTCGGCATAGGAGCAATACTGAGCTATACCAAGGCGTACGGTGCCATGTTCAGCATAGGCGGTACGCCGCTCTTTGATGTCATGGAGTTCTCTACCGATTCCAGTCTCCTCCCTCTTGGTGGATTGTTCATTGCCATATTTGTCGGCTATGTACTGCCTGAACATGTACGTGAAGAGATGCGCAGACACCATCGTGTGCCCGAACGATTTTACAAGATATGGCTTTTTAGCCTGCGCTACATCGCGCCGGTCGCTATTATCTTTATGATGCTGAATAATTTTGGGATTATTAAAATATAGGCAAAAAAACAGACTGAAGCATGATGCTTCAGATATAAAGAAAGGGTGGGTTATACCAGCTCTACCCCTTTCTCTCCGGAAACAAGTTCCCCAATGACATAACCGTCTGTACCGGCAAGAACGGCATCGACATCTTCTGGCTCGACCACCCAGACCATTCCTACACCCATATTGAAGGCGCGGAACATCTCCTCTTCATCGACATACTGACCCATAAATTCGAAGATGGGCAGTACGCGTATGCTCTCTTTCTTTACAACCGCTCTGATGCCTTTAGGAAGGACACGCGGCAGATTCTCGACAATACCGCCGCCGGTAATATGTGCAAGTGCCTTGATATACTCTTTGTTCGCTTTATACTCTTTGACATAGATGCGTGTCGGCTCCAGCAGTGTCTCAAGCAGCGGTCTGCCTTCAAACTCCATCTCGAGACTCATACCAAGTTTGTCAAAGAAGAGTTTGCGCACCAATGAATAGCCGTTGGAGTGCACTCCGGAACTTGGCATCGCTATAAGTACCTGCCCTGCCCTGACATTGGCAACAGTATCCATCTCGTTGCGTTCTGCAATCCCTACGGCAAAGCCGGCAAGATCAAAATCATTTTCACTGTACATGCCCGGCATTTCCGCCGTTTCACCGCCTACCAAAGCACACTCTGCCCTTCTGCACCCTTCTGCAATGCCCGCAACAACATCTTTGGCATTTTCAGGAAGCAGTTTGCCTGTGGCATAGTAATCCAGAAAGAACATCGGCACACCGTTGTTACAGATAAGGTCATTGACACACATGGCGACCAGATCGATACCTACCGTGTCAAGTTTACCGCTCTCGATGGCGATTTTGAGTTTGGTACCTACACCGTCCGTTGCAGAAAGGATCACCGGTTCTTTGTAGCCTGAAGGCAGGGCATAGGCACCTGCAAACGAACCGATCCCGCCAATGACATTCTCATCGAAGGTCGATTTGACATCCGCTTTGATCGCTTCTACGAAGGCATTACCCGCATCAATATCGACACCGGCATCTTTATAGGAAATATTTGACATGACTATCCTTTGTTCTCTGTAGATTCACAGGGAGGAAATATTTTTTTGAGGATCATCAGCCCCGGACAGAAACCGGTAAGTCCGGCAATAAAGAGCATGACCATCATAGCAAAGGTCACAATGAACGCGGCGGCAAACATCTTTGAACCTGCCAGTCCCATGATCAGTCCTAAAATGATCGCCTGTACGATACGCTGCATTCTTTCGGCACATAACATCTGAAAATCCTTTAACAATTTGCTGCAATTATAGCCAAAACTAACTTCTAAGTTTGCGTCCGAGCTTCGCTTCAACCGAACCCGTTTTCTTTTCAAGACGGCCAACAGGTCCCTCTCTCCAGTCAATTTTAATAGAGCTGTAGACCCTGCCGCAGTCACGCTGAAGCTCTTCATAGGCAGCATTGATGACATCAAGCGCCTCTTTTACCGTTTCTGCCTCGATGATGGTACCCATCGGTGTCAGTTTATAGTTAAGTCCGCTTCTGTCGACAATGTCAAGCACCCTTGCCACAAAAGCGCTTTTGCTTTGAGTCTGTTCTGTCGGAAACATTGAAAATTCCACTAATGCGCTCATAAAACTCCTTTTTTGGACATATCATAACAGACAAATCCCAAAGAGTGTGTTATAATTTTTATACTGACGCATATAAATAAAAAGAGAGTAGATGAAACGGAACAGTTTTCTAAACATTTTATCTCTGCTGACCATCATACTTGCAGGGTGTCATGAAGCCGATACCCTGCTTGTACCGATTCATCAGACCACAGAAGAACTCAATGCCACGGCAGAACACATTTCCATACCTGTTCTTAGCGACATTCCCTATGCAAACGTCCGATTTAAGGAAAGAAAGATTGTTCTTGAACACACATTCTAATCTGAAGGAACTTTACCTATGATCATCATCGGTGCAGGTGCGGCGGGTCTCTGTGCCGCTATTTTACTTGGTCGCAAAGGGGTTAAGGTAACCCTTCTTGAACAAAATGACAGAATAGGCAAAAAAATTCTAGTTTCAGGCAACGGGAAATGCAACATTACCAACCGTCACATCACTGATGCACGTTTTCACTCACAAAACAAAAACTTTGTCCAAAAAGTGCTAAAAGGGTACGATTTCACCTCTGTTGAGGCATTTTTCCACTCCATCGGCCTCGTACTGACTGAAGGCAAAGAGGGAAAGATGTTTCCGTTCTCCATGCAGGCTTCAAGCGTGGTTGCACTGCTTCGATACGCTGCCGAAGAAGCCGATGTCGACATTGTGTGCCAATGTCAGGTAACACACATTGTGCATGAAAATTCCAACTTCCATCTTCAGACCTCCCTGGGAGATTTCAGCGACTCACATCTGCTCATCGCTTCAGGTTCTCTTGCCGCACCCAAACTCGGAGGCTCCAACGCGGGCTACCTCTTTGCCCAAAAATTGGGACATTCACTCATCCCCCGCCACCCCGCCCTTGTGCAGCTATGCAGTGAGGAGAAATGGACTAAAAGCTGTGCCGGGGTCAAACTGCCCGCTCTTGCCACGCTCTATGCCAACAAAGAACCCGTCATACAAAAAGAGGGTGATATTCTCTTTACTAACTATGGTATCAGCGGTCTGGCGATCCTCGATATAAGTCGTGAGGCAAGCCTGAGACTCGCACAGTTCGACTACTGTGAACTCTCACTCGATCTAATGCCCTCCTTTAGCAAGGAGCAACTTAGCAATCTCCTGCTTTCCAATGTGAATAAGCAAAGTGAAAAACCCGTTTCTCTCTGGCTTCAGGGGTTCATCCATCAAAAACTCATACCACAGATTCTTAACACATCCAAATGCCGTGCGGTTACAGAAAAAATGCTCAACCGAAAAGAGATCGGCAAACTGGTCTATGCACTCAAAAACCTCAAACTCGGCATCTCTGAAACAAGAGGATTTGAACACGCTGAAGTGGCTACAGGCGGTATCAATACGACAGAAATAGACCCTGTAAGTATGGCATCGAAACAGATACCGAATCTTTACTTTGCGGGTGAAGTGGTGGATGTAGACGGGGACAGGGGTGGTTTCAACTTTCATTTTGCATGGATAAGTGCCATGCGTGTGGCCGAAGCGGTTGTTTCAAATGAAAAAACGGCAAAATAACTCTACTTCAGCACTTTTTTGAGCAACACTATCATTAAACGCATAATGAGCAGAAAAGCATAGACAATGGCTGTAAGCCATAAAGGGTGCCACATACCCATAGGGCTGGAGGGAAGTGCTTTGATATGTGCTATCGGATGGCTTACCCATGCATGAAAATGCATGACAAGCGCCAAAAAGAGAAAAAGAAACACAAATATCTTTATCTCTTTAAAGAGGGACATTACATCAATCCTCTCATCATCAGGTACCAATACATAGGTTTGAGCATATAAAGGTCAAACGCCCACCATATCCATCTTGGTTTTGTTGGGTCAAGTACAGGGAAGGATGGGGCAACACCGTCATAATTGAACTCGGCGAGCATAATTTCACCGTACTGTGTTTTGAGCGGACATACGGTATATCCGTCAAATTTCGCTTTAGGCTCTTTTCCTTCCATGACGGAAATGAGGTTTTCAGTCAGAATCGGTCCGTGGTGTCTTGCTGAACCACCTGTTTTTCCCTTTGGAATACCCAGAATGTCGCCAATACCGAATACGTTCTTGTATCGTCTGTGCTGAAGGGTGTACTGATCACATTCAAGCCAGCCTTTTGCAGACCCTTTCTGCCATCCAAGCGGTGAATTCGCTACGGCATCTACAGGTTTCATCGGAGGAACAACATGGATGAAGTCATACTTCATCTCTACCATTTCGGTATGATCGATCATATCATACTCTTCAAGTTCCTCGTCATACTCCCCTTTTGTCTGATAGTGATGCTCGAAGGTAGCCACTTTGTTCTGAGGATCTATTTTTCTAAGGATATGATCCCATTTGTCTGTAATATTGCCATACATTGGCGTAACCTCTTCAACCAGGGTTTTGTTATATTCTGGCACACCGAAGAGTTTTGTTCCCTTTTTGCAGAAACTGAATTTTGCATTTTTACTGACATCTACACCGCCATCAGGACCGTTTCCTCTCAGGTTGTCATCGGAAAGATAGAGAATCTTCTGTGGGGCTCCGCCACACTTGATAGGAGTATCAGGCTGTGTACAGATCACATGGATCGGATTCTCCTCAGATGCTGCCTCCGCTGCCTTACGTATATCTCTAAACCACTGTGCAGTCGCTTCACCCCCTTTGGCCGTTCCTGCAACCGTATCGTTCAGGTACACAGAAGAGATGCCATATTTTCCTACAAGGTCTGCACTCATACCCTCAATACGCTCATAGTCGTAGGCAATACCTGTCGCAACAACAAGGAAATCATAGCCAATATCACCGTTTTTCGCTGTCGTAACCTTGTTGTTATCAGGATCGAATACAGTAACCTCATCTTTAACCCACTTGACACCCTCAGGAATAAAATCTGCATTCTTATGCTGAATATCGCTCAGTGTGTAGAGTCCTGCTGCCATAAATACCTGTCCGGGCTGATAAAGGTGAATATCGTTAGGTGCAATAATTGTAATCTCAGCATTGGATGCTGCGCGTCTGAGGCGTGCAGCTGCCATGATACCGCCGGCACCTCCTCCAACGATGACAATTTTGGCCTTTTTGTCACTGCTCGGACCTGCTTCGGCGGAGGTGGGTGCACCCATCATCATTGCCGCTCCGCCAGTAAGTCCCATCAGTTTCAGAGCATCACGTCTGCTCATCTTTTCACCACCGGTTAACGCATCAAATGCAACCCTGCTGGATTCAATTTTTTTATTCAAAATCTCTCCTTATGATTTTATTTATAAAAATAATACTATAAAGAAGATAAAATGACGGTTTTTTTATCAATTAAAATTTTTTTTTACGTCAAATCAGGATATGTCACTCTCCAAAATGATCTCTTCAACCATTAGTTGCAAAGTAGTACTGCCTCTAAAGTGATTTTCATTAACCGTATAGATGAGATCGACCACTGTTCCGGGAGCATATACATCATGTGTTTTAAACTGCACTCCCTGATGGGTAATACCATCCTGTTCAAACAAAAACCGCAGATGGTTACCCTCTTTGCCCATTTTTGAAGCCTGAAGTATGCGCACTCGCTTTGAAAAGAATTTGGGTACGGGATTGCCTTGACCAAAAGGCTCGAAACTCCGTAACAGAGCAGTGAGGGAAAAAGTGATATCACGAAAATGAAGCCCGCCGATAATCGAGGGATCAACCGTTTCTTCTGTATGCTTTTCTTTGCTGTACATCTGCCGCAGCGTCTCTTTGAATGTATCGTAATTGCTATGGTTCAGACTCAATCCGACAGCCGCTGCGTGACCGCCGAATTTTTCCAGCAGGGGTCTTGCCTGTTCTACAACGGCAAAAAGATCGCACGTACCGAATGTTCTGCCGCTGCCTTTAAGCACTCCTTTACCATTGTCACTCAGTACAATGGAGGGTTTTTTCACCGCTTTTGCCAGACGTGCCGCAACAATACCTACCACACCTTCATGCCAATTGTCTCCCGATACAACGACTACAGGATCATCCTCTCTAATGCATCCAAGTGCCTCTTTGGTAATCTCCGCTTCGGTTCTTTTGCGTATTTCATTGAAATCGACCAGTCTACCAAGACGCACTCTGGCATCATAAATATTTGAAGAGAGAAGAAACTCCACTGCAAAGGAAGCATCTTCCATACGCCCTGCACTGTTCAGCAACGGTGCAAGAAAAAATCCGATATCATCCGCACCAAACGTCTCTTTGGAAACATACTCCTTATAGGCTCTAATCGCCGGTCTGCTGCTTTTTGAAAGTGCTTTGAGCCCTGAAGTAACCATGGCACGGTTGATGTGATTCAAAGGCATCATATCGGCGATAATAGCAATGGCCGCCAGCTCCATTAGAGGCATCATCTCCAGTTTCACACTAAGTGCGTTTTTCACTGAAGCGATCAAATACCATGCGATTTGCGCACCACACACCTCCTCATAGGGAAAGGTACATTCAGGCTGTTTTGGATCGATGATCGCATATGCTTCCGGCAGCACAGGAGGCAAAAGATGATGATCGGTAATAATAAGGTCAATACCCTTCTCTTTACACATTTGTGCCGCATTTACGGCAGAGATACCGTTATCGACCGTAATGGCAAGGTCTGAACCCTCAATACGCGGTATGATATTTTCAGAAAGCCCATACCCATCACGAAACCGGTTTGGTATAATCCATGATACCTCATAGCCGATCGTATCGAAAAAAAGAATCATCAGTGTTGTAGAAACGACTCCGTCAACATCATAATCACCGATAACAGTAATCTTTTCCCGGTTTTTTATCGCCGTAACAATACGTTCGGTCGCTCTGTCCATATCTTTAAAAGCTGAGGGGGAAGGAAGATCTTTAAGAGAGAAAAATCCTTCAGGAAAACGCGACTGAAGGATCGCTTCCAACGCATCAAGCGTCAAAAGTTCAGTCATTGTCTTTTGATGCCGAAGCTGCTTTGACAAATGCCAGAATGGCAGGATTCGGGTTTTGGAGGCGGGAGGTGAATTCGGGGTGGAACTGTACACCCAGGAACCATGGATGGTCTTTGACTTCTACAGCCTCAATAAGCCCGTGAGACTCTCCTGTAATATCCATCCCGTTGGCCTCAAACGCCTCTCTGTACTTCGGATTCGCTTCATAACGGTGTCTGTGTCTTTCATAGATCACGCTTGCATCATAGGCATTGCGCAGATTTGAATCCTCTTTTGTTTCACACTCATATTCACCGAGCCTGAGCGTACCGCCCATTGGTGAAGTAGTGGTACGTACCTGTCTCGAACCGCTTGCATCGATGAATTCATCGATAAGATAGATAATTGGATGTGTCGTATGTTCATTGAATTCTACCGAGTTGGCATCGGCATACCCGAGAACATTTCTGGCAAACTCCACCATACTAAGCTGCATACCAAGACAGATGCCCAAAAACGGTATATTGTTCTTACGTGCATACTGAATGGAGAGTATTTTTCCTTCTACACCGCGTTCACCAAAACCTCCGGCGACCAATATGCCGTCAACATCGTTCAGGAACTTTGCAGCACCCTCCTCTTCGACTTTTTCGGAATCGACCCATTTAATATTGACACGGCTGTCAAGGTGTGCACCCGCATGTATAAGTGCCTCGGTCAATGATTTATAAGACTCTTTAAGATCCAGATATTTTCCGACAAATGCAATTTTCACCTCGTCTTTCGGCATAATGATCTTGTGTACCAGATCGGTCCACTCATCCATCTGAGGATTGCAGTTGTCCAACTCCAGCTGTTTACAAATGGGGGTCAGAATATCCTGTCTGAGAAAATTAAGCGGTACCTGATAGATGGTTGCGGCATCTTCGGCAACAATGACCGATTCCTCTTCCACATCACAGCTGTAGGCAATTTTGCGTTTTATGTCGCTGTTTACCGGTACTTCTGCACGCAATACCAGCATATGCGGTGCTATACCGATACGTCTGAGTTCCTGAACCGAATGCTGTGTCGGTTTGGTTTTGAGCTCACCAGCCGCTTTAATGTAGGGTAGCAGTGTGACATGGACATTCATGACATTTTTTCTGCCCAGTTCATGTTTCATCTGGCGTATAGTCTCAAGGAAAGGAAGTCCTTCGATATCTCCGGTAGTACCACCAAGCTCGACAATAAGAATATCTTTCCCCTCACCTGCTCTGACTATACGCTCCTTGATCTCGTTGACTATATGGGGAACAACCTGAATCGTTTTACCGAGGTATTTACCTTTCCGTTCGTTTTCAATGACGGTTTTATATACCTGCCCTGTCGTAAAGTTGTTGTTCTGTGTCAAAGAGGTGTCAAGAAAACGTTCATAGTGTCCCAGGTCGAGGTCTGTTTCCGCACCGTCTTTTGTAACAAAAACCTCTCCATGTTCAAGCGGAGACATCGTACCCGGATCGACGTTGATATAAGGATCGAGCTTGAGTACCCCTACCCGTTGTCCGGTGTGTTTAAGCAGGGTACCTATACTTGCAGCAGTGATTCCTTTTCCAAGGGAGCTGAGAACTCCTCCTGTAACAAAAATATATTTTGTCATTGTGTCACTCATGAATGTATATCCTTCTGTTCTTATGCAACGATCGGCATAATGATGGTAATGAAATTGTCGTCTTTGACAATGAACGGCAGTGTTGATTCATTGAACTCCATGAGAAATTCACTTTTGTCAATTTGGGAAATAAAATCAAGAATATATCTACTGTTAAATGAAATTTCAAACTTTTCGGAAAGTCCTGTAGAGAGTTCAATTTCTGTTTTTGCCTCCACATTGTCGGCACTCAGGGAATTAAAAATGATAACATCGGAAAGAAGTGTCATTTTAATTTCCTGAGAAATGGTTGTGATCATTTTAATCGCATCAATCATCTCTTTTTTTGGCAATACAACACTGTGTTTGACACTTGAAGGTATGATTCTCTGATAATCAGGGAACTTTCCATTGATCAAACGGGTAAAAAAGTAGTAGTTCTCATTGGCAATAATGAGATTGGTTTCATCAAAAAAGATATCGATTTGATCGAGAAAAAGTTTTTGTATTTCAAGAATTGCTTTTTTGGGAACGATAAGAGAGAGGGTTTGCGCATTGTTTCCTGCAATGGTGGCAATGGCAAGTCTTCTGGTATCGGTACCTACAAGGTCGGTGGCATCTTCTTTAATGTTGATCAGTGCACCGTTAAGTTCGAATTTGGGATTGTTTGTATCGATAGCAGGTGAGATTTTCTTAAGATTTTGAATCAGACTGAGAGAGTCAAGAGATATTTTTCCTTTCTCTTCTGTTCCGGGGAATGAAGGATAAACTGTTGGATCGAACGTAGGGAGTTTAAATTTGGAATGTTTCTGTTTTATAACGAGTGTATCGTCAAAAAGTTCAAGTACGATTTCGTCATCTTTGAGAATACGGATAATGTCCAACAGTTTCTTTCCGTTTGCCGTAAAGCTGCCTTCGGATTCTATCAAAATATGTTCAGTCGTGACGCTGAGTCCTATTTCATTATCGGTGGCTTTGACAATACATTTATCTCCCATAGACTGAAAAAGGATATGAGATGTAATCTGACTGGCATCTTTTTTTTCAAGAAAAGGCTGTAGATTGATAAGTATTGATTCGATGATCTGTTTTTGTGTTCTGATCTTCATTGACTCTCCTTCTTTTTTATAATTTTAGTATATAGCAGTAGTTTCGGATGAAAATGTGAAAAGAGCTTGAAATGCCCTTCTTACCGTTTTTTTCATTACACCGATACCCTATAGAAAGTTCACCTTTATTCACTTGTATAATTATATCTTTTTTTTATTCAAGTTTTTAGTGGTACGTTTATACTGTTATTCACTTTGTTTGCTGTCGGTATGAATTTTGTTGGAAAGTTCTTCAAGCAGTACCTTGAAATTTTCATCGTTTTCGATGATTTCATTGATTTTTTTCATAGCGTGAGAGATGGCAGTATGGTCTTTCATACCAAAATAGAGTGCGATCTGAGGCATGGAGTTGGGTGTGAGATTTCGTGCCAGATAAATGGCAGTTCGTCTGGCGTTGACCACATTTTTGGTACGTTTTTTTGACTTGATATCGCTCGGTTTGACATTGAGTTCCCGAGAGACGATTTTAACGATGTCATCGATGCTGATATGCTCTTTTTTCTCTTTGAGCTGATCTTTGATGGCATTTTGTGCAAAATCGAGGGTGATTTCCTGATTGAGCATGGAACTCATGGCATTGAGACGAATGAGTGCACTCTCTATTTCCCGTATATTATCTCCCATATGTGTTGCAATGAACTGTATGATTTCCGCATCGAGTTTAATGCCGTCAAGCTCACATTTTTTCTGAATAATGGCGATTTTGGTTTCCAGTCCGGGAGGCTGGATATCCGCCATGAGTCCCCACTCGAAGCGTGTACGCAGTCTGTCAACAAGCCCGGCGATTTTCTTGGGTGGTCTGTCAGCGGTCATGACAATCTGTTTGTTGGCATTGTGCAGTTCGTTGAAAGTATGGAAAAATTCCTCCTGCGTCTGTTCTTTTCGGCTGAGAAACTGAATGTCGTCTATAAGAAGCAGGTCACACTCTCTGAACTTGTCTCTGAAACGATCCATGGTCTGTGAACGCAGGTGGGAAGTGAAGGAGTTCATGAATTGTTCAAGTGTGGTATAGATTACGGTATCGCCCATGTCAATGCGATAGTTGCCTATGGCTTGCAGCAGGTGTGTCTTTCCCAGACCGACTCCTCCGTAGATGAAAAGAGGGTTGTATTGTTTTCCCGGTTTTTCGGCAACCGATTTGGCGGTGGTGTAGGCGAACTGGTTGGAATCACCGACAATAAAGCTTTCAAAGGTCAGAGAGGGGTTGAGGTGGGTACTTTTTGTCTGTCCTTTTTCAACGGGTATTTTGGCAGCAGGAACATTTTGTCTGCTTTTGGGTTTGCCCACGAGAATCTCTATTTTGGGTTTGACTTCGTTTTGCAACTCGAACAGGTGGGCGATTTTGTCTGCATATTTTGTCTTGACCCATTTTGCTATAAGCAGGTTGGGGGCGTTGAAATAGGCGATATTGCTTCGGGAATTTTTCGTGTCATATACCAGTTTTTTGATGTAACGTTCGTATTCTGTCTGCGAAATCTCTTTTTTCAGCTCGAAAAGTACCTTCTGTCCTATGTTCATGCTTCTGCCTATATGGAGATTTTCACATTCACAAACAAGTGTGAAACTGAATGTGAATAACTTGTGCAATTTTAGCCAAGTTAAGCTAAAATACGGGTACTTAAACAGGGTGAATGGTTTTATTCACAATGTGAACAAAGGTGTGAATGAATATTTTAGGAATCGACCCCGGAAGCCGTAATCTCGGCTATTGTATCCTCCACTGGGATGGTAGAAACACTTCACTTGTCGAAGCGGGTTTGCTTAAAATCAAGACCAAGGAGCTTCAGGAGCAAATTGTAGAGCTTGTCGAGGGAATAGATATTATTTTGAAGTCTCAACCCATAGACGAAGTTGCCATTGAAGATATCTTTTTTGCCTACAATCCCAAAAGTGTATTGAAGCTTGCACAGTTTAGAGGAGCACTCTCTTTAAAAATTCTTCAGGAGATCGGCTACTTTTACGAATATACGCCCCTCCAGGTGAAAAAAGCGGTAACCGGAAATGGAAAAGCGGGAAAAGAGCAGGTGGCATTTATGGTCAAAAGGCTGTTAAAAATCAACAGGGAGATCAAACCGCTCGATATTACCGATGCCATGGCAATCGCCATTACACATCTGCAGCGTGTGAAGATGCGTAAAAAAAAGTAAGAATTTAGTTGCTCAGCGGTTTGCGGGCGGCTTTCTGTTTTTTGATGGTGATGAAGCGCTTTTTCGGTACAGTGAAGGTCTCTTTCCTGTTGCCTGCTGTTGATTCCTCTATGATCTTGTCATAGAGATAGATATCGTGCTTGAAATAGGCAAGGCCATTCTCTTCATACACAGTAAAATAAACAATGTGTACCGGTATGGGCGTTTTTAGACGTATGGTCGTCGGTTTGTCTGTGGCAATGATTCTCTCAATATCTTCACGGCTGTAGGGTTTGCGTGCATGTCGCAATACCAGATCGGCGAGATCAAAGGGGTGTTCTACTCTCATACAGCCTGAAGAGTAAACCTTGTAACGTCTGTCAAGCAGGCTTTTGTTGTCGGTATCGTGCAGATAGACGGCATATTTGTTGGGGAACATGAATTTGATGCGTCCAAGGGCATTGTCGTCACCGGGGAACTGCACGAAACGCCACGGGACTTTTTTGTCGCTGTGTTCGTATGGATCAAGCTCTTCTTGTGTTACACGTACCTCTTTATTACCTCTGAAAACATGGATATTGTGTGTTTGCAGGTAGCCCGGCTCTTCTCTGAGAACATGAATGAGATCACGTTTGATGAGGTTGTCGGGTATTGTCCATGTGGGGTTGATGACCACATACTCCATTTTATCGTCAAAAATAGGAGTCGGTCGGTCGATGCGTCCGACAACTACACCCTTTTTCATAACCATTTCCCCGTTGATGTAGTAGCGCAGATTGAAATCGGGTACATTGACCTCAATGTACTCTTTTTCAAACGCTTTGGGGTAGAGTTTGGTTTTGTCAAGGTTGGTGATGATTTCCTGTATGTTTTTACTGGCTGGCTGATTAAGGTACCAAGTCATGGTCTTGTCAACCTCTCCCGTAACCTTGAGAAGGTAACGTTTTTGGTAGGTGATGACTGCCTGACGGAGTGTTTCGTCGAATTTCTTGTCAAGCGGTGCACTTTTGGGATAGTCCCCCGAGATTTGGAGTCTTTTTTTCACCTGAAGCACCCTTGAGGAGTAATCACCGGGTTTTAAGGGTTTGTTGCTGTAGGCGATTTTCGGAAAACGGTCCATTCTCTGGTAGTTTTTCAGCAGTGCAACCAGTTTTCGGTAACGTTTCTCCAAGGGAAGCAGTGAAACAAGGTAGGCTCTGACATTGCCTGATGTTGCAGCCTGAATCATGGGAGAGAGAGGAGGAAAGGATTTGGGTTTCATCTCCCATGTCGCCTTGATGTCGTTGCTCTTTTTGAGTGCTTCGAATTTTTTCTGCACCAGTGCCCAGTCTACATCTCCCTGAACGATGAAACGTACAAGCCTCACATAGGAGTTTGTCAGCAGCAGATCGAGTCTGGCATAGACTTCGGCTCTCTTTTCAATAGGCACAAGGTTGTTGTCAAGGTAGTAGAGCAGTTTTTTGATCGCGACCTGGTCGAAGGGTTTGTTTTTGTAGTTAAAGAGCGGATCTTCAAGTGCCTGTATGAGTTCGCTCATCTTTTGGGTATTCTGTGCACCGATCCAGAGCGGTTCGTTCCGTGCGCCGGCATAGACCTTTTTGACAAGTTCGCCGGTACTGCCTTTGAGTTTTGTCTGAATGGAGTACTGCAGATTCGCTTTGATGTTTTCCATGGTAAGCGGCTGGGCATGCAGAGAGAGAATAAGAGAGAAAAGAAATAGTAATACTTTCAAAAATGTATTCCTTGGTTAGAGTGTCTTGTACTGTTTGTCAATGAGTTGCAGATATTTAAGCGGTGTAACCGCTTTCATCGCTTCGGCAAGCCAGCGTATTTGGAACCATGCAGCACCGGAATCTCTGAGGTCGAAGTAATTTTTCAGACTGCGAATATTGAATGTAACGACCATATCGACCTTCCAGTTGTCCGATACGATGTGCTTGAAGGCATCTCCTACATTGCGTTTTTTCTTTCCGCACTCGAGTGCCTCATAGAGTGCCTGTGCATTCTCTTTGTGCGTTTCAAGCAGCGGCAGAGATGACTTTGCTACGGCGTTGGCTATGAAGTCGGCATCTTTGCCGTACTGGAAACGGAGTTTGTCGTAGATGGCGCGTATCTCGATGGCAAGATAGGCATCGTCTGCAATGACGAAAAGATCGAGATCAAGCAGCTTTTCAAGAAAAAAATCAAACCCTTTCTCTGTCTCCAGTGATGCGACAAAGGCATTGATGACCGAGGACATTGTGTAACGTGTGGAGCGGACAGAGATGGCTTGAATACGGTGTCTGGCATGCTCCTGCAATACTCCCCTGGAGGTACCCTTGATAAGGTAACTTAGCGTCGCATGCTCAATGATGGAGTGGTGATGATGCACCCAGGCAAGATTGCTAAGCAGGTCGGAGCGTTCTATGGCATTGATGGCATCGGTATCGAGTCTGTGCGGTGCCTCTTTGATGCAGCGGTTCTCGGAGTTCTCGAAGCTGTCGTAACAGGTACGTGCCGCGATCTCTGCCACTCCCAGTCCGCTCTCCTGAAGCAGTGTCACTTCGGGTTTTTTGTAGAGAATATGATATTTTTCAATCGTTTCCATGCCTGCTCCGAGTCGATTTTAGCTACAATTATAGCAAATTTTTATAAGGGCACATGAACCTCAAGTGTGTCCACAAGGACATCAGCAATGCAGCCACATGAACGTTTTTACCGTTTTGAAGCGGACTTCAGAGATCCTTATGCCAGAGACCGGGACAGGGTGATACACTGCAGTTCGTTTAGAAGACTCGAATACAAAACACAGGTCTTT
Source organism: Sulfurovum sp. (assembly GCA_030826885.1). Taxonomy (GTDB): domain Bacteria; phylum Campylobacterota; class Campylobacteria; order Campylobacterales; family Sulfurovaceae; genus Sulfurovum. The sequence continues at coordinate 28,841 of JAUUDF010000046.1, read as the reverse complement.
CTTAATCATGAAGGAGACTATTTCCGTACCCGTCTGACCCATTCACTGGAGGTCAGTCAGATAGCCCGTACACTTTCAAGACAGCTTGGACTCAACGAGACCCTTGCCGAGGTGATCGCACTTTCCCATGATCTGGGGCATACGCCTTTTGGGCACGTGGGCGGCGATGAGCTTGACCGGTGCCTCAAGGCCGACGGACACCCTCTGGGATTCGAGCACAATTTTCAGTCATTTCGGGTATTGACCAAATTGGAGAAGCGCTACAAGGATTTTGACGGACTCAATTTGACGTTTGCGACACTCGAAGGGGTACTCAAACACTCCTACCCCTACAAAAAGCCGTTTTTAAAGGGGCTCGATGCGTGGTTTGTACTGGACAGGCACCCCTCTCTTGAAGCGATGGTCGTCGATCATGCCGATGAGATCGCCTATACCTCTCACGATATCGATGACGGTGTCAAATACGGTCTGATCACTTTTGATGACCTGCTTGAAGAACCGCTGTGCCTGAGGGTCGATGAGACGGTCCGTAAAGAGGGGGTAGAGAGGGGAGAAGCGCTCTACCGTCATCGTTTTGTCGCCGGGCTTATCAAGCTGCTGGTAGAAGATTTTATAGGCCATTCCGAAAGTGCCGTGGCACAGTTAAGAACAGACCGGCTGCTTGTTGCAGGCATCGATGCTTTGGAGCCTTTGCCGGCGGGCTTTTCCAAAGAGACGGCGACACAGCTCAAACGGCTTAAAAAACGGCTTTTTGCCACGCTCTATACCCATGAGAAGATCGCACGGAAGATGTACGCGGGTAAACAGTGCATCAAAGGACTCTACAAAGCCTTCAGGGAAGATACCGATCTGCTTCCTTCACACCAGAAGAGTCTCTTCGAACAACGCAGCCAACCGAGGGTCATCGCAGATTTTATTGCGGCGATGACCGACCGGTACGCGATGAAAACCTACCATGAAATTTATGGGATGTCACTCTAAAATCTATACTATAGTAAGTTTTGGATATAATCCGCGAAAATATACCATCGGACACCCGTCCGTTTTTAGGAAAAATTGATGCAAAAAATCAAAAACATTGCCGTTATCGCACACGTTGACCACGGTAAAACCACACTCGTAGATGAGCTGCTTCAGCAGTCAGGTACCTTTGCCGCGCACCAGCAGGTGGACGAAAGGGTTATGGACAGCAATGATATTGAAAAAGAGAGAGGGATCACCATTCTCTCCAAAAATACTGCCATTACCTACGGTGATCACAAGATCAACATCATTGACACTCCGGGTCACGCCGATTTCGGCGGTGAGGTTGAGCGTGTACTGAAGATGGTAGATGGTGTACTGATGCTTGTCGATGCACAGGAAGGGGTTATGCCGCAGACCAAATTTGTTTTGAAAAAAGCGATCGAGCTGGGACTCATTCCGGTTGTGGTTATCAACAAAATAGACAAGGATGGTGCGGAACCCGACCGTGTACTCGACGAGATGTTCGACCTGCTCGTAGCACTTGATGCCAGTGAGGAGCAGCTGGAGTTCCCAGTACTCTATGCCGCGGCACGTGACGGGTATGCCAAATGGAACCTTGAAGACGAGAACAAGGACATGACACCGCTCTTTGAAGCGATTTTGGAGAAGGTACCCTATCCGGAAGGCTCTCCCGACAATGATACGCAGGCGCAGGTCTTTACTCTTGACAGTGACAACTTCGTCGGACGTATCGGAGTTACCCGTATTTTCAACGGGAAGATAAAGAAGGGTGACGAGTATGTGCTGGTCAAGGCAAGCGGCGAAAAGAGCAAGTCACGTGTCTCTAAGCTGATCGGATTCAAAGGGCTTGACCGTATCGAGATCGAGGAAGCGGAAGCGGGTGACATTGTTGCCATTGCCGGATTTACCGACATCGATGTAGGCGATTCCATCTGTGATCCTGCAAATCCGGTACCGCTCGATCCGATGCATGTCGAAGAGCCGACCCTCTCGGTCATCATGTCTGTCAACGACGGGCCGCTGGCGGGAACGGAAGGCAAGCATGTCACCTCAAACAAAATCCGTGAGCGTCTTGAAAAAGAGATGGAGACCAATATTGCCATGCGTATGGAGCCGATGGGTGATGCCAGCTTCAAAGTATCCGGTCGTGGGGAGCTGCAGATCGGTATTTTGGCGGAGAATATGCGTCGAGAGGGCTTTGAGTTTCTGCTTGCACGTCCGGAAGTCGTGGTCAAAGAGGAGAACGGTGTGAAAATGGAGCCGTTCGAGCACCTGGTTGTCGATGTACCCGAAGAGTTCCAGGGAGTTGCCATTGAAAAACTTGGCAAGCGTAAAGCGGAAATGACCTCCCTTACACCGATGCCGGACGGTACAGTACGTATAGAGTTCGAGATTCCCGCACGCGGGCTTATCGGATTTAGATCGGAATTTTTGACCGATACCAAAGGGGAGGGGATCATGAACCACTCCTTCATCGAATACCGTCCCTACAGCGGGATCGTCGTCAGCCGTACACCGGGTGCGCTCGTTTCCATGGATGACGGTGAAGCGGTGGCCTTCTCCATCTTTAACCTGCAGGCACGCGGTACGCTCTTTATCAAACCGCAGGACAAGGTTTACAACGGTATGGTCATCGGTGAAAGTGCCAGACCGGGAGACCTGGAGGTCAATCCGCTTAAAGGTAAACAGCTGACAAACATGCGTACCAGCGGTGCTGATGAGGCGATCAAACTTGTACCGCCGCGCGAAATGTCACTTGAGCTTGCCATGGAGTGGATCGAAGATGACGAACTTATTGAAGTGACGCCGGAGAATATCCGTATCAGGAAGAAATACCTTGATCCGACGATGCGTAAAAGGGTCCAGCGTGACCGAAAGAACGCCTCTAAATAGGGTTCTTTTACTGCATCTTTGAGGGAGTTTGCTCAGTCACTTACTTGATGTAAGCTCCTTCGAAACAACTCTCAAACCTATAGCAAGATAACCCTATTTTTTGAGTTGTGCTGTTTGGCAAGCTGAGGGAATTTTGTTTTTTTTGGGGTTTGACCAAAAGGTGTTGTCTCCCGACAACACCCTACACCATAAAAAAGTTTTTTACCAGAAAAACATACCAAAATTCCTCACTCCTCACTCCTCACTCCTTACTCCCCTTTTGCAAGGCATCTCTTTTTTATCAAAGTTTCGATAAAATCACGCAATTAATAATGTAAAGGATTGTTGTGAAAGTGACAGTAAACAAGATTGACGATGCCAATGTAGCAGTCGGCGGAGAGATCGATAACGGTGTGATCGAGAGAAATGTGGACAGACTTGCCAAAGAAGCGGGCAAGCAGATGAAAGTAGACGGTTTCAGAAAAGGGAAGGTTCCGCCACATGTTGTCAAAAAGTTGCATGGAGACAAGCTGCAGCAGGATGCAGAGTCTGAAGCGCTTAAAGCACTGGTAGATGCCGGTATCGCTCAAGCAGGTGTTAACGCAGCGGACATCATTGGTGAACCGATCTTCAAAAAGTACGACAAGCAAGACGGAAAGATCGATGTAGAGCTTGAAATCTCTTTGAGACCGAATGTCGATGTAGAAGGGTATGAAAAAGCAGTTCCTTCTTTTGAAAAACCTGAAGCGAGCGACGAGGAGGTCGAGAAAAAACTTGAAGAGGTTGCCCAGCAGCAGGGGAGCCTCCAGAAGATTAAACGAAAAAGAATGGTCAGAGAGGGCGATACTGCAGTGATCGACTTTGAAGGATTCATTGACGGTGAAGCTTTCGAGGGCGGAAAAGCGGAGAAGTTTGCACTGAAGATCGGTTCAGGTCAGTTCATTCCGGGATTTGAAGATCAGATCATCGGTATGAAGTACGATGAAGAGAAAGAGATCAAGGTTACTTTCCCTGAAAACTACGGCTCCAAAGAACTTGCAGGCAAAGAGGCGACTTTTAAGGTTAAATTGCATGAGATTCAGGAGCAGGTACCGGCGGAACTCAATGACGAACTGGCACAAAAACTGCTCAATGACGAGAAAGCGACACTTGATGACCTTAAAGCAAGACTCAAAGAGCAGGTCGTCAATGAAAAACTTTCCAAACTCTACAACGAAGAGCTCAAACCGAAACTGGTAGAGGCACTGGTAGAGCAGTTTGATTTTGCACTGCCAAACAATATCGTTGAGCAGGAGATCGATGCGAAGATCAATGCCAAAGCAAGAGAGATGAGTGAAGAGGAGCTTCAGTCATACAAAGACAATCCTGAAAAGGTTGAAGCACTGCGCGAGGAAGTTCGTGAAGACGCCAAGAATTCAGTAAAAGCGACATTTATCGTCGATGCACTCGCAAAAGCCAAGGACGTAACCGTAGACGACCAGGAAGTCTCTCAGGCGATCTACTATGAGGCGTTGATGAGCGGTCAGGATCCTCAGGCAGTTATCAAGTACTATCAGGAGAACAATCTGCTTCCGGCAGTGAAGATGGGTATGATCGAAGATAAACTCTTTGGCAAACTGCTTGGACTTGACGAAAAATAGTGTATATGCGGATCGGTTTACCGACCCGCACCTTGTGTTTACTTTTTTAATGTATAATTAAATCGATAACCATCCATTTTACTATCTATTAAATAAAGGCAAATCATGAGTTATATCCCCTATGTGGTAGAACAGACAGGCAGAGGAGAAAGAAGCTACGATATCTATTCGAGACTTCTCAAAGACCGTATTATTATGCTAAGCGGCGAGATCAATGATGCGGTAGCATCCTCCGTGGTCGCGCAGCTGCTTTTTCTCGAAGCGCAGGATCCTGACAAAGATATCTATTTCTACATCAACTCTCCTGGCGGGGTGATTACCAGCGGGTTTTCCATCTTCGATACATTGAACTATATTAAACCGGACATCGTAACCATCTGCATCGGCCAGGCTGCCTCTATGGGTGCTTTCTTGCTCGCTTCGGGTACTGAAGGCAAACGTTATGCGCTGCCCAATGCACGTATTATGATCCACCAGCCGCTTGGCGGCGCACAGGGTCAGGCGACCGATATTCTGATTCAGGCCGAAGAGATCAAGCGTCTTAAAGATACGCTCAACCAGATCCTTGCGGAAAAAACCGGTAAAAAGATCAAACAGATTGAAAAAGATACCGACCGCGATAACTTCATGTCTTCCGAAGAGGCGGTTGCGTACGGACTGATCGATCAGGTACTGACCAAAAGTTTTGTCTAAAGAGGAGATACAGCATGGTTAGAGAGATCGTGGTCTATCCGGACAAGCGGCTGAAACTCGTCTCCAGAGAGGTAACAGTCTTTGACGAAACGCTCCATACTCTGCTTGACGATATGTACGATACGATGCGTGCCAAAAACGGAGTAGGGTTGGCGGCCATTCAGGTGGGTGTCGATCTGCGGGTACTCATTATCAATATTCCGCTTGAAAATGTTCCCGAAGGGGAGGATGAACAGCCGCGCGAGAATACGCTGGAGATGATCAACCCTGTTATTGTTGAAAAGGATGGATCGACAAAATTTCAGGAAGGCTGTCTCTCCGTACCGGGAATTTACGAAGAGGTTGAACGTGCCAAGCATGTGAAGGTGGAATATTTTGACCGTCACGGCAAAAAGCATATCATTGAAGATGACGATTTTCTTGCCATTGCCATGCAGCATGAGACGGACCATCTCGACGGAAAAGTCTTCATTGAAAAACTCTCCTTTATCAAACGAAAGAAGTTTGAAAAAGAGTGGAAAAAACGTCAGAAGGTACGTGCATAGTATAAAATACGAATGCCGTACGTCTCCAACTTCCCCTTTCTTTGATTACTCACTGTAAGTCTATGAAGATTAGAAACACCATTTCCCAGATACGATCTTTTCTTTAAAAAGATGACAATTTGACATATTTTTAGAGAGTCTGTTTTTTTTCATGCATCATTGCAGTATGAATGTAAAACAGGAAAAACGAATTACCCAAAAATCAACAGTGGTGAAAGAGAAGCCAAAAGAGGAAGCTATTGTCAACCGGCTGCTGTGTGCGACGCTTGAGGGGGTGAATGCCCAGGTGGTAGAGGTGGAAGCGACTTTTACCAAAGGACTCCCCGGGTTTGCGGTAGTGGGGCTTGCAAGCTCAGATATTCAGGAGGCAAAGGAGCGTGTCAAATCAGCACTGCTGGTGAATGACTTTGTCTTTCCCCCGTTAAAGATAACGGTCAATTTAAGTCCGTCAGATTTGGCTAATAAGCGAGGATCGCATTTTGACCTGCCTCTTGCGCTGTTGGTGGCACTAAATAAAACCGCTTTTGCGCAACCTGACCTGTATGTCTTTGGCGAGCTTGGGCTCGATGGAAGGGTTAAAAGCTCTTCAATGCTTTTCCCGCTTATTCTTTCTCTCAAAGAGCAGGGAAAAATAAAACAGGCTATGGTTCCAAAAGAGGCAATGGCCTATTTACAGCATATCTCCGGGGTTGCTTTTATTCCGGTCGAAACACTCAGTGAAGCGATCGCTTTGGTGCAAGGCGGAAACTTCGATGCACAGACGACCCGTTTTACTTACGATGCTCAGTCGGTGGAGGTGGACGGTACTCCCTACTTCTACACACAACGCTATGCAGCGGACTTTAAAGAGGTGAAGGGGCAGATGGTTGCCAAGCGCGCAGCACTTATTGCAGCGGCAGGCATGCATAACTTTTTTATGGAGGGCAATCCCGGATGCGGCAAAAGTATGATTGCCAAACGATTGCAGGATATTCTGCCGCCGGTCAGTGAAAAGGAACTGCTTTCCATTGCCAAGCATCAGTTTCTTGACGGGCAGACCCCGCAGTTTGCACCCGTACGCCCTTTTCGGTCGCCGCATCATACGGCAACGTCGGCCTCTGTCTTTGGTGGGGGTTCGGGAACGGCAAAAATCGGCGAAGTCGCTCTCGCCAGTCATGGTTTATTATTTTTTGATGAGATCCCCCATTTTTCCAAACAGGTACTCGAAGCGATGCGTGAGCCGCTGCAGGATCGGAGAGTACTCATCTCCCGTGTCAATGCCAAGATCGAATATGAAGCGGATATCATGTTCGTCGCTGCACAGAATCCATGCCCCTGCGGTAATCTTCTCTCCAAAAATCCCGCCCGTGTATGCCGCTGTTCCGAAATGGAGATCAAACGCTACAAAAACAAGCTCTCAGACCCCTTTCTTGACCGTATAGACCTCTTTGTAACCATGCAGGAGGTAGAGCGCAGTGACAGGGCGGATGTCAGCTCCAAAGCGATGCATGAGAAAGTCATTGAAGCATTTCTAAAACAGAAAAGAAGAGGGCAACGGCAACTTAACGGAAAGCTGACGGAGGAGGAGATAGAGCGTTATTGTACACTCGATGCGGAGGCGGAAAGCATTTTGCAAAGTGCCATCGAGAAGTTCGCACTTTCTCACAGAAGCATAGGTTCAATCAAAAAGGTAGCGCGTACTATTGCGGATATTGAGAATCATGAGAAGATAGAAAAACGTGACATCCTCGAAGCGCTAAGCTACCGAAGACGTGCATAGGACAGAGAGACTCTCTGCCTTTTTTTGGAAGGGAGATTAGATAGGCAGTACTCTGATATTTGGATCGAGTTTCTCTTTGAGAATGTTTTCAATGGCAAAGAGTGTCCCTGTGCTAGAGCTTGCACAGCCTGAACATGCACCAAGGTAGCGAATGTAAATGTCGATGTGCTCTCCGTTCTCTTTAATGTCAAGGATCTCCATGTCACCGCCGTCCATAATGAGCATTTGACGGATGTTGTCATCGATGACCTTATCCACAGCTTTTATTTTCTGTACGATGGTCATCTCTTTAAACGGCATATCTGTACCGGTTGCCGTGGCATCTGCCGCTTTGGACATTTTCTCTTTTTCATACTCTTCAATCAGATCGACAAGATAAATGTCTTTCTCCTCATGGCCTCCCGGTTTGATACATGATTTACAGAAGGCACCGGCTTTGGTGTAGTCGGTGATCTGCTCAACGGTTGTCAGGTCGTTAAGGCGGATGACTTCTCTGAGTGTAGAGAGGCTGACCCTTGCACATTCACAGACGATAATCTCCTCCTCAAAGGAGTCCATATCGACCCCCTTGTACTGTGCTGCAGCCTTTTTAATGACATCGTATGCCATGACCGAACAGTGCATTTTCTGAGGTGGAACGGCAGGGGTGTTTGGCTCGTCCCGCATCGCTTTTTCTACGTCGATGTTGGTAATTTTTACCGCTTCATCGACTGTTTTGCCTTTACACAGCTCTGCCATTGTGTCGGAGGAAGCGATAGCCGTACCGCAGCCGAAACTCTTGAACTTGGATTCAAGGATTACATCGGTTTTCGGGTCTACCGCCCAGTAAAGACGTACAGCGTCTCCACAGCTCTCCGCACCGAAGTCTGCAACAATGAGTTTGGCACCCATCGCTTCTGCCTGCTCTTCGGTGATCTCTCCCATATTTTGGGGGTTATTCATCAAATCCTGTACCTTCTGGCTGTACTCATCCCAGATGGTACCGCCTATCAAACTGTCAAATCCCATAGTATCTTCCTTTTTTCTATAAATCTTTTGACGAACGATCCTTTTGTGGTATCGTTCTTAACTCTTAACTCTTAACTCTTAACTCTTCAGTGGTGTGCATCCAGTCCGCTTTCATGCCCTTCTGGCGCATAGGCATAGGAGCTGGAGATACCTCTGAGGCGTTCAACCGCTTTTTTGACCACATCGATCGTATATTCGATCTCCTCTTCGGTTGTGTAGCGGCTAAGCGAGAAGCGTACCGCTGTATGTGCCAAATCTTCCGCTGCGCCGATGGCTTCCATGACGGAGTTTGCCTCGAGGTCTTCACTTGCGCAGGCACTACCGGTGCTTGCCGCGATACCAGCGCGGTTGAGGTCCCAAAGCATGGATTCACCCTCGATACCTCTAAAGGAGATCAGCAGGGTATTGGGTGTGCGTTTATTTCTTGGTGTCACGACAAAGGTATCTGGAATTTCCAGCAGGGCATCTTCCAGCATATCGCGTAGTTCGCGAACTTCGGTCATCTCAAAATCGAGTGCGTCGACAGCCTGTTCCATCGCTTTTCCCATACCGACAATGCCCGGAACATTGAGTGTACCGGAGCGGTAACCGCCCATTTGAGAACCACCGTGCAGACACGGTGTAAGTTCGCGTCCTTTTTTAATGTAGAGTGCACCGACACCCTTTGGACCGTGAAATTTGTGCGCCGAGAATGTGAGGTAATCAACATTGAGAGCCTGTACATCTACGGGAACTTTACCTATGGCCTGTACCGCATCTGTATGAAACGGTACACCATGCTGGGCGCATATTTCGCCTATCTCATAGGCAGGGAAGATCGCACCGGTTTCATTGTTTGCCCACATAATGGATACGAGTGCCGTTTTGTCGGTGATGGCTTCTCTGAGCGTCTCTGGGTCGATGAGCCCTTCATGGTTGATAGGAAGGTAGGTTACCTTCGCTCCCATACTTTCTATCCATTTTGCAGTGGCTATGACGGAAGGATGCTCTACCTCCGAGACGATGATATGGTTTTTTTTGCCTGTGATAATTTGTTCAAAATAGATGCTTTTAAGCACCCAGTTGTTGCTCTCCGTTGCACAGGAGGTAATGACGACACTGTCTTCTTTGGGTGCGTGGATTCCCGCATAGATCTTTTCCATTGCCGTCTTGAGCGCAGGGTGGGTTTCACTCGCAAAACCATGCAGTGAATTCGGGTTGCCGTACTTCTGTACAAAGTAGGGCTCCATCTCTGCGAAGACGTGAGGATCGACGATGGTCGTCGCATTGTTGTCCAGGTAGACTCTCATATGTTTCCTTTGAAAACGATTTTCATTTTAATTAAGACCAATTTAGTCCTAATTGATTTTCTGCATCATACGCGCTTTTGCTTAAATTGAGATAAAAACTCTCCTAATTAAGACTTTTTTTCTCCTGTTTTTGTTGATGTTGCGTTAATGACAGGGGAGTATAATCTATACAAGCAATTAAAAAAGGAGTAAGTTATGGCAGAAACCATTAAAGAACACGGCATAGGTATTGCGATCAAACGTGCGAAGAAAAAGCTCTTTATCGAGGTATCGATGCTGGGAAAACTGACCCATGAGGATTACCAGATATTTGTTCCCATGATAGACAAAGCCCTCAAAGAGGCCAAAGGGCTGGAAGTCGACCTGCTCGTGGACATGCGGGCATTCAGGGGCTGGGAGCTCGAAGCGGCATGGGACGATATGAAATTTGGGCTCAAACACCGCAATGCCTTTGACAAAATGGCGATCGTGGGTGACAAAAAGTGGGAAGAGATTTCGGTAAACATGATGTCACACATGATGAGAGGGAAAGCGAAATTCTTCAAAGACCGCACCAAAGCGGTGGCGTGGCTGCTGAAGGAGTAGCCGGCTATCAGAAGTTCGACGGTGCAGGTGTGTTGATGAGGTTGTAGAATTCGTTACGGGTGCGTTCGTCGCTTTTGAAAAGCCCTCTGAGTGTCGAGGAGACAGTGGTGGAGTTGATCTTCTGTACACCGCGCATCTCCATACACATGTGGCGTGCATGTACGACCACTGCGACCCCTTTGGGGTTGATGGTCTCCACAATGGCATCTGCAATCTGTTCTGTCATCTGCTCCTGTATCTGCAGGCGTCTGGCATAGACATTGACGATACGGGGGATTTTGCTCAGTCCCACGACCTTGCCGTCAGGAATGTAGGCGACATGGCAGCGTCCGATAATGGGCAGCATGTGGTGTTCACACATGGAATAGAACTCGATATCGCGTACCAGCACCATTTCGTCATTGCTGGTGCTAAAGAGTGCCTGGTTGAGAATCTCTTTGGGGTCCTGACGGTATCCTTCCGTCAGGAACTCCAGTGCTTTGGCCACACGTTTGGGCGTTTTGAGCAGTCCTTCACGCTTGGGGTCTTCTCCCAGCAGTTCGAGCATTCTGCCAACTAGTTGTTCAAACTCTTCTTCTTTATTCATAATGTCTGTACCTTCGATAAAAAGCTTTTCTATGCCAAAGTATACCAAAACTATGCACTGTTTGCTATTAATCAGTCACTCAAAACACTATTGCGATACAATTTTAATATTTTTTCATCGACCTTGGAGATCGCCAGTCGGCATATCTGTGCCGGGCTGAAGTAGTCATTTTGTGCAGGGGCGGGCTCGTCGTAAAGAAATACCTTGCACCGAAGTTTGAAATGGGTATAGGCATGGCTTACTTCTCCAATGTACTCTGCGGCGCAAAGCGGTATATCAATGGCCTCAAACCCCCACAGCCCATGCAGAAATTTGCCCGTTCGCTGTTTCATCGCCAGTTCCCCGTTGTAGCGGTAGAGCATGATATGCTGTTCTCTGGTCGGAATGGTTTTCTTCTTTTTGAGCGGATAGCGCTCAGGCTCCTCTTTCCCTTCACATGCATCAGCCAAAGGGCAGCGGTGGCATGCTGGTGCTTTGGGGGTGCAGAGTGTCGCACCGATGTCCATCATCGCCTGATTGTACTCAAAGGGATGGCTTTTGTCCACCATGTTGTAGGCGATCTTCCAGAGTACTTTGTCATTGGGGGTTTCAATGCGGTGCAGCCGGCAGAGGATTCGCCGTACATTGGCCTCCATGACAGGTACGGGCTTATTGTAGGCAAAGGCGGCAACGGCATGTGCGGTGTTCTTTCCAATGCCCGGAAGTTTCATAAGCGCATCGATCTGGCAAGGCAGAGAAGGGGCAGCATCCAGTTGCTTTTGTTTGTGTGCTTCAACAATCATCTGTGCGGCTTTGTGTAAATTTTTTGCCCGGTTGTAGTATCCCAGACCCTCCCACTGTTTAAGTACTGCATCGAGCGGTGCGCTCGCAAGGGCTTCAAGCGTAGGGAATTGCCTCAGAAAAGGAAAATAGTAGCGATCGAGTACCGTAGCAACCTGCGTCTGCTGAAGCATTACTTCACTTAGCCAAATGTGGTAAGGGTCATTGCTTGTACGCCACGGTAGGTCATGTCTGCCATGCTTCTTGTACCAGATCTGAATGTTTTGATGGATTGTGTTCACCTGCTATCCGCCCCATCCATGCATCTTTTTGGAGATGACCACATCGTAGTGGGCAAAAAGATTATCAATGGTGTTGGTGGCGACATAATAGTTCGCTTCAAGCAAACCGGTCCACTCCCAGCGCTCTTCACGGTTGTCCTTTGCTACAAAGAGCAGAATGTTTCCGCCGTTTTTCATAATGGGGTGAACCCGCTGCAAAAACACTTCACGCATCTCTTGGGCGACGGGTGCGGTAACAAAGACATAATCGAACATCTTTCCCTGTATCATATAGCGGGGACGCTGCAGGGTGAACTTGACGGGTCTGACCGATTCACTGTCGGCAAAACGGTGCTGCATCGACGCAAAGAACGTCTCATCGAGACAGTTTATCTGGTATTCGTATCCTTTGCGTGCCGTAAAGTCGGCAAGCGATTCCGGCATTTCCTCTCCGCTGTCGGCAAAATGGAGCAGCCGTATAACAGGATGTTCCGGTACGATCTCAAGAAGCTGTTCAATGCTCTCTTTCTCTAAACTTTTCATAGGTGTGAGTGTAGCGAAAAATCAGCTTAGATGTGTTAATATTTCAAAAACTCAACCAAATTTCAGCAGGAAGGTATCACTATGATACGCAAAAAGATCTACAACCCCGAATCGGACGAAAAGACCAATGAACGGAAGATATTCGGAGGAAATCCCACAGGTATTTTTGAACTTAACGACATCAAATACCAGTGGGCGTATAACCTGTGGGAGATGATGCTCAACAATACATGGTTCCCCAAAGAGGTGGACATGACGCGTGACGTCAACGACTACAAGCATTTGACAGATGCGGAAAAGGCGGCGTACGACAAGGTGCTTGCGCAGCTGATCTTCATGGATTCACTCCAGACAAACAACATCATCGACAACCTCAATCCTTTCATTACTTCTCCGGAGATCAATCTCATTCTGGTACGTCAGGCATTTGAGGAGGCGCTACACTCGCAAAGCTATGCGGTAATGGTCGACAGCATTTCCACCAATACCGATGAGATCTACGAGCTGTGGCGGCGCGATATGAAACTCAAGCACAAGAACGATGCCATCGCCAAAGTCTATGAGGATCTTGCCGCCAATCCGACCGATACGAACATCGTCAAGGCGATGTTCGCCAACCAGATTCTTGAGGGTATCTATTTTTACAGCGGATTTACCTATCTCTATACCCTCGCACGTGCGGACAAGATGCTCGGTTCGGCACAGATGATCCGTTTCATTCAGCGCGATGAGGTAACACACCTGCTGATCTTCCAGAACATGATTAACACGACCAAGCGCGAACGCCCTGAACTTTTTACGCAAGAACTTATCGATGAAGTCTATGAGATGTTCCGCTCAGCCGTGAAGCTCGAGAGTGAGTGGGGTGCGTACATTACGCAGGGGCAGATTCTCGGACTGACCGACGAGATCATCGAGCAGTACATTCAGTATCTTGCCGATCAGCGTCTTCATGCGGTAGGTCTTGAAAGGCTCTACAACGTAGAACACCCCATCAAGTGGGTAGACAACTTCTCCAAGTTCAATGACCAGAAGACCAACTTCTTCGAGGGGAATGTGACCAACTACTCCAAGGGAAGCCTCGACCTCGACGACTTCTAAGCCATGCCGTACAGAAAAAAACCGATGGAGGCGGTTGTGCTGCAGCTGCCTTCCGAAAAACGCTACCAGAGCAACCTTGACAGACTGCTCGCCTACATTCACCGTTATCGGGACAAAGAGATCATTGTTGCTCCCGAAGTCTTTTTAACCGCCTATGACTATGAGCACCTCTCCACTGCCGCGAAGTTCTCGGCTAAAGCACTGAAACTGCTCAAACAGGAGATCGGCGACCAGATACTGGTTTTCACACTGCTGATTGAGGAGAAAGGGCTTTTTTACAATCAGGCAGTCGTGATACGCAATCACAAAGTCGTTCACCGACAGGAAAAGGTGAAGCTTTTTAGGCTGGGAGATGAAGATCTCTATCTTGCACCGGGAAAGAAAAAACGTATCAAACCTTTTGAGATAGATGGTGTGAAGTATGCCATTCTCATCTGTTTCGAGCTGCGTTTCAAAGAGCTTTGGGAGCAGGTGGAGGGTGCCGATGTCATCTTTGTGCCCGCACGCTGGGGTCTGCCTCGAAAACGGCATCTTGAAATACTTTCTCAGGCGCTTGCGGTGATGAACCAGTGCTATGTGCTGGTTGCCAACAGCAGTGACAGCGATATGGCATCTTCATCTGCGGTTATCTCTCCCAACGGTGATGTGACGATGGACGATACCAAAGAGGCGATAGAAGAGAAGATCGATTTTAGACAGATCAAGAAGATACGCCGCTATATCGTGATGAATTAACCTCTTTTTCGCTAAAATGCCGCACCAAAGAGAAGGTTAAGGGATACAGGGAAATGATCAAGGCACGGAACCGACAGAATCTTGTAGCGGAGATAGAACAGCATTTTCCGCTCGATGCGCATGTCAAAGAGGCGTTTTTGCAGGTTGACAGAGAAGCCTTTGTCCCCAACGAGTTCAAACACCTCTCCTACAAACTAGATGCCCTTCCGCTGGCGGCAAGCCAGTGGATATCTTCCCCGCTTACCGTTGCCAAAATGACCCAGCATCTTGAGTTGAAAGGGGTCGACTCCGTACTGGAAGTCGGCTGCGGCAGCGGCTATCAGGCAGCGATACTGAGCAAGATTTGCCGGCGTGTCTTTACCATCGAGCGTATAGATGAACTGCTCAAGGAGGCCAAACGCCGCTTCAATGCGCTTGAGATGCACAACATCTTTACCCGCTTCGATGACGGACAACGTGGCTGGAAGCAGTATGCACCCTTTGAGCGGATTCTTTTTTCCGCAACTGCCAAAGAGGTACCACAGGTACTTTTCGACCAGCTCAAGGAGGGGGGTATTCTGCTCGCACCCATTGAGCAGAGTGAAAACTATCACATTCTGACCCGTTTTTACAAAAAGAATGGGCGTATCTCTTCTGAAACGATCGAACAGTGCCTCTTCGTACCCGTACTTGACGGGACGCAAAAGTAATATTTCTCCTTTCATGAACTTTATGATATGATTTATAAAATCATCGAGACAAGGGCAGGGAATGGAAAGGCTGATGAAACCCGCCGAGTATGCCAAGGAACTTGGTATCTCCAGACAGGCGGTCTATGCAAAGATCAAACGCGGTATTTTGAAAGCAAAAGATGTTGAGGGAAAGCTCTACATCGTTGTAGAGGGCGGGGAGGAAAATGCTTCCTCTTCGGCACCGAAGCCTGAAACAGACCGAAAACCTTCACAAAATAGTGCATCCAAAGCCTCATCGGCACCTTTGGAAAATGACGTAAAACAGGAGTATGAAGCGCTGCTGGCGGCGAAAGATGAGACGATCAGTGTGCTTAAAGGTACTGTTAAAGACCTCAAAAAATCGAACAAGCAGATCACCACGACACTCAAAGGGGAGATCGACCTGCTCAAAGAGGCGTTTTACGAGATGCGTACGCTCTATATGCATCAGATCGAGCACAAAAAAAGCCCTGAAGCGATCGATGTCACGACAGAAGCGGTCGTTGAGGAGGAGCGTGAGTATGTCAGTCTGAAAAAATTTTTCAAAGCCTACGGTATTACCTCCGAAAAGAAACAGGAGAAGATCCAAAAACGTCTAAAAAAGGCGCAAAAAGCGGGAGACCCGCGTATTGTCAAGGAATCAGGCAAGCTCAGGGTTGACGCGTCAGCAGATTATGGAGACATATTTTAGCCATGCAGATACTTAAAGAATTCTCCAAAGAGTACAGTCTCTGGCTTGCCGTTTTGACCGTGGTGGGAATGCACTTTTTCGAACATACGCTTACCCAGAGTATGGCCGGCAACCTTCTTGGACTCGGTATTTTGTTCATAGTGATCATGTATGCGGCAATGGCGGTCTCCCATCATGCCGAAATGCTTGCAGAGAAGTTCGGTGAGCCTTACGGCACGCTTATTTTGACGATGTCAGCTGTCATTGTCGAGATCGTCATCATTGTCATTATGATGATGCATGCGGACAATCCGACCCTTGCCCGCGATACCATCTACTCGGCGATCATGCTCGATATTAACGGGCTGCTGGGGGTAGCGGCGATCATCGGGGGGTTGAAATACGGAGAGCAGCCCTACAACGTCGACTCGTCCAACTCCTACCTCTCCATGCTGCTGGTCGCCATCGGCATCGCCATGGTGCTGCCGGAGTTCATCGACCCGGCATACCATACCCGTTTTATGATGTTCAACGTGGCGGTATTCATTATGCTTTATGCCATCTTTACCAAAGTACAGCTGAGTTCACACCGTTACTTTTTCGAGTACAAAGAGACGGAGGATCAGCCATGCGAGGAGGGGGAAGTGTGTGAGGTGCATCATGAGATCAATGCCTGGTACCACGCGTTCAATCTGGTGGTCTCCATTGTCATTATCGGTGTGCTTGCGGAGATCCTTTCTGTCTTCATGGGTAATACCCTGAGCGCATTTGGGCTGCCGCTTGCCATCGGTGCGGTAGGGGTCGCGGTCATCTCTGCGGCACCGGAGCTTATTACCGCTGTGCGCGCAGCGGTGGACAACCGCATGCAAACGGTTATCAACATTGCGCTGGGTGCCTCTTTGGCAACGGTACTGCTGACCATTCCGGCTGTGATTGTCGTCTCCTATATTTTGGGTATGGAGCTGAACCTCTCCCTGACTCCGGTACAGACGATGATGATCTCTCTGACACTTCTGGTGAGTATGGTCAACTTCAACGACGGTGAGACCAATATGCTTGAAGGCTTCCTGCACGTTATCCTTTTCGTGGTATTCAGTTTTTTGCTGTTTGTGTAACGTGTAAAGGAGCATACGGTGTATCGTTTTGGTGTGATTCTTCTCTGGTCTGTTTTGATGTTGCTGTTATTGGTCACGGGTACACTTTTGTTTCTCTTCAGTGATTCCGGGAACCGCTTCCTTCAGCCCTATGTAGAACAACAGCTGCGCCAAATCTCCGGTATGCCTGTAACACTGGAGCACTTTAGGCTGCGCTCCAATCTGCTGAAGGCGACATTGCATATCGATGATAGTCTCCATCTTTCCGTTGCGTCTGTCTACAGTCTGAAAAACCGTCACTACCGCGGGGTGTATCGTCTGCGCGCGTCAGACTTTGCCTACAAAGGCATGCAGCTCAAAAAGGCGGATATAAAGGGACACTTCAGCGGTATGGACACAACCGTAAAAGTCGATGGAAAAGGACGGGCACTCGGTGCGCCGATCGCCTTTAGCGCTACGGTGCTGCCCAATGCCGTAAAGTCGCTTGAAGCGGTAGCGAAGGGCGTATCGGTAGCAGAAGTACTGCGTCTGGCAAAACAGCCCGCACTGGTGTTGGGCAAGGCGGATCTGCTGGTGCATATGCCGACACTTTCGGGCAGTAAGGCAGTCGGCAGTGCATCGCTGCATATGCCAAAGGCACGTTTCGACCGTACACGTATTCAAAGACTCTATGGGTATACGATACCCCGCAACAGCTATGCCTCTTTGGATGTCGAGGCAGCCCTTAAGCATGGGAAGATCACTTTTACGGCAAATAGCAGCGGGAACCTGTTTCGTCTGCGTCTGGACGATGGCGTATATACACTGCAAAACAGAGAGCTTCATGCTACATACAAAGCCGATGTCAAAGAGATGCGCATCCTTAGCCAAAACAGGTTAGCCGGACCTCTTGCCGCGGAAGGCTGTGTTTCTATGAAAGAGGGAGAGCTCAGTGCCAATGCCCTGAGTCATACGTTTGGCGGTACGCTGCATGCCGTACTGGACAAAAATCTCAGGGTTGTACTGCAGGAAGTCTCTGCCAAAAAATTGTTGCATCTGCTCAAGCAGCCGCCGGTATTGCGACAAGGCGTACTCAACGGCAATATCGATGTTGCCAAAAACATGAAAGAGGGAGACTATGCGCTTGCGCTGAGTCATGGATTGCTCAATGCCGCCGCTGTGCGGAAACATTTTGGATACCGCCTTGCCAACGATGTAGCCTTCAAGCTGGATTCTCGCGGCACAATTGCAAAGAAGGTGCTGCACGCGAAGACGAACATTGTTTCCTCTCTGGCTACACTGGGACTGAAGAAGACACTCTATGACCTGCAGAAAAAAAGTCTCTCATCGCAGTTTGAGCTGCATATTCCAGACCCTGCAAAACTGACAGGACATCGGGTTTCGGGACATACCGTTCCTGTAGCGCTTCAGGGGAAGGTGCATTATGCCGACACACTGCAAATAGAGGCAGAGGCAACGGGACTTGGAGAGAGGACAACACTCTACTATGACGGCAGGGTCCTGAAAGCAAAGGGAGACGGGATTGTCATCGAGCGGCTTCTGATGCTTGCCGGAGAGCCGAACTATGTCAAAGGAAAGACAGATCTGTCTGTCAGGATGGACAACCTTCTTCTTGGTAACGGCAGCTTTTCGGTACAGAGTGATACGCTTAAAACGAACCCAAAGGCATGGCGAAAGCTGCTTGGACGTACACTCGATACTACGGCAAAACTCAGAATGAAGGGCGCGCTCAAAAACTATGTCCTCTCCGCCGATGCCAGACTGCAGCTGCCATCTTCGCTTTTGAGACTGGATAGTGTTAGGGGAAATGTAGTCAAAAAACATTTGAGTGCCCGTTATGCGTTTACCTCCAAGAGCCTTGAAGCCCTTGCGCCTCTGCTGGGAACAACCCTTCACGGGCCATTGAAAACCGAGGGCACACTGCAATTAAGAGAGTCCCTCTCGCTTCAGGGCGCTATCGCATCGCTTGGCGGGAAGATAGACTATCGTTTGCAAAAGAGTCTGTTTCAAAGTACGTTGAGTGCCGTGCCGCTGACGGGTGTACTGAAACTGTACGGATACCCGCAGGTATTGACAGGAACCCTCTCGGGCACAGCACGTTACCATTTGAAAAGCCGGAGGGGCAGTGTCGATATGTCAATCGCCTCTTTTCGCATCAAACCCTCCGAGTTGACACAGCTGCTGACCCCTCTCATCGGGAAAGACCCTTCACGTATTATCTTTACGCAAACCCGTCTGCATGCCGATATCGATGGTGATAGTATCATTTACACGCTGCGGGCAAAAGGGACGCACAGCGCACTGGAGATAGACCGTGCCCGTCTCAACACCAAAACCAAAGTCCAGCGTGTTCCGTTTAGCTTCACATACGGAAAGCATACGATCAAGGGGAAGATCAAAGGCACACCGGATCACCCGAAAATAACACTCGATACCAAAGCGATACTCCAGGAGAAACTGGGACGCAAACTCGAAAAGAAAATCGAGAAGAAGTGGGGCAAAGAGGCGGGAGAGTTACTCAGGGGGCTTGGGCTTTAAAATTGTTTTAGCGAAAAAGTGTCAGCAGTTTTTCCAGCACCGGCTCATCGGTAAAAATGCGCAGGTGCCGGATGCCGTATTGTGAAAAGTGCGCCCTCATCTTCTCGTCATGCGCCTGACGGTTGGCGATGTAGCGGGCAATGGAGCGTTTGGCGAAAAAGGTCTCTTTCGTGGCGCCGTTTTTAGGGTTTTGCAATACGACATCACCGAGTTCTCTGGGTACCTCCTCTTCCCTGTGACGTATGGTAATGGCGATGACCTCATGTTTTTGTGCCAGCAGGGAAAGGTCAACAGGGTCGAGGAAGTCATCGAGAATGAAGAGCAAAGAGCACTGGCTCAGCCTGCCAAAGAGTTGGTCAATCGCGCCTTGGCGATCCAGTGAAGTATGCAGTAAAGGTACGCTGTAGAGGTACTCGAGATAGCGTTCGATCGTAAAGAGCTGTTTGGTAGGCGGTGTCTGCTCTATGCCCTCATGTGTGCAGGCAATGCCGCTAAAGAGGTCGCCTCCGTGCAAAGCGGCATAGGCAAGCAGCATTGCCGTCTCGGTCATGGTACGCTGTTTGGCATTCTCTTTGCCGAAGTAGAGCGATCCGTCCATGAGACAGCAAAGCGCAACGGAAAGTTCCCGGTTGGCATGTAGCTCTTTGATGTAGGGACGGCCGAGTTTTGCGGTGATTGTCCAGTTGATCTTACGGATGTCGTCACCACTCTGGTACTCCCGCAGTTCGGCAAAGTCGTATCCCTCTCCATGCAGTTTGGAGAGATTGTGTCCGCTTAGCAGTGTATAGACCTGCTGACGGGCTTTGAGCTGCAGGGTACGATAGGAGGTGTTCATGTACACACCCTATTTACGGTATTTCTACCGTTTCGACGATCTTTGTGATGACCTCATCGGCACTAATACCTTTGGCTCTCGCTTCATAGCTGAGTACAAGACGGTGACGGAGGACATCGTGAATGATATAGCCTATGTCTGCGGGAGTGACATGGTCGTTGCCGCGCAGAAATGCTTTGGCACGTGCAGCTTTATAGAGGTCGATGGAGGCACGGGGGCTGACACCGTACATGATGGAGGAGGCGATATTCTCGAGTCCAAAACGTTCCGGTTCACGGGTGGCGCTAACAAGCTGGACGATGTAGTGTTCCACTTCAGGGTCTACATGTATCTCGTCAAGGGCGCGTTGGAGTGCAAAGAGGGTCTCTTTGTTCATGACCTGTTTTACTTCTTCGAAGGATTTTTTCGCACCTTTTCGCATGATTTCAAGTTCTTCTTCTTCGCTGTTGTGGGTGACGACCAGTTTCATCATAAAACGGTCAAGTTGCGCTTCGGGCAGTGCATAGACACCCTCCTGCTCTATGGGGTTCTGTGTTGCCATGACCAGAAATGGGCGTTCCAGTGCGAAAGTTTCATCGCCAATGGTCACCTGATGCTCCTGCATCACCTCAAGCAGGGCAGACTGAACCTTCGCCGGTGCACGGTTGATCTCGTCAGCGAGCAGCAGGTTGGTAAAGAGCGGCCCTTTTTTAATACTGAAGGTATGCTCCTGCGGATTGTAGATCTGTGCGCCGATGATGTCGGAGGGGAGCAGGTCGGGAGTGAACTGGATACGTTTGAAGTCCAGCCCGAGTGCCTTGGCGAGGGCGTTGATGGTAGTGGTTTTGGCAAGTCCGGGTACCCCTTCGACGAGAATATGCCCGTCGCTGAGCAGCCCTATGAGCAGTCCCTCTATCATCGATTCCTGTCCGATGACCGCTTTGGCAAGTTCGGTTTTGAGTTGTCCTATCGGTGTGGTCATGAAAGTAGCTCCTTTGCCTCTTGTTTGAGTGAGGTGAGTGTATGGGATGTGGTGCCGTAAAGATCGCTTTCGAGTTTGGTGATCACCGGGGCGAATTTGTGGGCATCGTGCGCCATAAGCAGCGTCAGCAGCGCCTTCTTCTCTTTGCTAGATTGTATTTTGGCGATGATTGGATCTTCACGGTACGTGCTTTTGTGTTTACGTGTAAACTTAAACAGCCATGCCGTAGCAAAACCGGCGCCAAAAGCGATGAGGTAGCCCAAATAATCGAACATCCAGTTCCAGTCCGGCTGTAAGGGTTTGGGGGTGTCAACCTTGTCAACCAGCGTGTCAACAGGTACCTCATCGACAGTAATATGCTGCGAGGGAATGCGTAGCACATAACTGTGTGCCGTTTTGGGGTTGAATGCCCTGAGTTCAGTACGAGGCAGGGTAAAAGAGTGGGTAGCCGAGAGTGCCATGGGGTAGATGATGCGGTTGTGTGTACCCTGCTGCGAATGGGTGGTAGAGATGATGGGCTTTTCGCTAAAGAGGGTAAAGTCCTTGCTTGGAGGGATGATCTCTTTGAGCACGGGAGGGTAGCCATCTCCTTCAATGGTGACCCTGAACGCAATGGGTTCATAGGCTTTGGCATGGGTACTGCCCAAGGAAAAACTCAGGTTAAAGTCTCCCACAAGCTGTGTGTCTTCGGGCAGTGGCTTGACATGGAGTTTTAGCGGCGGCAGGGCGACGGGATGGTCGTCGGTATCGAGCTTTTTGAAATCGTCCCTGTCTCCGGAGGCGAAGTAGCGTACCTTTTCGTCGTTTGTCACCCGTTTGATGAGCGTGAAGGTGACATTGATGTCTCCGCTGCGCAGGGGGTAGATTTCATAAAGGTTGTGATGCACGGTATGGTGCAGGGTGTCGTCATGTCTGGCGTAGATCTGGTGTACGCGGTAGTCGGGACCTGGATTGACCTGAAACTGAAACAGCAGAACAGGTGTGGGGTCGGTCTGATTCAGGTCGACCTTGAGCAGTACCGCCTCTTTTTGGTAGGGTGTTTCATTGTCGGCATGAATATGCCAGCTGAAATCTTCCGCAAAAAGCAGCTGTGTCAGCAGGAGCATCAACAGCAGATTACCACGGCTTCGTTTCACGGATGTATCCTTTGTTGATAAGTTCATAGACCTTTGAGCCTAACGGCTGTTTGGGCTTGCTGCCGTCATCTTTGAGCAGGATGCGCTTTTTGGTTTTCTCTTTGATGTGCATTTTGCCCTCTCCGCCCGATCCTCCGCCGGAACCCTGTTGCGCATCATCGTTGTGCTCTTTTTGCGTGTCGCCTGCCTGTGCTTTTGCCGCAGCGCCGTCTGCATTCTGGGGTTTGGGAAGCGTCTTGAGCCGGCTTTGTGCCGCTTCATTTAAAAAGAGGATGCGTGCAAGGTTGTAGCGGGTATCGGCATCCTCACCCAGTTGTAATGCTTTAGTATAGTATATCCTTGCTTTATCGTACGATTTAAGCTGCGCATAGGTGTTGGCAATATTGTAAAAGAGTCTCTGTTTGATTGCAGGTGATGAGGAGTGGATGGAGCGGAAGAGCGCAAGTGCCTTGCGGTAGGCCCCCTGTTTATAGTAGCCAGAGGCGAGTGCATAGCGTTTTTGAAGAGAGTCCTCCCCGACACGCTGCAGTACTCTTGTGCTGGTATTGTAGTCGCCTGCGCGGTAGGCATGGTAGCCTTTTGAAAGTCTGAACAGATCAAGCGGTGATGCCTGTGCCTGAATGCCCGTCAGAGCAAGCAGCATAACAAGATAGGAGGATGCTCTGGTGTGAAGCATCACGAAAAGCGCTACGGCGACCAGCAGCGCAACAGGGTAGAGCTCGGTATAGGTGTAGCGTTTTTTGTTTACCGTTGTCGGCTGCTGCTCTGTTTTGTCAAGCTGCGCCATCAGGGCTTCGGCGGTTGCCTGCGGCGTGGACTGTACAGTCAGGTAGCTTCCCCCTGTCGTCTTGGCAAGCGCTGCAAGCATCGGGTTGATGCGGGAGATGACCAGACGACCCGCTTTGTCTTTGAGACGGCTGCCGTCGGGTTTGGGAATGGTAGAGCCTTTTTTCGTACCCATGGCAAGGATGGTCAGCTGCACCGGTGTGGTGGCGAGGATGTTGACAAGCGGGGAAAGCTGTTGCTCCTCCCCACCGTCCGTGATAAGCAGCAGCTGGCGTTTGTGTTTGGGCATGCGGGCGATGGTTTTGAAAAGGTGTGCAAGCGAGGTGCCCTTTGTGAGTATGTTGTCCCGATCGAGCGCATCGAGAGCCATTTGGATGAGTGCGTGGTCGGTGGTAGGCGGAGAGAGCAGCAGCGGATTGGTCGTGAACCCAACGAGCATGATGCTGTCTTTTGTATTAAGCTCGAGCAGCGCATCGATGGTCTCTTTGGCAAATCGGTAGCGGTCGGGTTTGATGTCGTCGGCACGCATGGAGTAGGAGAGATCGAGCGCGATGACAATCTCTTTGGCGGCTATCTTCTCCTCCTGCATGCCATGCGGAATGACAGGGCGTGCAAGTGCAAGAAGGATGAGCGCAAGGATGATCAGGTGTACCCGCTGTGTCAGGGTATGTGGGCGCAGACGGTACGAGAATAGACCAAAAGGGATGAAAAGCCAGAGCAGTTGCGGGTAGAGCAGTGTCATGTCTCTTTCTCCTCTCTGACAATGAGCCAGCCAATCAGCAGTGCCGCGGCAAACAGGGGCCAGATGATCAGCAGCCGTTTGTTCATGTAGTTCTCCCCGCGTATAAGAGAGGGTTCGAGTGCTGCAATGTCGTCAAATGCACTTTTGAGGTCTTCTGTGTTGAGTGCACCGTAGCTTTTCCCACCTGTGGCTTTGGCGATGGTCTCAAGCAGGGCACGGTCGTAGTCCGATGGTTTGCCAATGCCGACGGTGTAGATGCGAATGCCCTCTTGCTTCGCTTTTGCCACCGCCTCTTTGGGGGAGTGCGTACCGGCATTGTGGTAGCCATCGGTCAGAAGAATGATAGCCTTCTGTGTTGCCTTGCCGAAAGAGAGGGTGCGCATGGACTGCCAAAGCGCATCGCCGATGGCGGTACTCTCTCCTGCAATGCCTACATTGGTCATTTCCAGCATCTGAGAGAGTGCATCGAGGTCGTAGGTCAGCGGTGAGGCACTGTAGGCAAAGGTACCGAAGATGACAATGCCCATGTTGTCATCGTGGCGTGCCTTGATGAATGCTTTTGCGAGTGAAAGGGTGGTGTCGTACTTGGTTTGGAAACGCTCTTTGTCATCGAAACCGCTTTGTGCCATCGAACCGGATGCATCGAGTGCAAGTACGAGGTCTCGGCCTTTTTTACTTTGGCTGCCGCTGTCCGTGTAGACAAAGGGCGATGCCAGCGCGGTGACAAGCAGGGTAAAAATGAGTACCTTCAGCCAGATCTGCAAAGCAAGGAACGGGTGCTCTCTGCCGGCCCATTCGGGTTTGGTAAAGTAGTAGGAATCGCGCTGTTTTCTGCAAAAAAAGAAGCACAGGGCCAGCGGCAACAGTAGAAAATACCAGGGCGATCCGAATGTAAAATGCATATAAAGATTTTAGCATTTTGGCTATTAGGTTACGATATAATTATTGCAATTTCATCGTATAAGGCAGAACCATGCGGCAATATCGGCGACAGTTTCGCATATGGCTTGGGGCAATGATGCTGTTGCTCCTTTCACAAGGCGTAGTGCTTCAGGCAAAGACACTGGCCTATGAGGAGCATGCGACGGAGGTGATCTACAACTCGCTTAAATCCGAGCCCTCCAAAAGTTTTCTGAAAAAGCTTTACAAACGGGTACTTTTCCTGCCGGTATGGATGCACGAAAAGGGGCTCTCTCCCGCTGCAAAAGATCTTTTTGCCGTCATGCGTGCGGATGAAACGCTCGATGTGCATAGCAAGCTCTACATCGATGCAAGGGCGATGTACGATGAGGCACAACAGCTCTACCTTTCCCCCAGTCCTTTTTTGAAAAAGATGGAAATGGAGTTTCGCATTTCACTGCTTTACAAAGCCTATGTGGACTATGCCTATTTTGGCAGTATCAACTGGGGTGCGTTTCAGGCGCGTATTGCCAACCTCATTGTCAACGATGTGAGCACCGAATGGGAACTGCACCGTCCGCAGGTCGATGCTGTCGGGATGGTCGAGAAGGCACTGCTCGGTGTCAGTTTGAAAAAGCAGTTGATAGATGCCGTGCCTACAGCCTACCACTACAGGGCACTGCAAAAATCACTGATACATTATATGCATCTGAAGGCTCAGGGAGGATGGAAACGGGTAGTACTACGCAAAACACTCAAGCCCGGCATGCGTGATGAGGGGGTCTACAGCCTGCGTGAGCGTCTCCGTATAACAGAAGATTATGCGGGATGTTTCGGCAGCAGTGAAGATGACCGTTACGACAGCTGCCTGCAGGAAGCGGTTAAGCATTTTCAGGCACGCAACGGATTGACGCCCGATGGTGTCGTCGGGCCTGCGACACTGCGTGTGCTGAACATTCCCGTAGAGGATCGCGTGACGACCATTCGGCTCAATCTTGACCGCATCAAGTGGCTCAACCCCAGACAGCCGCATCGTCACATTATCATTAGCATTCCGTTTTTCAGGCTCTATTTTGAGGAGGACGGGAAGCTGATCCTTACAATGAAGGTGATCACCGGAAAACCGAACCATCCGACCCCGATCTTCTCGGATGAGGTGGAGATGATTGTGCTCAACCCGTACTGGAATGTGCCCAAAAGCATTATCCAAAAAGAGATGATCCCCAAACTGCTGCGCAATCCGTATGCACTCAAAAAAGACAATATCGTCATTTTCTCCGGATGGGGAAAGAATGCCAAAGAGGTTGACCCTGCATCGGTGAATTGGGCACAGTACCGCTACAGCAAGAAAGTACCCTACCGTTTTGCCCAGCTTCCGGGCTATAAGAATGCACTGGGAAAAGTGAAGTTCCTCTTTCCCAACCGCTTTTCGGTCTATATGCACGATACCCCTACCAAACCGCTCTTCAAGCGGGACAAACGTGCCTTCAGCCACGGCTGTGTCCGTCTGGAGAAGCCGATGGAGTTGTTAAAGACCTTTGCTTCATTTGAAAAAAGTGTAGAGCTTGAAAAAGCACAAGAGATACTAAAAGGCAAAAAAAATGTCTATATGAAGCTTAGCGAGAGGGTGCCGGTCGACATTATCTACCTGACTGCGTGGGTTGACTATGACGGAAAACTGCAGTTTAGAGACGATGTCTACCACTATGACCGTATGCAGCTTCAGTCCTATAAAAGGTGGTAGAGATGGCGTTTACATATGCTGTTGCCCTGACAGGAGGGATCGCGACAGGCAAAAGTTCGGTAGCACGCATGTTCGAAGAGGACGGTTTCATCGTCATCGATGCGGACGAGATAGCCCATACCATACTCGATGAACAGGCAGACGAGGTTGCGCAAATGTTCGGAGATGAGATGCTTGTTTCGGGGAAGGTGGACAGAAAACGTCTCGGTGCACACGTCTTTGCCAATCCGCTTGAGCGAAGGCGGCTGGAGAAGCTGCTGCATCCGCTTATTTTTGCACGTATCGAAGCGCTCAGTGTCAGTGAAGATGCCAAAAAGCACCCCTACATCGTTGACATTCCACTCTTTTTTGAGGGGGGACGTTACCCTATCGCAAAGAGTCTGGTGGTCTATACGCCGGTTGCCCGGCAGATAGAACGGGCTATGGCGCGTGACGGACTGACACGCGAAGCGGTACTTGAACGCATTGCCGCGCAGATTGACATTGAGGAGAAGCGCTATATGGCGGATTATCTCATTGACAACAGCAAAGACAAAACCCAACTTAGGGTAGAATACGAAAAAGCAAAAGAGGCAATAGTGAAGGATTTTTCATGACAGTGACCAAATATTCAGCCAACGGCAATGATTTTATTTTTTTCATTGCACAGGAGCATGCCGACAGGAGCGCTTTGGCGAAGAAACTCTGCCATCGTCAGAACGGTGTCGGCGCTGACGGCATGGTGGTACTGCTGCCGCACCCCGAGTATGACTTCGAGTGGGAGTTTTACAATGCCGACGGTTCGTACGCTGCGATGTGCGGCAATGCCAGCCGTGCCGCAGCGCACTTTGCCCATGAAAAAGGCATCAGCAAGGATGGGAAGGCAGAGTTCCTTACCGGTGCGGGGGTCATTCGCGCTACCATCAACGGTGTCTATGTCGTCAGCGATATGGTCGCACCGCGTATTATCCGAAGGGACATTGAGGAGGACGGGGAGAACTGGTGGCTGATCGACTCGGGCGTACCGCATCTTGTAGCCGTACGTGACGATATTGAGACCTTCGATATTGATCAGATGCGCCGTCTGCGTCAGAAATACAATGCCAACGTCAACATCTGCAAGGTAACGGAGGATGCGATGTACGTACGTACCTATGAGCGCGGGGTGGAAGATGAAACGCTTGCCTGCGGCACGGGTATGGTCGCCTGCTACATTCGAAACCACGAAGAGGGCAGGGTAGGAGACCAGATTAAAGTCCACCCAAAAAGCGGCGACGAGCTTTACGTCAGTTATGAAGACGGGGTGTACCGTTTCGGCGGCAAAGTGACCAAAACATTCATTGCGGAGACACTCATATGAGAAAAGTATGTATCGGACTGTTCCTGGCAGCTTCTTTGTGGGGCGGAGAGTTCGACAATGCCATGACGGCATATAAAAACGGCAGCTACATCGAAGCGCTCAACGGGTTTTACATGCTGGCAAAGAACGGGGATGCCCAGGCGCAGTTTAATGTCGGACTCATGTATGAAAAGGGACAGGGGGCACAGCCCGACGTGAACAAGGCGATGCAGTGGTATGAAGCGGCGGCAAAACAGGGTATCGGCGCAGCGGCGTACAACCTTGCCAGGCTCTACCATGTACAGGCGGCAAAGGACCCGCATGCCCTAGAGAAGGCACGTTACTGGTATGAGAAAGCGGCGGAAAGCGGCATTGCGCAGGCGTACAATAATCTGGGCGCACTCTACCTGGAGGGTGAAGGGGTCAAAAAAGATGTCAACAGAGCCTTCTCCTACTTTAGCAAAGCTTCCGAAATGGGAGATGCTAACGCCAAACTCAACCTCGGTATTCTCTACGCATGGGGAGAGGGTATGACGCCGGACAAGCTGAAAGCCTATGAAAACCTTATGGCGGCACTCAAGGCCGGAAATACTAATGCGCAGAGCTACCTTGACAGACTCTGCAAAGAGAGCAGTTGGGTCTGTCAGGGTAAATAGGAAGTTTGAGAGGTGCTCTTAAGAGTTTTCTTAAGCTTCTTTGTATATAATTCCCAACTACAAATTATGTGGTCGCGTAGCTCAGTTGGTAGAGCACTACCTTGACATGGTAGTGGTCGTTGGTTCAAGTCCAATCGTGGCCACCATTTCTTTCAGTCATCCCCCATTCAAATCATAAGTATAATTTGCTTTTAGTCATGCTGCGACTCCATTAATGTACCCTAAATCTGGCCTAATGAAAAAAACGGGCGCTTAAATTATAGCTTATTATTATAGTTCATTAAATAATAGTCTATCATTTTAGTCTTCAAACTTCTACTCATTCCTTGATGTAATTTCATTAGTTTTTTCAACTGTGCGAACACTCC
>JAUUDF010000044.1 GCA_030826885.1 Sulfurovum sp. | reverse complement strand
CGTGACCTCGATGTCATCTGGCATCCGTGTACACAGATGAAAGACCATGAAAACCTTCCGCTTATTCCCATAAAATCGGCAAAAGGCGTGTATCTTTATGATTTTGACGGAAACCGCTACATCGATGCGATCAGTTCCTGGTGGGTCAATCTTTTCGGGCATGCAAATGAACGAATCAATGCGAGGCTCAAAGCGCAGGTTGACACACTTGAACATGTGCTGCTTGCCGGATTTACCCATCGGCCTGCTGTTGACTTGGCACATGCACTTGTTGACATTACACCAACATTATTGAAAAAAGTATTTTATGTTGATAACGGTTCAAGTGCTGTGGAGGCAGCGTTGAAGATGAGCTATCATTACCATCGCAACCGTGGCAGGAACAAGTCTTTGTTTCTGTCGTTGACAAACTCTTACCATGGGGAGACACTTGGCGCACTGTCGGTAGGGGATGTCAGCCTCTACAAAGAGACTTATGAGCCGTTGCTGATCAACAATATGCAGGTTCCTGTCCCCAAAGACCAGAGTGAAGAAGCGGCAGAAGAGGCCCTGAAGGTACTTCTGACAGTTTTGGAGGAAAGTGGAGAGGAGATTGCGGCAATGATTGTTGAGCCACTCGTTCAGGGGGCCGGAGGGATGCATATGTATCATCCGCGCTATCTTGAGGGTGCGAGGGTTTTGACGGAGCGTTACGATGTGCATTTGATCGCGGATGAGATCATGACGGGATTTGGTCGGACAGGAAAGATGTTCGCCTGTGAGCATGCCGGTATCAGTCCCGATTTCATGACTCTCTCAAAAGGCTTGACAGGAGGGTACCTCCCGCTTTCGGTTGTTATGACGACCGATGAAGTCTACAGTGCTTTTTACTGTGACTACACCGAATACAAAGCCTTTTTGCATTCGCACAGCTATACCGGCAATCCGCTTGCATGCAGTGCGGCACTGGAGTCGCTGGCGATCTTCAAAGAGGAGAATGTGCTGGAAACAAACGAAGCGAAAAGCCGTTACATCACCCAAAAACTTGAAGCATTCAAAACGCTGGAGAATGTAGGCTCAGTCAGACAGCAGGGGATGATTGCGGCTGTGGAGCTGAAAGGGTATGCAGCCGAGGAGCGTATAGGGTTGCAGGTTTACAGGTATGGACTTGAACATGGTGTACTGCTCAGACCGCTGGGGAATGTCATCTACTTTATGCCGCCCTATATCATTAACGAAGCGCAGATAGATACCATGATGGATGTTGCCTTCGAGGCGATTCGTTCACTGATACAGCAGTGACTATTTTTTCAGGAATGAAAAGAGACCCCTGTTCTCTTTTTTCAGACGTTCGTAGTGTGCTTTTGCACGGTTTATCCCCAGTTCCGTTGCTTCTTTGTAAAGCTCTTCGGCACGTTTTTTGTCCTTGTCTATGCCTATGCCGTGTTCATAGAACTGTCCGAGGTCACAGATGGCTTCGGCATAGTCCTCTTCCATGGCAAGGTGGTTGATGAGAGTAAACGCTTCAGGAAGGTTCCTTTGTAAAATCGTTCCTTTGTAAAGTTCCCGTGCGAGTATGAACTGTGCAAATTTTGACTTGGTAGCCGCTGAGACAAGCAGCAAAAGGGCAGCTTCCGCCTTTCGCCCCTCTTGTGCAAGCTTGTTGATATGTGTTATCATCTCTTCAACTTCCTGCTCTGTATATGCTTCACCGGCTATATGTTTCATCCAGGCGTCAACGGCAGGGTAATTTCCGTCACTCTCCTCTACTGTCGGGTACTGGGTCAGCATGTTTTTGAGTTTTTGGTCGATATAGGGGATAGGCTCATAGGTTTCAGGTATTTCAGCTTCTGTCTTTTTGATGCTTGAAACAGAGTCCTTGTTTGTGGAAGCTGACACATCGTCAGTCTCCTCCGAGACGACATGCGGTGGGGTTCCCGTATCTGTTTCCTGGAAGAAAAAGTCATCTTTTTCTACAAGTTCGGTATAGTCATACGATTCTTTCTCTTCGGGAAGGTCAAAAAAGTCATCCGTGTCGGCGAGTGTTTGCGGTATCTCGGGTGTATCGGGAAGTACCTCTTCGCTTTTGAGATTGAGCAGGGCATCAAAATCGGTTTCGTTTGTATCCGTGTTTTTCGCAGAAGGTTCCATCTCTTCAATATTGAGAATCTCATCCGATTCTTTCTGGTCCGTTTCCGGTTTGATACGGAAAAGATCAAACTCTTTGATGATGGACTCTTCCTCTTCTTCACTCGTATGGGGGGTATCCAATATGGCACGCTGATGAATTTCATCAGGAGCCGTTTTGATATAGTCGGTTATCAGTGCCTGTGTCTGCGCATAGTTCTCTGCCTGCAAACCATGTATGATTTCCTGTATCTTTTCATCTCTTTTCAGGGGTGCGAGTTTCAGGATCTGCAGTTGGATCGTCTCGGTATCGCCGATGGAGATAGCGAGATTGATGATGCTTAAACGTTTCTTGGTCTGGTTCATGCACTTTTCCTAAACTATGTATTATAGAAAAGTATAACAAAACTAAGCTTTACAAAGTTGACAACACTACGATCCCAGTTGACAATACGTGAACAGGAGCCGGTGGTTTTTAAAGAATGGTCGAAAGTGCAAGCAGGCGACAGCTGTTTTCAAGAATAGCGATTTTTTTTGCCATTTCCGTAATATCCCTGTCATAGGCGATCAGTCCGAACCCTTTGATAAGCAGCAGGTGTGTGTCGTGTTTTTGAAAGAACTGGGAGACCTCATAGGGGGCACGTTCGATCCAGTCATCGAATTTTTTCGGATCGTAAATGATGATTTCATCAAGGATCTGTTTGCCGTAATAGTCCTGAGGCAGTACCTTCCCGTGTTTAAGAGAGAATGCGGTGGCATAGGGAGGCATGGTGTAGGAGACATATTTTGCATTGGGAATACTTTCATAGATATGCTCATGGATATGTACATCGGAGTTGGCAAGACTCCACCGATAGTCTCTTTTCTGGCAATCGAGTTTGACAAGGGACTCTTCGGTTACATCATCGAGAATGGTATCGTTGGAATTGATGATGAAACTGTTTTCTGAAAGACGTGCCGAGATTGAACCGTGATAGACACCAAAGAAATTCTTGTTAAACAGTGAATGTGAAACATGTTTGATTTCATCAATAAGATGTTTGTCCATAGACAGAACCTTTGTTAGGATTATTTTGATATTATATCAGGCAATTAACAATTCACAATTAATCACGAATGATTTGGCTTGCTTTTTTAGTGGAAAGCTTTTGTGTGATCGTCTAAAAGGCACTCTTGCAGCAGTCGGTTGCATGTCAGTTAAAGGAAAAAGAAATAATGAAAAGTCCGCACGTACCGGTATTGCTCAATGAGGTACTGGAGAGTTTCGCCGATGTGCCCGAAGGGTACTTTGTCGACTGTACACTGGGCTATGCCGGACATAGTACTGCTGTACTTGAACGCTATGAACATCTTAAACATGTCGGTATCGACCGTGACGATGAGGCGTTGGCATTTTCCAAAGAGCGTCTGGAGCCCTATGAGAATAGAAGTGTGCTCTACAAAGGGACATTTTCGACAGTAGTTCCGAACCTTGAAGAGTCGCCGGTAACAGCGTTGCTGGCAGATTTTGGTGTTTCCTCACTGCAGCTGGACAAAAAGGAGCGCGGATTTGCATTTGATGCCCTGACACTTGATATGCGTATGGATGCCACTGCACCCTTGAGTGCCTATGAAGTGGTCAATACCTACCCCAAAGAGAAACTGGAGTATATTTTCGATGTGTATGGCGAGGTGCGCTCCTACAGAAAGCTTGCTGGCATCATTGTGGAGGCACGTTCCAAAAGGCCAATAGAGAGTGCCAGGGAGTTGAGTGCGCTCATTGCCAAAGTAATGCCTTCGGGAGGAAAAATACACCCGGCGACACTGCCGTTTCAGGCAATTCGCATCGAGGTGAACAATGAACTTGGTGAGATCGAGGGGCTGCTCGATGCCATTGAGGCGAAGTATGAGGAGGGTGAAGTGGTTTCTCTTATTACCTTTCATTCGCTTGAGGACAGACTGGTGAAAAACCGTTTTAAAAAATGGGCGACAGCGTGCATCTGCGATCCTCAGGCGATGCGCTGTACCTGTGGTAAAAACCATGCGCTCGGCAAACTGCTGCAGCGCAAACCGGTTACGGCATCCAAAGAGGAGCTGAAGCTAAATCCGCGCAGCCGTTCTGCCAAACTTAGAAGTTTCCGTTTTACAAGAGCATCATCATGACACAGACACAAAAGAAACAAAAAGCGCCAAACGGTATTACATGGGGAATGGTCAGTGTCATACTCATCTCAATGACGATCGTACTGATACTAACACTGATCAAAATTTATCTGAGCAATCAGATCTATTATGAGAGCAAGAAGGTCAACAAAATGTACAGTCAGGTCGAAGCGCTCAAAGCGGAACAGAAGATTCTGATGCAGAAAGTCGAAGCGCTCAAATACAAAAACCAAGTCACAGATACTATTTTTGTGATCGATGATGGAAACCCATGATACGCGGATTTATACGATTTGCGGTAGAGAGACCGATACTCAACCATATTTTGATGGTATTCATGCTGATCATGGCGATTTTCGCCTATCAGAATATTGCCAAGGAAATTTTCCCCGCTTCCACGCTCGATGAGATCTCCATTAGCGGCGGTTATGTAGGAGCCAGTGCAGATGTTCTCGACAAGATGGTGGTCAAACAGATAGAGGATGAACTTAAAAGCCTCTCTGAAATTGATACTATCTATACCACCATACAAAACGGTCTTTTTACCATTACGGCAGACATTAAACCGGGTAACGATAAACAGCTGGTACTCTCGGAGGTTAAAGATGTCATCGCCAATACGAGGCGTGATCTTCCATCCGATATGGATGAACCCATCGCCAAAGTGGTGGTGCACGACTATCCGCTTCTGATGGTCGCCATATCCGGTGATGTCCCAAAAACAAGACTGCTCGATGTGGCAGATGCGCTCAAAAGCCGTCTTTCTCTCATTAAAGATCTAAGCGGGATCGCCATTCGCGGAGATGCGGACGAGGAGGTACTCGTTACCCTCGACCATAGAAAGATAGATGCGTACGGACTTTCCAAAACAGCGGTCTATCAGGCGATTGGTCAGATCGCTTCCATTTTCCCGGCAGGAAAGATCGACAAGGCGGGAGAACACCTTTACATTTCGACCATTAACGGAGAGAAATCGGCCAAAGCCATTGCCGATACGCTTATAGGAGTCAACGGCCGTCATATACGCCTGGGAGACATCGCTTCTGTGCGTATTGGTCTGGGGGATCCCAAGCAGATATCCCACTTTAACGGCAAACCGAATGTTTCGTTAAATATCAACAAGACCAAAGAGGGGAATGCCATTGCATTGAGCAAAGAGGTGCGCAGTATACTAAAGACGTATGCAAAGCAATATCCAGATATAACCTTTGAAGCCTATACCGATACCTCTGTCTGGGTAAAAAACCGCCTGAATCTTGTCTCTTCGAACATTTTGTTCGGGCTCATCCTTGTTTTTGCCGCCCTCTTTTTGTCGGTCAATGCACGCATTGCATGGGTTGTTGCCATTGGTATTCCAACCTCTTTCTTTATTACGCTTATCGCAGCCGATGCCATTGGCTACAGTTTGAACATGTTGACCATGCTCGGTGCGCTCATTGCCCTGGGTATGCTGGTTGACGAGGCGATTGTCGTTGCGGAGAATATCTACCGCCACCTTGAGATGGGCAAGTCTCCCAAAGAGGCTGCCATTGACGGAGCGGCCGAGATGTTCCCGGCGGTATTGACGGCAACATTGACGACGGTCTTTGCCTTTTTACCGCTGCTTATTATGAGCGGAAAACTGGGAATGTTCATGCAGGTGCTGCCGGTGATGATCACCATCTTGCTGCTCTCGTCACTGTTTGAAGCATTCTACTTCCTTCCGCTGCATGCCAAGGAGTTTTTTGGCTTCAAACACAGACCAGAGGCAACGGCGGAAAAAGGATCGTGGAGCGGCTTCATAAGTGCCTATGAGCGTTTTTTAAACCGACTGCTGCAAAAGAAAAAACGCTCTCTTGGACTATTTGTGCTGTTTATTTTTCTGGCAACGGCAGGCATCGCCAAAGTGACGAAGTTTCAGCTTTTTCCAGAATTTGATGCACAGCAGATCTACCTGAATGGAAAAGTCAATGTCAACCATGATCTACGTGAGACGGAAGCCTATGTGACAGAAATAGAGAAAGCACTGCTTGACGCATTGAAAAAGCAGGATGTCGATTCGGTAACCTCTGTGATCGGGTTCAAGTTCAATCCGGATGCGAGTTTCGAGGTCGGTGACAACCTCTTTCAAATATTTATCAACCTGCATGAAAAGGCACCGGAAAACTTTTTTGACCGGTACATTAACCCTGTTTTTTCACTCGAGTACGACGACAGCGACATGATCCGGCAGCGCAAAGCACAGGAGATCGTCAAAGAGGTGCAGAAGAAAGTCGTCGACCGTTTCCGTAACCTGCAGATTGAAGGTAAGCCGCTCTACGAAGAGTTTAATGTCTATGTACAACAGGCAGGCATTGTCAGCCATGATATTGAGATAGGCTTCAATGCGGAGAATGAACAGACAGTGGTGAAGGCGCTGCATGAGGTTGAAAGCAAGCTGCACAGCATCAAAGGGGTAGAGGATATTTCGGACAATGCCAACGAGGGTGAGCGTGAACTCAAACTGCGTGTCAACAGTTACGGGCAACAGCTTGGCTTTACCGAAACCTATATTGTCAATGTGCTCAGGGGAGCCTTTCTCAAAGCAGAATATGCAAAAATGTTCAACAACACAGGACTTATTCGTGTAAAAGTGGAAGATATCGACAAGAAAAAAAGTACCCATATTGGTAATTTCAAACTGACCACACCGGACGGGAAAGAGTTAGTCAGGCTCAAAGATATCTGTGACTTCTACTATAAAAAGAGTTTTGTCAAAATATTCAAAGAGGATGGAGACAAGGTACGTTCGCTTTTTGCCAGAGTTGACAAACACCTTATTACCCCGTCTGAGGTAATGGATCAGATACGCCCGATGCTTGACAAACTTGAAAAACAGGGGGTAAAAGTCATTATTAAAGGGGAGGAAAAAGAGAACAAACAGATCAAAAGAGAGATGGCTCAGGCTGCACTGATTGCTCTGTTTCTTATTTTCTTGACGCTGGTATGGATGTTCAACTCCATGGTGCTTCCGCTGATCATTGTTTCGACTATCCCGCTCTCTATTCTCGGCGCGTTGGTGGGTACGAAACTGATGGGTATCAACATGACGCTGCCGGGAGTGATGGGGATCATCGGACTTGCAGGCGTAGTGGTCAATGACGGGTTGATCATGCTCGATTTCATCAAAGGAAGCAAAAACTATGGTGAAATGGTGCATAAAGCAGGTATGCGTCTGCGACCGATCATCCTGACTTCAGTTACGACCGTACTGGGACTCTCTTCCCTGATGTTCTTTGCCAGCGGTCAGGCGCTGATACTTCAGCCAATGGCGATTTCGCTTGGGTTTGGAATAGCCTGGGCGACGGTGCTCAACCTCTTTTATGTTCCGCTCATGTACGCTGTCATTTACCGTGTGAGCAGCGTTAAGCAAACGTGAACTGCTTCACGTTTGTAGCTGAACAATTTCAGTACTGTTTTGCTTCTGAAGTATGGGATCATCCGTGCAGACATTTAAATGAAACATCTCTCTTGTAACGTAGGGATTTTGTGCGATAAACCGATCAAGCATTCCGTTTTTCTCCAAAAAACGGTGCAGGTAAAAGCAGCTGACTGCTTCCGTCTGTATGGTATCGTTTAAGAGCCTGTCCGGATCAATGGCAAACGGTGTACGCATACCGTAGTAGTCAACACTCTCACCTATCTGCTCAAAGTATGCACTCTGTTTGCGAAGCAGACGGGCAAGGGAGTGTTCCATAATGGCAAAAATAGTATGAAAAGGATATATTTTTGCAGTGATGCGTGTACCTATCATCAGAAGCAGGGAAAGATGCATTCTCACCCAGAGTGCGGACATGTTTTCATATTGGGGTATATCCATGCTAAGGGCAAAACGTGATATTTCACAGACAGGAAGCTTGCTTTTCAACGCACTGATACGCGGTGCATGGGTATAGTGTTCCATAGGCATCTCCTGCAGGGGGGTCAGGGCATTGATGAAAAAGATACGTATGGTACCTACATATCTTCCTGTTTCCCTGTGCTGTAACAGATAGAGAAAAGACTGTTCATCGCTGCTGTCCCATGCAAAGGCCTCTTCGTCCTCTATGGAAGCGAAATGTCTGTATTTTTCGAAAAGAACCTCTTTTCGCAGTGCCTTGACGGCATCGAACTCCTCTTGTGTTGTAGCGAGTATCAGGTGGTAGGATTGTGTCATAAGCCGGTATGCGATATCATCTGTCACAAGGACTCCTTGATGCAAGAAAGAGTAGTTTAAAAAAAACAATGTAAGATTATACCAATATTTATATAGTTTCAATATTACTAAAAAATATATTTATTTTATAAAATATAATTTTTTTATAAGAATTAATAGAGATGAGGAGAAAAAATACGTGGTAACTGGATTTTACAAACAGTTTTTGAAGATGTATTTGATGGGTGTAGTGTTGTTTCCTGCGTTGCACGCAGAAAATCAGATAGATACACTGCTTACCGAGTACAGCCGAAAGAATGACCTGAGCCAAAAAACAATTGACCAGAATAAAGGACATCTGGTACTGTTTACCCGGGACAAGCTCGAACGTATGCATGCAAAGACATTGAAAGATGTCATGAAGATGGCACCATTTGTCTATTATCATGAAAACAGGTATGCCCTTCCTGACCCGTTGACATCGGGTGCATTCGAACCTTACAGAAGCAATTTTGTACGTCTGTTCATTGATGGCGTGGAGATTACGCAAGGATGGCTTGGCAGCGGTATCGTATTGTATGGCGACATGAATATCGACTTTGCCGACCATATTGAGTTCTACTATATGGCACCTTCGCTTGAAAGCTCTGTTGAACCGGCATTTTTGACCATTTTTGTCTACTCGAAAGATGTCGAACGTGACAGTGGTACACAGGTTGACGTGTCTGCAGGCAGCAGAGGGTATCATGCTGAAAGTGTCAACCACAGCGGCAGCATTGAGGGTGTCTCCTATATGCTCAACCTCTCTCATACCAGAGAAAAAAGAGAAAAGATTGCCAATGGTACAGCAAGTCCGTTGTGCAGAGATTTTGACCGAACACAGTTGTTTGGATATGTGAAAAACGAATCACAAACCTTTCATCTGCAACTGATGCAAAAGAATATGGATGCGCTTTCCGGATTCAGCCTGGATGCCACCCCACAAAATGCAGGTGTTGATTTTCAGAATGTCCATATGGATTATCAGGCATACCTGACTGAACGTTTAAGGGTGCAGTTTGCGTATGATACACTCTATACGGATATCGCCATGTCAGATGACAAACCCTTACTGTTTGTCGGTCCATTGTTTGGAAACAGTTTTTATGCCAAGGCTCGGAATACCACTTACAGTGCCGAAATGACCTACCGTACACAGTGGAAGGATCATAGAGTTGCAGCAGGAGTCAAAGCCCGTATGAAACATCTCGATTACCTGAAAGCCAACGGGGTAGGCAGCATTCCTCTGGACTTTGATGAAGAAAATATTCTATCCGTTTTTGTGCAGGACCAGTATCATCTCTCAGACCACGAGCTGATCAATGTTGGACTCGAGTACAGCGCTATAAGTCGCAACAGTGATGCACTCAAAACGGACGACCTGTTTCAGATGCGTCTTGGCTACCTTTGGAGTTCAGAAAACTGGCACTACAAAACCTACCTCTACCGTGCGATGTTCGCACTCGACCCTTTCTCTACGGCAATGAACCTTACCAGTTTTCTTAATCTGGGCAAGGGGAGTGCAAATAGTGTGCAGACAACATGGGGCGTGACGCAGGAAGTAGGCTATGAAGGAGAACGCTACCGTGCAGACCTGATGCTCTTCCTTTTAAAAGATGAAGAAGGACTGCTGCAAAACGGCGGCGATGGCAACACGAAGTATGTGACGACGGTATTACGATATGCCTATGACTTCGACCGCCTAAACAGTATGGATCTGCAGCTTTACTATGCCCACTACAAAGATATTTTTACACTCGATAAACTGGAAGACTACAGCGGATACCTCACCTTTACGAATACATACGGAAAGATGGCATTCTATAATGGTATTGTATGGCATCTAAACAGCATCGATCACAAAAACTATTTTGATTGGACAAGTTCGATTACATGGAACATCAATGAGGATCTTTCCGTTACACTAAAAGGGGAAAACATCCTCGACAAAGCGAAAAAGACCAATGTGTTCCGTATTGATCCTGCAACCGGAATGATGGTGGCACCTTTGCAGATATCTCCCATTGACAGACGTGTTGTCGTGGAACTGGAGTATCTGTTTTGAGAACTTTGTTTACCTTTATACTGCTTGTGACGTCTGTTACGCTACACGCTGTGGATGAGAAGAGTACCTTTGAGCTATATGACAAACTGCTTTCCGCATTGATGCCAAACAAACCTGCTTATCGTCTGTATGTCGATGATCCTGTGTATAAAAACATACTGAAAAAAGAGGAAAAAGTTGTTTTTGTAGACCGGTTCGAGAATGCCGACTTTATTTTGTTCACAGATGAGTCACTGCTTGAACGTTATAGAGAGTACAAACAGGCACATCCGGAATATTCGACCATTCTTTTTGCTACAAGATACCGTCTTTTGAAAAACTGTAAAGATGCCGTTGGCGCACTGTACTGGAGAAAGGGACGGCCACAGTTGCTGTTTCTCAAACCCCGGCTGAAACATCACAATATTGTGCTGCCTACAATGTTCAAAAAATTTGAAATAGAGACGCTGTAATGCAAAGAAACCGGCTTAGCAGAGTAATATTCATCATTATCGGAGCGATGCTCCTGTTTATGTCTTATTTGCAATATGCCATTTCGCAGACAACAGAGTCGATCAAGACGCTTGAAGTAACCAAAGCACAGGAGTTTGCCGGTAAAATTGAGCGCTATCTTAAAACTGAGATCAAGGGTGATTCGTTGGTGGCCTATCTTGATGCACATCCGGAGAAGCGTCATGAAATAGACAAAATGCTGCATGCCTTTTTAACAAAAGAGTTTCGTTATATTTTTCTGTTGACAAAAGACAAAGAGGGATACTACAGGTTCCTTCTGGATGCCTCCATTGATGAGCCTGTTCCCTACAGAAGCATTTTTTTCCCAAACAGCGATGTGTATGATCAGGTGTATCGTTCAGGCATTGCAAAGGTCACTAAACAAAAAGAGCATACCGAGGGTATCTGGCTCTCCCTGCTCTACCCCATTAAAAAAGCGAACAAAACCCAGATGTTGATGGTTGTCGATCTTTCGGAAGCATACAGTGAAAACCTGAACAGACTCAATGATCCATTGATCAGAATTGTAAAGTACATGCAGTTTTTTTTACTGTTGAGCATTTTGCTTCTGATATATTTGATGTATAATTATACACGTATGCAAAAAGCGCTTATGACCGATCGGCTCACTGCTGCAAAAAGTAAGTACTTTCTCAATGATTTCTTCGGAAAACATACACTTGATGCGTATAATATGATTATGATAGACATTGATGAGTTCAAATCTATCAATGCACGTTTTGGCTATGAAGAAGGTGACAGGGTATTACGTGAGTTTAGCAAAACTGTCCAGGAACATCTTCCCAATAATGCCTTCCTCGTCCGTAACGGCGGAACAGAGTTTCTTGTGGTTATCCCTAAAAATACTGTGCAGATTGTCTCATTCTCACAAAATCTTTTCAAACTGTTGAAAGAGAAGGTCTATGTGGTGGAAAACGAACCGCTGCATATAACTGTTTCGATGAGTGTGATGGATGTGCCCGAAGGCACCTCTTCACTGCAAAAGGCAGAACGTGTCTTGGATGCACGTATGCTTGAGGTGAAAAACCTTGGAAAGAACAGTATTCTTTTTGTAGGAAAACATGATGTTCTCAATCGTACCTATAGTCTTGAACAGGTAAGATATATGCTTGATGCTGAACAGCTCATCTGCCTTTATCAGCCGATTATCGATAATCAAACAGAAAAAGCTGTACGTTTCGAAGTGCTGGCACGTCTTATAGACAAAGAGTATCCGGATAAGTATGTGACACCCGATCAGTTCATGGATGTAATCAAGGGAACAAGCCAATATCTGAAAATGAGCAAACTGGTTTTGAGAGAGGCCTTTGGAACCTTACAGAAGTATCCTGATATTTATCTGTCGGTTAATCTCGATTTGAACGATCTCTATAACACAGAGGTTATGTCTATGATTATGGAGGAGCTTAAAGCCAACCGTCTCATGGCTGACCGTTTGAGTTTTGAGATCCTTGAGGAACATGAGATCAAAGATTATGACCGGGTGGTCACTATTTTCAAGCAGTTGAAAATGTATGGCTCAAAAATCGCTATAGATGATTTTGGCAGCGGATATGCCAACTACAGCCATGTTCTGCATTTGGATATCGATACACTCAAGGTTGACGGGTCACTGATCAGGGAACTCTCTGCCATGCCCGAACGTACAGAAATACTGCTCCGGTCCATTCAGACGCTTGCAAGAGGGTTTGGCTGTGAGATCGTTGCCGAGTTCGTATCGGAACAGACAATTTATGAACGTGTAAAGGCATTGGGGTTAGACTATTCTCAGGGATATTATTTTGGGAAGCCTCAGCCGATAGAAGCGTATATGGCGTCATTAAAATAATTTGGCTATAATAACTGCCTTTTGAAGTGCAATATTCTATGCCAAGGAGTCCTTTTGTTAGAGGCAGTAGAAAGAAAAATAGAACAGTTCATCGATGACCTTGATGACAAAGAAGTGCGCAGACTCTATGCCAAGCTTCCCGTCGGTAAGCGTTTGAGAGCAAAACTTATTGTAAAAATTGCGGGAGAACGGCTTTCTGTCATCAAAACAGCCGCAGTTGTTGAGATGATCCATGCGGCAAGCCTGCTGCATGACGACGTTATCGACGATGCTGATACCAGACGTGCCAAACCGTCACTCAATGCACTTTACGGAAACAAAACGGCAATCATGCTGGGTGATATTCTCTACTCCAAAGGCTTTTTAGAGCTTAACAATATCTCTTCAGATGTAGCGAAGAGAATCTCCAATGCCGTTACACAGCTGAGTCTTGGAGAACTCAAAGATGTTTCTCTTTCCAAAACATTCAATACCGACACATCTGTCTATATGGAGATGATCTATCAAAAAACGGCATCACTGATTGAAGCGAGTGCGGGTGCGGCTGCACTGCTTGCGGGAAAACCCAAAGAACCGTTCATGATCTATGGACGCAACCTCGGATTGGCATTTCAGATGATCGATGACCTGCTTGACATTACTTCCGACAGCCAGACATTGGGCAAACCGGCACTGCACGACTTTGCGGAAGGCAAGACGACACTGCCCTACATCTACCTCTATGAGGCGCTTGATGAAACGGGCCGAGAGAGACTCAAAAACCTGCATGCAAAAGTACTGAGCAAAGAAGAGCAGCGGTGGATCATGACACAGATGCAGACGCATCAGATACTGATGAAGTGCTATGCTCAGGCACGTGAACTTATTGAAGAGGCTGTAGAGTTGATGAACCGCCTTGGCGAGGATGCCCTTAGCGAGATCGCTATGGAAATGATTGACAGGGAGTTTTGATGTACTATCAGGTGATAAGCTTTTCTCACAAAAACTGCGAACTTGCCATGCGCGAGAAGCTGGCATTCGCGAATCATGAGGAGATGAAGGTCATCCTCGATGAACTGACCCACTTTGAATTCATTCATGAAGCTTTCATCATATCTACCTGCAACCGTGTGGAGATCGTACTGGCAACCCGTGACAATTTTTCGAGTTACCATACCGTACTGGGCCTGATGGCACAAAAGAGTGATTTGAATTTTTACGATCTCAAATCAACCGCCAAACGCTACGATGACGAAGAGGCGGTCAAGCATATCTTCGCAGTGGTCTCTTCACTCGATTCGCTGGTAGTAGGTGAATCACAGATTACCGGGCAGGTAAAGGATGCTTTCCGTTTTTCTT
Organism: Sulfurovum sp.; assembly: GCA_030826885.1. GTDB lineage: Bacteria > Campylobacterota > Campylobacteria > Campylobacterales > Sulfurovaceae > Sulfurovum. The sequence goes on along the minus strand of JAUUDF010000044.1, from coordinate 11,463 downwards.
TTCAGAACGGTACGGCCGGCAAACGGCTCAATCGTGTCATTTCCCCTGCCATCAAATGTGCCGCAGAGGTACGTAACGCAACGAATATTTCCCAAAACCCCATTTCCATCGCTTCAGTTGCAGTGGCACAGGCACACAAGCTGTTGGGAGACAACATACAGGGAATGAAAGGTATTGTCGTCGGTGCGGGAGAGATGGGTGTGTTGACTGCCAAACACCTGCTTCGCATCGGCTGTGACGTTGTGCTGATTGGAAGGGACCTTGAGAAGGTCGAGAATCTCTCCAATACACTCGGAGAGAATGTCAAAGCGGATGTCATGGAAAACCTGCCAAAATATCTTAACCGCTACCGTCTGCTTTTCTCCGCCACTTCCTCTCCTGACCCGGTCATTACACAGGATCTGATTGAAAATGAAACCCTTGCAAGATACTGGTTTGACATGGCGATCCCGCGTGATATTGCCGATATGGATCTGTCCAAACTCGAACTCTACCGCATTGATGATCTGCGTACCATTTCCAATGAAAACCATGCGATGCGCCAGGAACAGGCAATACGTGCCAGTGAAATCGTAGATCGCTATACAGAAGAGTTTTTTGCCTGGCTGCGGGCACTCTCCGTAGAACCGGTGATCAAGGAGATGCGTCAGCATGTATCCGAAGCGATCGACAAAGAGCTTAGGCGCGCTATTAAAAAAGGCTTTGTTCCCGCAGAGTATGAAGCGAATATGAAAAAGATGGCCGAACAGATGTTCAACCGTTTTCTTCATGATCCGACCCAGAACCTCAGAGGCTCTTCGACCGAGAAAAAAAACGCCAACTGCATTGAAGCAGTGAAGAAGATGTTCAACATCAACACGGAGAACATCGACTTGAAACAGTACAAACAAGACCACCATACCAAAGGATACAACGCGTGAGATTTTCAACCCTACTTGTACCAACTACCAAAGAGACTCCCAACGATGCGACACTGGCAAGCCACATTTTTCTTTTAAGAGGCGGCTTCATTCAGTCGGTAGGCGGCAGCGGACTCTACAACTTTCTGCCTCTCGGCAAGCGTGTATTGGACAAAGTACGAAATGTCGTCAAAGATGAGCTTGACGCTGCCGGATGCCAGGAGGTAAGCCTTTCGTTCGTTACGCCTGCGTCACTGTGGGAAGAGAGCGGCCGTTACGAAAAGTACGGCAAGGAACTGCTGCGCTTTAAAGACCGCAAAGAGAACGAATTTGTTCTCGGACCCACCCATGAGGAGATGATGGTCAACCTCGTGCGCCAGAGTGTCAAGAGCTACAAGCAGCTGCCGCTCAATCTTTACCAGATAAACCTCAAATTTCGTGACGAGATCAGACCCCGTTTCGGGCTGATGCGCGGGCGCGAATTTTTAATGAAAGACGGCTACAGTTTTCATACTGACGAAGCAGATATGAAGCGTGAGTTCGACCTGATGGAGGAGACCTACAAAAAGATCTTTACCCGTCTAGGACTTGAATTTAGAGTGGTTGAAGCGGACTCAGGTGCGATTGGCGGCAGCGGGTCGAAAGAGTTTATGGTGCTGGCTGACAGCGGAGAAGATACCATTGTTATCTGCGATGCGTGTGATTACGGTGCTAACATTGAAGCAGCGACACGTAAAGAGAAGGCGTGTGATGCTCCGGCTCCGACACTGCCCTCCGAGAAGGTGCATACGCCTGACATAACGACGATGGAAGCACTCTCGGAATATTTCAATGTCAATCCGTACTATCTGGTCAAAACCGTTGCCATGCGTGCACTCTACGATGAAGGCAAAAGTGAAATCGTTCTCTTCGCCCTGAGAGGTTCTGATGAACTGCAGGAGGTCAAAGCCTGCAATGCGGTAGATGCAAACGATCTGGTTGAGGTGAACGAAGAGGAGCTTTCCGAAGCTGGACTGGTTGCTGGTTTCATGTCACCAATCGGTGCGCCAAAAGGTGTTCGTGTCGTAGTGGATAACACACTCAAAGGGGCTAGCGGTATGATCTGCGGTGCCAATGAGAAAGACTATCACACCACCGGCAATACCATCGATGAAGAGAGCTTCGATTTTTATGACATTGTCGCGGTGCAGGAAGGGGATATGTGTCCAAAGTGCGGCGGTACTCTGCGTTATACGAAAGGGATCGAAGCAGGGCATATCTTTCAGCTTGGTACGCGCTATTCAGAGCCGCTCGGCTGTACGTTCCTTGACGAGAACGGCAAGGCGAAGCCGATGGTTATGGGAACATACGGGATTGGCGTAAGCCGTCTGCTCGCGGCTATCATCGAACAGCACCATGACGAAAAAGGATGCATCTGGACCAAGGAGTCTGCCCCGTTCGATCTTTATGTTATGGTCTCCAATGTCAAAGACGAAGCACAGCTTGCACTGGGTGAAAAAGTGTATGAGGCACTTAAGCGTAAAGGTATCGATGTGCTTTTCGATGACAGAAAAGACCGTTTCGGTGCGAAAATGAAAGACTATGAGCTTATTGGTGTCCCCCATGCGGTAATTATCGGTAAAAAACTGGCTGAGGGGATGGTTGAGTTCGTTACCCGTGAGGGTATGGAGAAAGAGGAAGTTCCGGCAGAGGAAATTATTGCTTTTGTCGAAGAGAAACTATGCTGATCATTATTCTGATTCCCTATCTTTTTTTAGAGATATACACCTCTTTGAAAATGCTGGAGGTTATTGGCGCGTTCTGGGCAACGGTATGGACAATTGCCACTATCATGATAGGTTCGATTCTTTTAAAAAATTCTCCCTATGCCGTGCTCGGCAATATGCATGCCATGTACAGCGGAAAGCTTGATACGCGCAAGTTTCAGGATGCAACCACCTCCTATCTTCTCGGAGCGTTGCTGTTGATACTGCCGGGCGTACTGAGTGACTTTCTTGGTGTATTGGCACTGCTTTACACGGTTTATTTACAATTTGTCGCTAAAATAACACCTGAACAACCCAATCCGAACGATTTTTATTCACACAAAGGAGAAGATGATGTCATTGATGTCGAAATTATTGACGAGCATGATGATCGTAACGATCGCATTGAGCGCAGGTGATATACCTGACAACAAGTTGCTGCTCAAGTACGTTAAGCGCAATATTGTCAAAAACCCGCAGGTAAAAGTGGACGGTGTGACCGTTTTGGAGAAAAAGACGCACAAAGACCTTCCGGGATGGGATATTCTGCTTACGACCATGGATCTTACCTATCAGAACAAGAAGATTCATGTACCCGAAACGATGTTCGTCAAAGACGGATTTGTGACCGGTCATATGGTCAAACTTAAAAACGGACATGACTACAGAGATGACATCAAGCCGACGGTACCGCAGAGTATGTATGACGATGCGCACCTGCTTTACGGGAATAAGGATGCTGCACACAAGATCATCGTCTTTTCAGACCCTATGTGCCCCTTCTGTCAGGAGGTCGTTCCAGGTATCATGAAGGCGGCAAAAGAGAACCCTGACAAGATCGCACTCTACTACTACCATCTTCCACTGTTGCGTATCCACCCTGTATCGGGTGTGTTGACCCGTATCATGCATGAAGCACAAAAAGAGGGGAAAAATGATGTGGTAGAAAAAATGTATACACTCAAGATCGATCCCCGCGAAAGAGATATAAAGAAGATTCTTCCAGCAGTCAAAGCGCATACAGGTTATGAAACAACGGAAGAAAAACTCAACAGTAAAGAGGTCAAAAATGCACTCAAAGCGGATGAAGATGCCGCAGGACGTATGATGGTAAGCGGCACACCCACAGTCTATATTGACGGAGAGTGGGACAAAATGCGTGATGGGTATAAAAAACTCATCAAGTAGTATTGATCATTTTACATTGATGCAGGGCAACAGTTCCAAACAGGGGCTTTGACCCAACCATAAAAGATGGTTTGAACACCATCAATTCACTATATAGGCAGAAACACGTTGGAAACACTGGTTATCGCAACACGGGCCAGCGCATTGGCGCTTTGGCAGGCATATCACATTAAGGAAAGAATCGAGTCTGCTTTTGCGGATGTAAAGGTAGAACTCAATGAGATCACTTCAAAGGGTGACAAAATTCTTGACAAACCTCTGGCACTTGTTGGCGGTAAAGGGCATTTTACCAAAGAACTTGAAGACGAAATGCTCGCCGGCAATGCTCATCTGGCAGTACATTCACTCAAAGATGTACCTACGTACATTCCCGAAGGACTGGAGCTTTGTGCCATTACCAAACGTCAGGATCAGAGTGATGTCTTTCTTTCACACACCTATAAAAGTCTTGAAGATTTACCTGAGGGTGCAGTGGTTGGTACAACATCACTTCGCCGGCGTATGCAGCTGCTTGAGAAGCGTCCCGACCTGAAAGTAAAGGATCTCAGAGGTAATGTGAATACCCGGCTTAGAAAGCTCAAAGAGGGGCAGTACGATGCGATTATCCTTGCATACATCGGGCTTAAACGTCTTGACCTGCTTAAAGATATCCCTTATGTAGAGAAACTTGATTTCTTCATCCCTCCCATGGGGCAGGCGGCACTTGGCATCGAGATCGTAGCAAACAATGACAGGGTCAGAGAGATTGCGATGAGCCTGAACGATGAAGAGACCTTTTTGTGTACCAAAGTCGAAAGGGATTTTATTTCAGTCATTGGGGCGGGATGTTCCGCACCCGTAGCGGTAAATGCGACAATCGTCAAAAATGACGGTGAAGACCCGACTGTTTCGGTACGGGCGATGATAGGGTATCCGGACGGTACGCATATTCTTCACAAAAGCCTGACTTCCTCCCTGGATGAAGCCGATATCCTTGGAGATCAGCTTGCGCAGGCTATGATAGAAGAGGGCGTGCTTGACATTCTCGAGAATGCTGAAAAAATTGCTTTTAAAGATGAAATGCCAGAGAGACTGTAACGTCTCCTTTTCGTACGCTGCTTTCAACTTTCAAATATAAAAATCATAATTTTCTTCGTTTTATTTTACAACGATGCAACCAAAGTTGCATCTGTGGTTTTCCAAAACACTCTATACTTCTTCTCAGATAGACCAATTTAATACAAAGGAGTCAAAAATGACGACACTCAGTGCATTTTTTGACAAAGAGACACTCAAGAAGTTCAGTACACAGACCATCATAGCGGGTATTTTGATGCTGATAGTAGGAAGTATCGGCATCTTCGCACCCGGTATTATGTCATTGACGGTAGTCATGCTGCTTGGATGGCTTTTTATTACCAGTGCGATCGTGCAGGGATACATTACCTATAAAACCTACAGCCGCTCATTCAGTGCCTGGCTGAAGCCGACACTCTCTTTCATTACCGGAATGCTTTTTCTTATCTTCCCGGTCGAAGGGGTAGCGGTTGCGGCCATTCTGTTGGCAGCCTATCTACTCGTTGATGCATTCTCGAGCTTTGGCTTTGCCATGGACTACAAGCCTCACAAGTGGTGGTGGATGCATATAGTCAATGCACTTGTTTCAATTGTTTTGGCTATACTGATACTGATAGGTTGGCCGATGACGTCTTTTTTATGGGTAGGGCTGTATGCAGCCATCAGTTTGACGTTTGACGGTGTGGTGCTTTTCGCTCTTGGCATCGGTGCCAAAAAGATGGCGAAAGAAGAGAAGTAATACAATCATTTTAAGGAGGTTAAAATGAGTTTACCAATGTTGGGAGAAAAATTCCCGGAAATTGATGTACAGACGACACACGGAGCGATGAACCTCCCCGATGATTTGAAAGGTAAGTGGACAGTACTCTTTTCACATCCGGCAGATTTTACCCCAGTATGTACGACAGAGTTTGTTTCATTCCAGAAACACAAAGCGCAGTTCGATGCACTTGGATGTCAACTTGTCGGTATGTCGGTAGATCAGGTCTTCAGCCATATCAAGTGGGTGGAGTGGATCAAAGAGAAACTCGATGTAGAGATCACGTTTCCTATTATTGCAGGAAATGACCGCATTGCAGAAGAGCTTGGCATGCTGCATCCTGCAAAAGGGAGCAATGCGGTCCGAGCGGTATTCATCATCGATCCTGAAGGGGTGACGCGTACGATTCTTTACTATCCTCAGGAGATAGGACGCAACATCTCCGAAATCGTGCGCGCGGTCAAGGCACTTCAGAAAAGTGATGCGGATGGTGTGGCTACACCGGCAAACTGGCCGGAAAATGAACTTATCGGCGACCGTGTTATCGTACCGCCTGCAACCGATGAGGCAACTGCGAGAGCACGTCTTGAGAGCCATGAGTGTTACGATTGGTGGTTCTGCCATAAAGAGCAGTAGGATGTATGCACATGGCGTATCTACATAAGGCAGTCAAGCGACCATGGTGCATTTTTTGTTCATTTTGCATGTGCACCAAATCTCGCTAATCAACATCATTTCTCCTTTTCTTTTCATTGCTGCTCGACAGACTCAAACCCCTTTTTTGCTATAATCTCTCTTATTTCGTATAAAGGCAGACACAATGCAAGATGTCATCCAATGGCTCAAAGAGAATGGCAACCTCAAGATCATCGATCAGCCGCTTGATGTAGCGCTTGAGATCCCTCACGTTGCCTATATCGAGGTCAAAAAAGAGGACTCCCGTCCCCTTCTATTCACACATCCTGTCAACAGGGCAAAAGGTATCGAGTATGAGACACCGGTACTGATGAACATCTTTGCCAACAAAGAGATCACCCAGAAAATATTCGGCAAGCATCCCGATGAGGTGGCCAAAGGGATTGAAGGGCTGCTCAAACTCAAACCGCCCAAAAGTTTCAAAGAGAAGCTGGCGATGCTTCCCAGACTCTTTTCTTTGAAAAATGTTTTTCCCAAGCGTCTTGGATTTCGCGGTGAATGTCAGGAAGTAGTGATCCCAAAAGAGGCGGTTGATCTGGACAGACTGCCTATTCTCAAGACATGGGAAGAGGATGGCGGGCCGTTTATCACGATGGGACAGGTCTACACCCAGAGTCTTGACGGAACTATGCAAAATCTCGGGATGTACCGTCTGCAGCAGTATGACAAACAGCGTCTGGGAATGCACTGGCAGATCCACAAAGATGCGTCGCACTTCTTTGACCAGTACCAGCGTGCAGGAAAGAAAATGCCTGTGACAGTTGCCATTGGCGGCGATCCGCTCTACATCTGGTGCGGACAAGCGCCGATGCCGCATGGGATGTTCGAGATGCTGCTATATGGTTTTGTGCGCAACAAAAACGCCCAGCTGGTCAAGTCGCTCACCAATGACATTTACATTCCCCGTGATGTGGACATCGTCATCGAAGGGTTTGTCGATCCGGAAAAGATGGAGATCGAGGGGCCGTTTGGTGACCATACCGGCTACTATACGCTCAAAGAACCCTTCCCTGTGATGGAAGTAGAGACGATCACCATGAAAAAAGATCCTGTCTTTGCCGCAACAGTCGTAGGCAAGCCGCCGTTGGAGGACAAATACATGGGCTGGGCGACCGAGCGGGTCTTCCTGCCGATGCTCAAACCGATGGCTCCCGATCTGATCGACTACTACATGCCTGAAAACGGTGTCTTTCACAATCTGATCATCGCCAAGATGCAGGTACACTATCCCGGACATGCCCAGCAGTTCATGCATGCATTCTGGGGAGTGGGGCAGATGAGTTTTGTCAAACATGCGATCTTTGTAGGGGAGGATGCACCTGCTCTGGAGGATCATGAGGCGTTTAGCGAGCATGTGCTCAACCGTCTAAGCAAAGAGCGTATACTCATTACGCAGGGTATTGTCGACCATCTCGATCACTCTGCCAATGAACAGTTTGTCGGCGGGAAGCTGGGGATCGATGCAACCGGTGAGGAAATTGAAGCCGGTATGGAAGCGCTACTTGACGATGCGGTACTGCTTGAGCGCATGCGGGAGATTGACTCTGACATTGTGGCACTCAAACAGTACATGACGTATACGAACAACCCTGTTTGTGTCATAGCCGTAAACAAGCGGCGCTCGCAACTGGAGCTGATGCAGGAGCTACAAGTATTGCAGGCACACATCAGGGTGCTTGTGATTGTTGATGCAGCCAACAATGACATTGGTGACCCCTATATGCTCATCTGGCGCGTGGTGAACAATATCGACGCACAGCGTGATGTACAGTTAAAAGGGTTTATCGGTGTAGATGCGACCAACAAAGGGAAAGTTGACAGCTTTGAACGGGAGTGGCCGGGTGATACATTCTGTACCAAAACGGTACTTGATTCGCTTCAGGAAGAAGGGCTCATCGATATCGATGATACTTTTATTAAAAAATTTGGACTTCTGCCGTTTAATCAGGAGTAGTTTTATCTTCTATTAAACAAACTTGGCTATAATCATTGGATAAAAATTATCATTTAAAGGAAAAAATATGTTGGTAACAAAAAAAGCACCAGATTTTACAGCAACAGCCGTACTGGCTGACGGACAGATCGTTGAAGATTTCAATCTTTATCAGAACTTTGGAGAGAAGGGAACAGTCGTATTCTTCTACCCGCTTGACTTTACATTTGTATGTCCGTCTGAGATCATTGCATTCTCTCACCGCTACAATGAATTCCAGGAGAGAGGTGTCAATGTTATCGGCATTTCTGTAGACAGCCAGTTCTCACACTTTGCATGGAGAGAAACACCGGTAGAAAAGGGCGGTATCGGGCGCATCAACTTCCCACTCGTTGCAGACCTGACAAAGCAGATTTCAAGAGATTTCGACGTGCTGCTTGACGAAGCCGTTGCACTCAGAGGCTCTTTCCTCATCGATACAGACGGTACTGTCAGACATGCAGTTATCAACGACCTTCCACTTGGAAGAAACGTAGATGAGATGCTCAGAATGATTGATGCGATGCAGTTTACAAACGAGCATGGGGAAGTGTGCCCAGCAGGTTGGCAAAAAGGTGACGAAGCAATGAAACCTGACAGTGAAGGTGTTGCCGAGTACCTCGCGAAACACGCTGAAGAGCTGTAAGTTAAAACGGGGATTTTCCCGTTTTATATATAGTTAAGCATACTGCGGTATATTTAACTATAGTGTATGATAGAAGGATACAGATGACAGACTATACAACTCTGCTCAAAGAGAGCGGTCTGAAAGCGACATTCCAGCGTATGAATATTTTGGGAGTGGTGGAGAAATACGGTCATATGTCCGTCGAGGATATTTATGAAGAGGTAGCAAAAGTCCATCCTTCACTTTCCCTTGCCACTGTGTACAAAAACATTATTCTTATGATGGAAAAGGGCGTACTTGTAGAGGTGCCTATTGTAGGTAAAAAGTCCAAGTATGAACTGGCCAAAGCGGATCATATGCACCTTATATGTACTGAATGCGGTGCAGTGGAAGACAAAATGTGCCTGAGTGAGACAGATGCATTCTTTTCCGAATTAAGCAAAGAAGAGCACTTTAAACTCGACCGAAGACAGGTCAATCTTTATGGTGTATGCCAAAAATGTCAAATACAAGAAGCATCGTAGAAGCAGGTTCATACCTGCCTAGTTGTTTTTGAACAGTGCCGATCCGATACGCACAAGGTTTGAACCACACTTGATAGCCAACTCGTAATCTCCGCTCATTCCCATCGAACAGATCGTCGCTCCCTCTTTCTGGAGTGATTCATAGATTTTGTAGGTCGTTTCAAAACTTTTTTGTATGGTTTTGGTATCTTCTGTATGGGCACCTATGGTCATTACCCCTTTAAGCGTAATATTGGAGCACTCCTCTTTTATATGCATATAGGTATCGATCGCCTCTTCCGGTGTGACACCGGCTTTACTCTCTTCATAGGCTGAATTGATTTGAAGCAGACAGGAGATGGTCGATTCTTTTGCAGCCAGTTTTTTTTGCATCTCGCGGGCAAGTTCGAGTGAGTCGAGTGACTGCATCAGAGAGGGACGAAGATCGATGAGGTTGTTGATCTTGTTTTTTTTGCAGCCTGCCGATCATGTGCCATTCGAGTGGAAGCTCTTCGAGAAGCTGCATGCGCTCTTTAAGCTGCTGTACCAGGTTTTCGCCAAAAGCCCGCTGTCCGAGTTCATAAAGCGTGCGTATATTCTCAACATCAGTGTATTTGGCAACGGTGACAAGTTTGACGATGTGATGTTCACTGACAGAAATACGTGCCTGTTCAATATTCCAGATGACTTCATCGAGATTTTTTCTGAGTCGTTCTTTGTCCAGGATCATAGGTCATTCCTTCTCATAGATAAAAGCTTTTCTTCAGAAAAGCATACCAAAATTATTCATTATTCACTATTAATTATTCATTTTTTGGGAACTCATCCCATCAGTCTGTTGATATCGTTGTAAAGGCCTAGAAACATCAGTCCGCCGAGCAGTACCCAGCCTGTGACTGTCATGTAGTACATCACCTGCTCATTCGGTTCTTTTCCGCGGATCATTTCATAGAGGTTGAACATGATGTGCCCGCCGTCAAGTGCCGGAATAGGCAGGAGGTTGAGTACACCGAGGTTGACCGAGATGAGGGCGGTGAAGAAGAAGAGTGCCAGCAGTCCCTGATGGCTTGCCTGTGCAGTCACATCGACAATGGTAATGACTCCCCCGAGTTTGTCCGCACTGACAACACCGGTGAGAAGTTTCTGTACACTTTGGAAAATAAGTGTAGAGGCTTTGAATGTTTCATCCCAGGCATAGACAAAACCGTCAAACACGCCGTAGGTAACAGTGGTCTGTTTTGGCATCGGCGAAATGCCGATAATACGCCGCGTAATAGGTTCGCCAAAAATATTTTTGTCCTCAATGACTTTAGGTACAATTGTGATATGTTTTATCTCTCCGTGGTGATCGACTGTCAGGCTTATCGTCCCCTTTGTCTCATTGATCGCTTTGCCGATATTCTCCCAGAAACGAATGGGAGTACCGTTGATTTCTATAATTTTGTCCCCTTTTTGAATGCCGGCCTGATAGGCGGGTGTATCTTTGTTGACATTGCCGACATAGGGCAGCAGTTTGGGCACACCCATCCATGCAATGGCAAGATAGAGCAGAAAAGCCATAAGAAAGTTGGCAAAGGGACCTGCCAGCAGAATGATAATACGCTGCCACGGTTTTTTGGCATTGTAGCTGTCGGGAGCATTGATCTTTTTGGTTGGATCGATGTCGTCCTGCCCTTTCATTTTGACGTAACCGCCAAGCGGAACAGCGGAGAGACTCCACTCAGTCTGGCCGATCTTTTTGGTCCAGAGACGTTTGCCAAAACCAATGCTGAACACCTCTACATGTACGCCAAAAAACCGTGCAGCCGTAAAATGCCCAAGCTCATGAAAAAAGATGAGAACGGAAAGAACGAATAGTGCAATAATAATACCCATGAGACTCCAAATAGTATGTAATGGAAAGAATTATATCGAACATGCGTCAAATATTGATTTAGATTAAACATTTATCTGTTTTTTTTGATAAAATATAAACAGAAGTGCAAAAAGATTGACCAAAGCCGTTTTATAAAGAAT
>JAUUDF010000011.1 GCA_030826885.1 Sulfurovum sp. | reverse complement strand
CAGCGGCGGCACGTTTTGGTAAAGTGCCCCTGACGCAGTGAGTTTTCGATGTAGCTGTTGAGTCTGGCACGTGCTTCGAGTGCTTTGTTGGTGTCCTGGAAGAGATCGGGGAACTTGAAACTCAGCCAGAGGTAGAGAGATATTTCACGTACCCTGTCTTCGGCATTGAGCAGCATGTCGTTTGTCTGCGCGAAAGAGGGCAGGTCACGCGGTGGAATATAGAGAACCGGGTTGCCAGCCTCGATTTGACGGATATAGCGGTGAAAGACCGACTCAATGTAGGGAGAGGAGATACTTGCCGGCGCGCAGCTTAGGTAGTAGCGTGTGCGAAGGTCAAGGTCGTATTCGTCGACAATGGCGGCAATTTCAAGCATACTTTCGATGTTGGCGGCGACAAAAGGACCGTCAAACTCCATGTTCTCGGCAAAAAAGGTCAGAATTTCGGTGATGTTTTCCGTTTCGAGTATCTCGCCGATGAGCATGACGTGCTCGAGGCTTGCCATGACACTGACAGGCAGTTGTATGTCTGCCAATGGTGTATGGAAGGCTTTGGAGATGGTTTTGAGACTGTGTTCGTCAAGCGCACCGACATACCCTTTCTCTTCAATGCCGTAGCGTCCGGCACGTCCGGCGATCTGAAGTACTTCACTCGGAAGCAGTTCACGTCGTCTGAGTCCGTCAAATTTGTTGTCTTTGGCAAAAAGAATGGTGCGTATGGGCAGATTCAGCCCCATGGCAATGGCATCGGTGGCGACAAGTATTTCACTCTCTCCTTCTCTAAAACGTCGGGCCTCTTCACGGCGTACTTCGGGAGAGAGATTCCCGTAGACAACGGAGACACTGTATTTTTGGCTCAGCTGCTGTTTGAGTGAAAGGACATCCTTGCGGGAGAATGCCACCACGGCACTTTGGGGTTTGATGTGCTTGAGAGGGGTCGCATGTTTCATCATCTCAAGCGGGTTCTTCCGTTCGAAATGTACCACGTCAAGCGGCTCTTCAAGGTAGTCACAGAGAGCTTCGACTGCTTGTAGTGCATCAGATGAACCTGTAAGAATGACCGTTTTTGCCGGTGCGCCGATGAGGGCATTCGCCCATGCCCAGCCACGGTCACGGTCGGCGATCATCTGTATTTCGTCAATGACACAGACATCGACATCGACCGATGCGTTCAGCATCTCTATGGTGGAGCTGATGTGGGTGGACTCTTCGTCAATAATCTCTTCTTCACCGGTAATGAGCGATGCCTTTACGCCGTCTGCTTTGAGGTTTTCGTACCCCTCCAACGCCAAAAGTCTCAGCGGCGCAAGATAATAGCCGGTGGTCGCCTCTTTGAGCTGCTTGAGTGCGGCATAGGTTTTGCCCGAGTTGGTCGGTCCGACATGAAAGATGATCTTTCGTTTGAGTTCACGTGCAAGAGGGTAGAGGCGTTTGAAATCACGGATCGTCTTGGCAAGTAGCTCCTCGCGCTTGCGTTTTTCCAAAAGCGGCTTGATATATTCGCCAAAATGAAAGAGAATGCGCCGTTTGGTCTTCTCTTTGAGTTTGAGGGTACGCGAACTGGCAATTTGAGGAGCAGTAAATCGGACAATGAACTCCTGCAGTACGGACTCATCGAGGTCAAGTTTGTCACTCATTGCCTTCATCTCGTCAAGCAGGACCTGCACGGCAATTTTAAAATGTGCCAGCAGGTCATCGTTGACGGCGTTGATGTCCTCTTTGACAGGCAGTGCATCGCCATGCCACAGAAGATTGTAGACAAACGGTTTTTCATAGGAGACTGAGGTATTGTAGTAGAGCATCGCACCAAAGAGTGTATGGTGCTTCTCTTTTTCCACAATGATGTGATCCGTACTTTCAAAAATGTCGTACTTGTCACTTATATTTTTTAATATCTTTTCAATGACCTCAAACGCTATGGGTGCATGAAAGAGCGCTTCTTGCGGCGGCATACGCTTGAGCGCCGTAGAAACCATCTCTTCGTCAAGGTAGGGGTGCGGTTTCTGGCAGACGGTATTTAAAAAGTCGGCGATCTCTGCTTCTTTTGCCGCAATACACGTCTCCTTGACCTGCTTTAGGTGTGAGAGTGCCGTACTCTCTTCTTCGTTGAACAATGCATCAAGATCGATCGGGTCACTCACACACAACAGCATTTTGGTAAAGTCGTGCGTTTTGAGCCTAAAAGTAAAACTGTGCATACATTCGATTTCGTTGAGAGAGTTAAACACAATATTAAGCGCCTCTTCAAAACGGTGTATGCGTTCTTTCATACGGAGATAGTGCAGTTTGTTTCCTATTTTCTTCGGAGTTATTTTACTGTGTTTGGCATCGATGAACGCATCGAGAATACGGTTTTCTTCTTCTTTGGTATGCTCAAAGTGTGAGAGGATACTCAGTATCTTCCCGACTTTGTCGGAGTACTCCTCTTCACGCTTACCGTTATGTACCGCTTTGTGGCTCTGTGTAAGGTAGGAGACAATGGGTTCGCGTGTACCCGCACCCTCTTCACTCCATGCACGGCGCAGGGCGCGTAGCATCTCTTCTCTCTCAAAAGAGGGCAGACGTATCTCAAGCAGCATCATCAGCTCCATGAGCTTTTCGTTGTCAAGTGTGGCAACGCCCTCGTCAAAGGGTTTGCCGTCAAAGTAGTTTCGTATTTTGTTATTGAGTTTGATCAGGTATTTTCTCTTTTTCTTTGCCATAGGCAATTATAGCCAAAATTGTTAACCTGCAATCTGCTCTACTGTTCGAATATCGACCAGTTCTACACCTTCACACTCTTTTTTGAGGCGTTTGTGTGTTCTGGCATCCTCTTCTGCAAGTTCAAGCAGATCGGCAAAATCGTTCTTGCTTGCTCTAAAGGTGTAGACCTCTTTTTGTGTCTGCAGGAGAATAGGGGTATTCTCTTTTGCGACTGCCTCGATGTTCCTTACTCCTTTGGCAAATTCACCCTTTATCGCACGCAGTACCTTTTCATTTTGCAGCAGTGCATGCAGGGTGAGTTCAATGCGTACATCGTTTTTGCACATAATGGTGTAGTCGACTTCCATAAAACCGTCCATAAGCGTATCCTTTCAGGGATTGTAATATGTGGCAGTATAGGGGAAAAGAAAGGGGAGTGTAGGAAATATGTCAAATTGTCATATAATATATTCGTATGCAAGCGGGAAAAGGTATCCCCGTACACAAGTAATATTATTTAGTATGACACTTAAGGCTCTCTGCTTTGATCAGATGCAGTTTGGAGAGAATGTGCGCAAATTCGGCATCTTCCTCTTCATACTTTTTCTTAAGTGCTTCTCGTTTCTCTTCGATCATTTTGATCTGTTTGTCAATATCTTCCGGACTTGCGTGACACCCCTTGGCAGCTTCTGCCTCTTTTTCCAGTGCCCAGTCCATTGCTTTTTTGAGAAAATCCATCATGTGTAATCCTTTTTGTGTTGATATGGTTGTATTGTACCCTAAAATGGACAACCAAAATGTACGTTAGGTAGCATTGCAGTTAACCAAATTATACTATCATGTGGAAATTTTGTTCAAAGGATTGAAAATGTGGAAGTACCCCAAAGAGATTGAAGAGCTTGAAATATTTAAAAAACATGCCAAAACGGTTGGTATTGTATTGATGGTCATTGGATTTTTGGGAGCGATGTTCCCGGTTTTCGCATCGCTGACAACCGTGGCGTTTGTAGCGTGGATGCTGCTTTTTAGCGGCTTTACCGTAGGCTATTTTACCTATAAAACGGATGCATCCGACTGGAAAGGCTGGCTGAAGGCGCTGATCTTTCTGGGGGTAGGTACCTATATGCTGCTCTCGCCAATAGGAGGTATCGCGACACTGGGGCTTCTTTTTTCCATCTACTTCTTTATGGATTCATTCAGCAGTTTTACCTTGGCGACCTCCTTCTACCCCAATAAAGGGTGGGGCATCTGGATTGTCAATGCAGTACTCTCTCTTGTTATGGCACTGATCTTCGTTATAGGCTGGCCGCATACATCTATCCTTCTCATTGGACTGCTGGTAGGTTTCAGCCTCTTCTTTGACGGTCTGGCACTGCTGACAGGGGCAAAACTCTTTGACAGGTGGATGGGTAACGAGAATAAGGGCAAGTAACCGCAGTGATAAAGTCTATTTTCAATTATAGAGGATAAAATTAGATAAACGGGAGCTACCCGTTAAAGGAGCATGTATGGGGAATATCTCCAAGGCAATTCTATTTGGATTTAAAGAGATTTTGACATGGCATACGATGAAATATATCGTACTTGGCGGTGTAATGGTAACATTGGCCTGGATCGGTCTGGGGTATCTAATGTGGGACACACTGGTAGCACTGAGTGTGAAGATCATCGAACTGGTACCCTTTTCCATGGTACGGTCCAACGGTGCATGGATGCTCTCTACTTTCCTGTGGTTTCAGCTGACGCTGGTGACATTTGCACTGGTCTATGCCTTCTTTGGCAACCTTCTTTTGCGCAGTGTTTCCAAAGAAAAATATTCCATCTTTTCACTGTTGGTGTTTGTAGGCTCCGCGCTTTTGTGGGGCGTTGTTTGGTTCTTCAAAGGTGACTACATCTATGCACAGTTTCTCAAACTGTTGACATGGCTTCCGTTTGAAACGGTAGAGAAGGGTATCGCCTTTCTCATAGGTTTTTACATTATTTACAATGCCATCGTTGTCAGTATGCTCTTTGTTGCCAGCCTTGTCAGCGAACCTGTCATCGAAGATATTGAAATACGTGAATTTGCAGAAGATGATGTTACCAGAGACACCATGTTTAAAACACTGGGCTATACACTGAAAGATACCCTGATCTTCATTGGACTCTCCATAATGGCGTTTCCGCTGCTTTTTGTACCGATTTTGAACATCTTTGTGCAGATTGCACTCTGGGTCTGGTTGACAAAAGATACCATCAGTTACGATGCACTTGCCCTGACCCATGAAAAGGTGGACAAAACACTCAAAAAGCAGCACACTGCTGCCATATGGACCATTACAACTATTACTGTGTTGTTCAATTTTATTCCGGTCTTCAACATTTTCGGACCGTTTTTTGGTCTCATTGCCCTGTTTTACTATTTTAAATCGACCAAAAACGAACAACAAGAGGTCCAATAATGCGTTATCTGGCAGCGTTACTTCTTTTATGCACGCTTCTCGTCGCCAATGAGGCAAAGGATGAAGCCTGGCAGGTAGGGGCGATGGACAGCTATCCTGCTGCCATTGCCAAGGCGAAAAAAGAAAAAAAAATACTGGTAATGGTCGTTGTCAAAGAGCACTGCCAATGGTGTCACAAACTTGTCGAAGAGACCCTGAGTGACGATCTGGTGCAAAAAAAGCTTCAGAATTTTGTCACCCTCATCATCGACAAGGACGATATTTATCCGTCCGAGTTCAAGGAGGACTTTTTCCCCGCACTCTTTTTTGTCGACTATGCCACCGAAAAGAGTATGTATGAGAATATCGGCTATGTGAATGTCAAGACCTTTCTCAATGACCTTGAGGGTGCCGAGCAGATACGCAAAAGCCTCTATCTGGATCAATAGAGGTACCGCTGTGTAACAGTACCGTTTTTTTCTCTGTTCCTTCTCTGTATTTTATCACTTTTATTAATCTCTTTTGATACAATAAATAAATTTCACTAATGAGGAAGAGTAATGATTTTAAAACTGATCATAGCGGCAGTATTGACCGGGCTGATCAGCGGATTTTTCATTACGGCGTATGAACTCCTCATTACGTTTCTGACATACTTCTTTTTTATGGGCGATCCCTTCAAAACCATTCCTACACTGCCTGTATGGTACCTTTATCTGCTGCCGACGGTTGCCATTTTTATAGTCAACTACCTCATTGGCAAAGATAAAAACATTAAAGAGTACGGTGTTTCGGAGATTGCCGACTCCGTCGCAAACAACAAGATGATACTGAAGCTAAGAACGCTTTTTTTGAAAATCATCGCTTCGGCACTTTCGCTTTCTACCGGTTTTGCCGTCGGGACAGAGGGGCCGAGTGCGGGTATCGGGGCGATGATCGCCCACCAGATACACAGATGGTTCAAGATGCCACAAATGCTTGTGAAAATGATGATCAGTGTCGGGGCGAGCAGCGGTATTGCGGCTGTATTTGTCTCTCCCATTACCGGAATGGCGTTTGCCGTTGAAAACATTGCCTATCAGTTCATAAAGCAGTATATCGGCTATCTCATTCTTGCATCGGTAATCGCTTTTGCAGTAAGCATCAATTTTCTCGACCCGATCCTTTTTCTGCACTCAACCGGGCGGAAGATAGACAATGAGTACCTTTTTGCCAATCTGCTCTTTGTTCCTTTCATTACGGCATTTGTTTTTTTCTACCTTTTTCTCAAACAGCGTCTGCTGCATCTGATCGATCTGGAGCTTTTCAAGAAGTTCAGCCGCTACCGTCACTACATTTTTGCCCTCATTGGCGGGAGTGTGGTCGGAACCGTACTGCTCATTGAACCGCATGCAGCGTTTTCGGGCAAAGAGGTGGTGATGCACCTGATCAACACGGAACGCACTATTCCTGTCTATTTCATTCTGGGTATCATTATTTTGCGTATTATCGGTACAACCGTTGCTATCTACTCCAATGCGGTTGGTGGGATATTTCTGCCGCTTATGAGCATTGGTGCGCTCATTGGCTATGTTTTTGCGGAGCTTTTCAGTATGGTGCATTTTCCGGTTGAGCCGTTCTATTTTGCCGCCATAGGTGCGGCGGTTTTCATGGGTGTGTTGATGAAATTGCCGCTTACGGCGGTCATACTTGCCATGGAGACCACATTTGACTACAATGTGGTCATTGCTACAGGCATCAGCGTGGTACTGGTAGAGTATGTTTCCAATATCTATTTTCACATTAGACGTCGCAATGCGACAAAAGCCTACAAATCACCCGAAAAAGCTTCTGAGAACAAAGAAGAGGCCAGTCAGAGCCAAACTGAAAAGAAGTGACAGAAAATGGATGCATACTACATCAGGCTTATGGGGTTTTTTGCTGTAGTGGCACTGCTTTTTTTAGCGTGGCAGCTGTGGATATGGCAAAAAGAGAGACAGCTTCTTGAAAAAATTGCTGCCATGCCGTTCGATGAACGCTACAGAAACGTACTTCGGAAAATACCCCACTACAGGCATCTTGGCAGTGAGGACAAACAGAAAATAGAACGCTCCATTTTGCGTTTTATGCATACGAAACATTTTACGGGCGTCAAAATGGAAGTCGCTGACGAGATGAAGGTGGTCATCGCTTTTTATGCCTGTTTGCTGCTGCTTCACATTGAGACAAAAAATTGTTACGACAATTTGAAAACGATTATTCTCTACCCCACGCCGGTCGTTTTGAAAGAGGTGCGCGATAATGGCGGTATTTACACAAAGGAAGACTTTGTCATTGACGGGCAGTCTGCGAACGACACCGTTGTACTTGTCTGGCATGATGCCAAATACGAAGCCTACCACCTGCGCCATGACAATGTCATTGTACATGAATTCGCCCATGAAATAGACTTTATGGATGGCGCAATTGACGGTGTTCCCCCCATTGAACGCTCCAAGTATGACAGCTGGACAAGGGTACTCTTCAACGATTACAAAAAGCTGAGAAAGGTTGCACTTAAAAACAGGGAGTGGGGGAAGTATAAACTGCTTGGAAGCTATGCCGCTACGAATGAAGCGGAGTTTTTTGCCGTAGTGAGCGAACGCTTTTTCGAATCACCCCACAGCCTCAAACACCATTTCCCCGAGCTCTATGCAGAGCTAAAGGCGTTCTACCGTATCGATCCAGTGGAACTGGTGGAAGCGTAATAGTCAGACCAGTCCAAGTTCAGCAAGAATTGCTTCGACTTTTGGAGAGACCTGTGCAAGTTCATTGATAAACGTGCCCCATGCCTTGTCTTCGGCATACCACTCTTCAATGTGCTTGAAAGAGTTGCTCTTCTCCTCTTCTGTCAGTTCGGTCGATTTGTCGATGTTCTCTTTGATACGCTCAAGATGTTTCATGTTGCTTTGGCTCATTGTTTCTCCTTAATAGTTGTCATAGTTTCCGGAAGCTACTTCCGATTTGAGTTCATCAAGTGCACTCTGCATGGCTTCCAAGATGAGATTCGCCGAAGCCCTGTCGTCATTTTCGGGAATGTCCCAGTCAAATATTTTCATATTTGCTTTGAAAATAGCGCGTATCTCTTTGCGTATTTCGCCTTTCATGGCTTCAAACTCTTTTTCCTGTGGTGTCATGGTTACTCCTATTTATAATATTATGGCACTTCTAAAACGTTTTTCAGTCAATGCGACAAAGGAGCACTCAACCCATGAAATGGGCGCTTGCGTTTGCGACTGCCAGAGTATTGACTGAAAAATTGAGTTTTTAGAGATACCACTGTTTCTTATGAGTATCATAACACTTTTTCATTAACATAATTACTCTACAATTACAAAAATATTCAAAATGGCATAGAAAGAATCAGGAGAATAAAATGAGATTGACCGCTATCGTTGTATGCATGGGTATTGCGTTTCAGGTACTGTGGGCTCAGAGCCATACGGTAAAAAGCTGGAATACGCTTACCAAAGAGGGGCTCATTTATGAACGCAATGCCTCTGTACCGTTTAACGGTATCGTGAAGTATGTCTACCCCGGCGGCAAACGCTTCAAGGAACAGCCGGTCAAAAACGGGATGATAGAGGGAGTGGAGCGTACATGGTATGAAAACGGGCAAAAAGCCTCAGAGATTGCATACCATCATAACGTACGCCACGGACATTGTGTGCAGTGGCATAAAAACGGACACAAAAAGCTTGAAGTTGTCTATGACAAAGGGCTGAAAGAGGGAGCGTTTAAAAGCTGGTATACCAACGGTCAGCCCAAGAAGTTCATTCAGTTTCATCACGGCAAGCGTGACGGGGAAATGCAAATGTGGTACAAAACCGGAGAGAAACGTGCGCTGATGTACTTCAAAGAGGGCAAATACGACGGCAAACGCCTGACATGGCATCGTAACGGAAATCTCAGCAGCGAAGGAACGTATGTCAAAGGCAGCAAAGAGGGGTACTTCTGTGACTATTTTGAAGATGGCAGCAAAAGTCTGGAGGAAACCTATATGCACAACAGGCTTGAAGGAAGGCGAACGGTTTGGTATGCCAATGGTGTGAAAAAACATGAGCAGTTTTTCAAAAACGGCATTCCCGACGGAACAGATACCGTCTGGTTCAAAAATGGACAAAAGCAGCATGAAGTCGTGCTGAAAAACGGAGAAACCGTCTCCCAGAAGCACTGGTATATGGACGGCAGAGAGGTCAAATAATTACTTTAGCAGCGGTTGAAGTGAACGTTCCGCTCTGGCATAGCCCAGGGCAATCATCTCTTCCGCACGGTCGAACTCCAGTGTGCCACAGGCGTTGCGCGGTATCTCAATGCTGAAATCAGGCGGGTAGGCAGCCAGTTTCTCTCTGGCAATGGTTCCCTGCATGGCATCGAATGCCTGGTTGGCAATATCATAAACATCCAGATCGATATCGGCAACATCCGATGTATGTGCCTTGATACTGCGGATGAAGTGTTTGATGCGTGTGGTGATGTCCTCATCCCTGCTGCTTTGTTTCTCTGTACGGCTCTTCTTTTTCTCATCGAAGGCGGCTTCAACCTTGCCGCCAAGGTTCACGGCGATGGTCAGGTCGGTATTGTCATGAAACGTCGGAGCGATGGGGACGGGGTTGAGTACACCGCCGTCTATGAGTGTGATGCCGTTTTTGGTAACGGGCGTAAAAAAGAGCGGCAGTGAAATGGAAGCGCGGATGGCATCGAAGAGCCTGCCTTTGCTTATCCAGACCTCTTTTTCACGCTGTATGTCCGAAGCGACTGCCGTGTAGCGTACGGGAAGCGACTCGATGTGTACGTCTCCGACAAGCTTGATGAGGGTATTGATAATCTTGTCGCCCTTGATCAGTCCACTGCTCTCCCATGCCAGATCGAGCAGGGCGATGATGTCGAGTTTGTCTATGGCCCTGACCCATTTTTCATATTCATCGAGCTTGCCTGCCGCATAGACACCGCCGACAAGCGCACCCATGGAGGAACCGGCAATGGAGTCGATGACAAAATCGTGCTCTTCAAGCCAGTGTATGACACCGATATGTGCCAGTCCTCTGGCACCGCCGCTGCCAAGTACCAGTGAAACGGTCTTTTTAGGCATGTTTGCTCCTTATATGGATTAAAAAACGGCTGCTGACTAAAAGAGACTGTACTCTTCCTTGATAGTATTGAGAATGCTCTTGTCTGCGTTGTAAATGAAAGCATAGTTGAAATGGATGCTTTTAAGAATTTCACGGACCTCCTCCTCACTTTCAAACCAGTGCGGACGGTCGATGCCGGGTACTTTGGTCTTTGGCGGGGTGAGGACAATGCTTTTGACCCACATGGTCGAGCGTTTGACATACTCTCTTGCCTTTTCAATGTCCGGCAGATTGTCGGTGAAAATGACCACCTTGTCTGTCTGGCTCGGCCGGGTGGCATTGAGGTTACCGTCGATGAATACGGGTACAAAGTGTTTGGTGTAGCGGACACGGTCAACAGAGTAGGGAAGTTCCTCGCGGTTGCAGAAGTCGACCACGCGCAGCAGGTATTCCAGATGAAACGGCGCCACCTCTTTTTCCTGATAGACAAAACCGCCCACCTTGAAGGTGGTTCTAAAGAGGGTGTCGCTGATGGCATAGCCTTCAACCTCACGATTGAGTCGCAGCACGTCGGGTTTGATCATCTGCATAAGGGCTTTGTCGGTACCGACAAAGAGAATGTCGTCGGAGTTGAGTATTTGCTCGAAGGCCTTTCTCCAGTCGTCTGCGATGAAAGAGATATTGCTTTTGTGGGTGAGGATCATCTTTAAAAAACTCATCTCATGCTCAAGCAGATAGTAGAATTTCGCCTCTTTTTTCAAAATGACATAGCGCAGCAGTTTAATGGCAGCAAGCTGTATGTCCGAGACCTTGATCCATGCGATCTCGTCATCTTTTTTCACAATGGTGTCGTTGTCATAGACAATGGCGTAGGCACCGTTCTCCAGCGCCTTGTCTATCTCTTCCTGTGAGGAGGAGAAGAAAAGGTCTCCGTGGTCAACTTTGGAGTGGTAGACGGTTGCCGCTTCAATGGCCTGTACCTGCGGCTGGTTTGTCAGTACACCTTCGGTGAGATTGACGATATCTTCTATTTTCATTGTTATCCTATTGGGGTTCCCGGTTTTTTGGGTTTTTCCGGACGTATCATGCACAGACCGTCCTCATCTTTGGCGGCAAGCAGCATGCCTTCGCTCTTGTGTCCCATCAGCTTGGCGGGTTTGAGGTTGGCGACGACGCATACCTGTGTACCGAGCATCTCCTCTGCACTGTACCACTCCTTGATGCCTGCAACGATCTGTCTGGGAGTTTCCTCTCCCAGATCGACCTGAAGCAGCAGGAGTTTTTTGCTTTTGGGTACCTCTTCGGCTTTGACGACCGTACCGACCTTCAGTGATGTCTGGAAGAACTGGTCAATGCCGATAAGCGCTACGCCTTCTTCTTTGTTCTCTTCTTTTTTGGCAGCTTTCGGCTGCTCTTTTTTACCAGTCTGCTCCTTGGAAGCGTCGGCAGGACTCTCCTGTTTCAGTCTCGGCTCTTCGATACGCGGGAAGAGCGGTGGTGTCTTTTCTATGGTGAATTCTTTGAGCAGGCCTCTGTTTTTAAACAGATGTGTCCAGCTTTCATGGTCTATTTCAAAGCCCAGCGCTGAGGCGATTTTTGGACAGGTTTGGGGCATGACAGGGTAGAGCATGACCGATACTTTGGCAAGAATGTTCGCAATGAGCCCGTTGAGGGCCATCGCCTCTTCCTCTTTTCCCTCTTTCATGAGTGTCCACGGCTGGTATTTATCAATAGCTTTGTTGGCCACGGTAAGCGGTCGCCAGAGCTCTTCGAGGTAGCGGTGTATCTGCATTTCAAAGAGCAGCGGTTCAAGTTTGGTAAGAGAGGCTTCTACTTCATCCAGTTCCGCCTGATAGTATGTGCCGACATGCTCGGAGGATACCCTGCCTTCAAAATATTTGCCGCTCATACCGATGAGACGGTTGAGCAGGTTGCCGAGGTCGTTGCCCAGATCGGAGTTGATACGGTCGATGAGCGCCTTCTGGCTGAAGTCACCGTCACCGCCGAACGGTACCTCTCTGAGCATGAAGTAGCGGAAATTGTCCAGTCCATAGGCGTCTGCAACCTCTTTGGGGTTGATGACATTGCCTTTGGATTTACTCATTTTCTCACCGTCTCTTGTCCACCAGCCGTGTGCCGCGACATGTTTTGGCATAGGCAGGCCAAGGCTCATAAGGAACGCCGGCCAGTAGATGGCGTGGAACCTCAGAATATCTTTGCCTATGAGGTGTACGCGTGCGGGCCAGAAGTCCATGTTCGCCTCGTCGGTACCGTAACCGAGTGCAGTGACATAGTTCATCAGTGCATCGAGCCAGACATACATGACATGCTTGGGGTCGTTGAGCTCTTTGGGAAGTTTAACACCCCAGTCGAAACTGGTACGGGTAATGGAAAGGTCTTCAAGACCGCCTTCGACAAAACGGATGACCTCGTTGCGTTTGCTGCGCGGCAGTATGCACTCGGGATGCTCCTCATACCATGCCAGCAGTCTCTCCTGATAGTTCGAGAGTCTGAAGAAGTAGCTCTCCTCTTCGACCACGGTCGTCGGTTTGCCGCATTCGGGACAGAACTCGCCGTCTACAAGCTGAATTTCCGGGAAGAAAGTCTCGCACGAAATGCAGTAGTGTCCTTTGTAGACATCTTTGTAGATGTCTCCATTGTCGTACATGATCTTGAAGGCTTTTTGCACCCCTTTCATGTGGTCTTCGTCGGTGGTACGGATGAACTTGTCGTAGCTGATGCCGAAATCGTCCCAGAGATTCTTGAAGGTTGCGGAGATCTCGTCGGCATACTCCTGCGGACTTTTGCCTCTGGCTTTGGCGGACTCTTCGATTTTCTGTCCGTGTTCGTCGGTACCGGTCAGAAAGAACGTTTCCAGTCCGCTCATACGTGAGTAGCGCGCAAGAGAGTCGGCTATAATGGTCGTGTAGGCATGGCCGATATGGGCGATGTCGTTGACATAATAAATAGGGGTGGTAATGTAGGCTTTGTGGCAAGATGACATTGGCAGGGTTCCTTAAACAAATGAGTTTATTTTAATACCGATTATTTTAGCCAAAATGTGCTGTGGTTGGGGTAAACCCAAATCCCGAAATAGAAATTCACCACTTTTCGCAATCATCGCATCCCTGGGCTTCGCTTCATACGCATCACCGCACCTTTGGGTGCGCCTCGTGCACGAAACAAACCCCATGAATACGAGCATTGCAAAGATTGCAAGAATTCTATTGCAAGATTTGGGTAAACTACTGCCATGTATTATGTCTATATGCTCGAATGTGCCGACGGCACACTCTATACCGGTATCACGACCGATCTTGAACGTCGTATTGAAGAGCACAACAGCTCCGAAAAAGGGGCCAAGTACACACGCAGCAGACGACCCGTGTCTCTTGTGCATCATGAATGTTTCGAGAATAGAAGCGATGCGTCAAAAAGAGAGTATTACATCAAAAAAAAGATGAGCAGGGCAGATAAACTTTCTCTTGTCCAAAGAGGGCATTAGAACTCGAATCCGCCGCCTGTACCCTTGTTCATACTGTCGTAAACCGCTTTGACATAGGCATCACGCAGCTCGCACGCAAGGAGTTTGTCACATTTCAGGCAGCTTTGTATCTGTCTCTCCTGTTGGCAGGCTTTGAGTTCTGCCGTTTTCTGCTTGAGTGCCAGCTGCCACTCATCGAGGACGATATTCTCTTTTTCCATCAGTGTTTGATTCCGTAAGCTTCTTTGAGTTTCTCGATTTCATAGTTCGATCCAAAAAAACACGGGCTGGTGTCATGCGGATGGGAGGGTACCAGTTCCATCAGGCGTTTTCCCTTATCGTTTATGGCCTGACCGTCCGCCTGTTCGTAGATGAAGGCAAACGGAATGACCTCGAAAAGCTGTCTGAGCTTTCCGTGCGGTTTGTCGGCTGTGCCAGGGTAGGAGAAGATGCCGCCGCCTTTGAGTAGGATCTGGTGCAAGTCGGGTACCATGCCGCCGGAGTAGCGCAGACGGTAGCCTTCGGCAAAAAGATCGTCTACAAAGCTTTTGTGGTAGTCGCACCAGTGCTGCTGCGTACCTCCGGGCGCATTGAGTTTGCCTTTTTCATTGAGTACGACCTCTTTGCAGACAAGGTTGAAAAGCCCCTCCTGTGCACGGTAGTGCTTTGGCCGTTCTCCTTTGACTGCACGCATGATCTCGATGCGCGGGCCGTAGACTACATAGGCGGAAGCGACAAGGTTCTGTGCTTTGAGCTCACCTTCGTAAATGCCGAAAATGGAACCGACCGAAAGGTTGACATCGGCAAGACTGGAGCCGTCGAGCGGATCGTAGCAGATGGTGTACTTGCCCTCTTTATGCAACAGAAGCTCTCCCTCTTTCTCTTCGCTGACGAGCGATTTGACCAGAGAGACAGATTTGAACGCCTCTTCGATGATATAGTCGCTTTTGACGTCGAGTTTTAGCTGGTCCTCTCCGGAGGAGTTCTCGGTATCGCAGTAACCGAGATCTTCGGTTTTGATAATGTGGTCGATTTTTAGTGCGCACTGTTCAATGGTTTCAAATATGGTTAGCATGGTAGTTCCTTTCTATATGGCTTTGGCATTGGTTTCGATCCAGGAAAGGATCGCATCGAGATCGTTGAGGTTGAGAATATCGATACCTTCGGGGATGTCATACTCTGACGGGTTGATGGTATCATCGATGGCGATGGCTTCCGAACAGGAGAAATAGCTCTCATCAATCTGCTTACGGAAGATGGCGATACGTGGCAGAGGGAGTGTTTTGAGACCCTCTACGAGCAGTATATCAAAGTCGTTGACCATGGAGACAATTTCATCGAGCCGTTTTTCTCTGTGTGAGAAGTAGGTGGTACGGGTAGGGGAGGTGACCACCACTTCAGCACCGGTTTGAAAGAAGCGGTAGCTGTCTTTGCCTTCGACATCGAAGTTTGCCTTGTCCTTGGGGTCATTCTTGATAATGGCGACCTTGTGTTCTTTGACCAACGCAGTCGCTACTTTCTCTACAAGTGTTGTTTTTCCGCTACCCGAGGGTCCGGTAAATGCAACGGCTACTCTTGTTCTCACGTGGCTGTATCCTTCATTTGTAATAGGGGATTATACATCAACCTTTATTGAAACTATGTTAAAATCTGACCCAATCAACACAAGGGGCATATATGCGCTTGGCACTACTTGGTATTGCGGCACTTTTTCTGCTTATGGGCTGCGCTTCAAAAGAGCGTGTCAAACTGATGAAGACCTATGAAAATGAGAAACAGTACTACAAGCGTCTGATCAAAACGGAAAAAGCCCAGCTGTACGATGGAAACCTGACCAAGGTCACCCTTACAGCGACCTACCTTAACAGAAACAGCCGTGCAAAAGAGGGAGAAGATGACTCCTTTCTTAATTATGTCAACCCTTTCGAGATCTTCGAAGAGAAAAAAGAGCATACACCCAAAGAGGATGAGCGGTTCATTGTCGGTATTTACGTTGATGACGATGGAGCTGAAGAGAACGGCCTTTACGATTTCAACCTGACCCTCAACGGAAAGCTTCCCAAAACGATCGTGCCTGTCGATCAGCATGACCCAAGGCTCAAGGATATCTCTTTCGTAGCGGAGTGGAGTCAGTTCTTTCTTGTGACTTTCCCGCATATCGATGCAGAGAGGTTGACCATGGAATTTAAGAGCCCGCAGTACGGCAAAGGGGTCCTTCATTTTGCCAAAAAGGCAAAATATGTCTACACTAAAAAGGCGTTTTAGCGTCTACTTTCTGAAACGGTCGGTCTGATAGGGATCAGTCAGTGTTTTAATGAAGGGCAGCAGCCGCATGGGGTGTCCGAGTTTATTCATGTAAATCACATAGTTGGTCAAGACGCGTTTTCCATACTCGCGTGCCTGCGCATTCTTCATTTTCTCCATACTCAGGTAGGGTTCGAAGGGACCGGGCCTGAAGTTGCCTTTTCTGCGAATGAGCCGTTTGGTAAAGCCTATGCCGCCGTTGTATGCATAGGCAATGAAGAGTGGATGGTAGAGATAGCTGGTGAGGTAGTCAAGATGAATGTTTGCATATTCGATCGCTTTGTAGGGGTTGAATATGTCATCATAGTCGATCTTCTCACCTTTCTGTTTGGCGATATGATCAATCAAAAAAGGCATGAATTGCAACATTCCCAATGCAAAAGAGCGGGAGATGGCTGAGGGAATGAAGCGGCTCTCCTGTCTGGCAATAGCATAAATAAGTGCCTGTCTGTGGGCAGGATACTGTTTCATCAGGTCACGGTAGGGCATGGGGAAATAGGATTTTTCATAATTGCATGCACGTGCCTTGATGTAGGTGTGCATGCCAATAGTCTCTTCTGACTTGCAATCCTCGGCGAGTTCTTCAAGATCGACATCTTTGTTGAAGATCTTCTGTTTCATTTTCGCCCAGTCAATGGGGTCCTGTGCATCGATACCCCATAGACTTCCCTTGCTGATCTTTGGTACGACAATGGTTCTGGGATATTTGTCATGGGTAATGTCGGAGGCAAGCAGTCTGTACATATTAATGTGACCGCTCTGTTCCTTCATCTGTTCGAGATAGTGTTTGTTTTTTGTGACAAGATAGAGCCAGAAGAGACATTTGTCCTTCTCCCAGCGCTCATTGTAGATACGGTAGGCGGCATGAAAAAATTCTGCTGCGCGTGAAAGCTGTTGTCTCTGTACGTGGGCGATGCCTTTTTTGAATGCAAAGTTCCCCTGTGCCCGGTTTTCCCATTTTTTCGATTCACTCAAATAATATTTGGGAGTGATGGGTTTTACATTCGGGTATGCACCGGTTTTGTTCCGGTATGCCTCTTTGAGTTTTTTGTTCAGGTGGCTTACTTCCCGAATAATACGCTGCGCTTCTGTTTTGGTAGTGTTTCGCTGGCGCAGAAACCGCCAGATGTAGTAGTCCTTCTCTATGCTTGTAGGCATACGGTGCACTTGGGAAAAAGTGAATGCCTTGGCGTTAAGAACGACCGTCAGCAAACATAGCAGCAGGGCGGCTGTGGCAAGAGGACGCAGCAGGATCTTCATCTGTTATCCCAAAAAGAGCCGCATCATAAAAATGTCGAGAAACTGTAGAGCCAAAATAATGACAAGCGGTGAGAGGTCGATGCCGGAGATGATGACAAAGGGCATCTTCCGTCTGACCCAGTAATATACCGGCTCTGTCAGCCTGTAGAGTGCCTGCACGATAGGATTGCTCGGATCGGGTCTGACGAAGCTAAGCAGTGCCGATATAATGATGATCCAGATGTACAGATTGATGACCATGTGTACCAGTTGAACGAGTGAATAGATAAATGCGTCGATCATGAAATAACCTCCAGTAGATAAGATTTGATGTGGGAATAGACTGCCTCGAGTGCCGGCCCATCCGATGCGCCCGTCAAAAGTACTCTTAGTGCACGATCGAGTGTCTGCGCATCGAGTGCACTCTCTTTGAGAAGGTAGGCTCTGAATGCCTCGAAGCTCTCTATCACCGGTGCATTCCAGATGATCTCTCTGAGTGCTTCTACCGCTTCTTTTAGCTCTTTATCTGCTATTTTGGGCGAGAAAACCGGACGAATCTTCGCTTCGAGTTCACTGATGGTCGATGCCTCTCCAAGGTAGAGTTTTGCAAGTCTACCTATGTCTGCATCTGCGAAACCGAATATGGTTGAAAGTGCCCTGTCATCCATACGATGAAGATGTTCACGGTTGAGCCGGCGTAGTCTCTCTTTGTCGAAAGTAGCGGGTTTGGGTGAGAGACGGGTGTAGTCGTACCATGTCAGCGCTTCGGGTAGGGTAAAGACCTCCTGTGGTGCATCAGGGTAGCCAAGCAGCAATAGATAGTTGATGATGGCATCGGGAATGAACCCCTCTTTGAAAAGCGTAAGCAGTCCAGTATCGTCAGATGAGGATTCGAGTCGCTCTCCCTCTTCATTAAGCAGGGAGGGCAGATGCATATACTCTGTCTGCATCTCGTACCCCAGTGCCTTTTTAATGTACTCCTCTTTGGGCATCTGCTCAAGGAAGGAGGCTTCACGAATGACGAGTGTGATATTGCTGAGCATGTCGTCACAGGCAGAGGCGAACAGCGGTGTCGGTGCGGCTTTTTCATCGAGGATGATGAAGCTGCCTACAGCCTCGGGAACAGTGCTCTGGGTTCCATGGAAACGGTCTTTTGAAACAACAGGAGAGTACGGCTCCTGCATACGTATGACAAATGCCTGTCCCTTCTCTTTGAGGGATGCATAGTCGTGTGTACGCTCTGCACAGTTTTTACCGCAGCCTTTTGCATCATCACTTGAACGCGGACATGTACAGACAAACGCTTTGCCCTCTTCAAGCAGACGTATGGCAAGGGTAATGTGTATGTTTTTGTGTTCGCTCTGATGGTATACCTGCTCATGGGCAATGGAGAACTTTTCGAGAATCTGCATGTACTCGGTATCTTTGCCCTCTATGACCGCTTCCGTGTCTGCATCGTCCATACGCACCAGCAGCGGTTCATTGCGCAGTTGGGCAGTTATGTAGGTAATGAGGGCTGTACGCAGGTTCTCCAGGCGCATTTCACCCGTAGGCGACAGGGCGATTCTAAGCATCCGACTCTACTCCGTAGTATATTTATCGTGATATTATAGTGGGTTTTGTTAAATATATTCGGATTATTCAGATATAATCAGATATAACCGGTATATCTCTTTAACCGTCTGCATGAAAACAGGGATAACCCCTGTGTGCCAGGTTAGTTGTTCAGTACGGCGTTTTGCTGTTCTGTGAGTGCCTGCTGCTGTGATTTGACCATTTTGTCATATTCGGTCTGAGGGGCTGTATCTTGCGGTTGGAAACTGTAGTTGGTACAGCCTGTAAAGAGTAGCGAAAGCATGAGCAGTGAGAAAAGTGTTCGCATGATGTATATTCCTTGAATATGGTGGTGTTTTGCAGGGTGTAGCATAACTTAATTTTGCTAAAGAACGGTACTGCCGTGTTTCACCTGTGTCTTTAAAACCCTTTCATGACCGTTTCAAACACTATATCTATCTCATGATCGTCGAGAAAAACGGTTTTGCCGCTTTCAAAGAAATCGAGTACTTTTTTCGCAGGCAGCGCCAGCGCATAGATGCAGTGGGGATGTGCGGGCTTGAATGCCTGCATCAGTGCGATCTCCTCCTCGAGACGCTGTTGACAGATGTAGCATCTCTCTTCGGGATAGAGTCTGCCCTCATAGGCAAGCATTTTGAGATAACTTTCACAGACAATGCGTTTGGGGTTCTGCAGGTGCCATTTTCTGGCAGCATCGAGCAGGAGTTCGAAATAGAAGGAGTCTATCTCATCGGCATCTCTGAGATGGGGTTCGAACTTCTGGATGAAATTGTGCCATAGCATCAGCCGGTTACGGTCAAAAAGCCAGGGAAATCCGATGTGTGAGAGAGAGCGCAGGCGCGGCAGGAATCTGCCGTCTTCACCTTCGACTTCAAAATCTATAAGATTGCCAAGCTGAAGTATGGAGTGCCGTGCACCGAAAAATCGGTAGTAGGTACGGATATGCTCCCGGGTCAATATGGTGGCGACAGAGTCTTCGTTTTTGGCTTTTCGCACCTGAAGTATGAACCCTTTTATCGCGACTCCTTTTTTTGCGTCAATTATAAACGAAGTTGTGTTAAAAGCCCATACCACATGCCGCAGGTTGGCTTCTTAAGGGCAAATTAATTTGGATATAACCAACTTTTAAGTATAATCGACCCCATTTTAGGCACTTTAGAAGGGTGCTGCTACTCTATTTTAAGGTTGGAAACATGAGAGATCTATATACCTCGTTCAAGGACAATTGTGGATTCGGGCTGCTGTGCTCCATCGACAATACACCGACACATCAGAATTTGGAGGATGCCGTCACATCGCTTTCACGTATGATGCACCGTGGTGCCATCGCGGCGGACGGAAAGACAGGTGACGGATCGGGACTGCTTCTCTCTATGCCAAAGACATTTTTCGAAACAGTGGCGCAAACTGAAGGCGTGGAGCTTCCGGAAGAGTATGCCGTGGCAATGGTCTTCTCCAAAAACGAAAGTGATTTTGAAGTCATTAAAAAAGTCTGCTCAAACAATGATCTGGAGGTTCTTTTTACGCGAACCGTACCGGTAAACACGGAGGCACTGGGTGAACAGGCGCTTGAGACTCTTCCAACCATCAAGCAGGTATTTGTCGCCCCCCAGGGTGTGGTCGCTTCGGAGCGTTTCGATGCACTGATCTATCTTTCACGCAAAGAGATTGAGCATGCACTCAAAGACGATGAAGATTTCTACATCCCCTCTTTCTCAAGAAAGGTGGTCTCCTACAAAGGGCTTGTCATGCCGACACACATCAAGGAGTTCTACCCCGATCTTGCCGATGAGAACTTCAAGATCTCTTTTTGTCTTTTCCATCAGCGTTTCTCGACCAACACGCTGCCAAAATGGCGTCTGGCACAGCCGTTTAGAATGATCGCCCACAACGGAGAGATCAACTCCGTCACTGCCAACCGTTTCAATGTCAAAGCCAAAATGGCGGCGGTAAAATCCGAAGTCTTTACCGATGAAGAGATGAAACGTATAGGCAACATCATTCAGGATGGCATGAGCGACTCTGCAAGTCTTGACAACTTTATGGAGTTCCTGCGTGTCAACGGCGTAGATTTTTTCAAGGCGGCACGTTCACTCATCCCTGCGCCATGGCACAACGCTTCACGGATGGACAGCGAACTGCGTGCGTTCTATGAGTATGCCAGTACCTGTTTTGAACCGTGGGACGGTCCGGCAGCGGTGAGTATGACCGACGGCCGTTACATTGGCTGTGTACTCGACAGAAACGGTCTGAGACCTGCAAAGTACATTGTTACAACCGACAACCGTCTGCTGATCTCTTCCGAATACGGTGTACTGCAACTGCCTGAAGAGAAAATCGTTGAACGCGGTCGTCTGCAGTCGGGTGAGATGATGGGGGTTGACCTGAAGTTCGGCAAGGTGCTCAAATCCAAAGATATCGATGACTACATCAAGTCGATGCACCCTTATGACAAGTGGTTGAGCCAGAACATGAGCTACCTTCAGGAGTTTGTACCCAACACCAAAGTCGATGAGGTCTCTACCGATCATAAAGAGATGGAAGCGAAACAGCGCTATTTCAACTTCACACTCGAAGTGATGCGTGAAGTGATCAAACCGATGGTGCTCGAAGGAAAAGAGACCACCGGTGCCATGGGTGACGATACGCCGATCGCGGCATTCTCGACCCATCAGCGTAACTTCACCGACTTTTTCAAACAGAAGTTCGCACAGGTAACCAACCCGCCGATAGATCCTATTCGTGAAAAAACAGTAACGAGTCTTAACACCGGTTTTGGTGAATTGCGAAACGTGCTCAGTGATGATGCCGAACATGCGAAGCGTCTGAAGACCGTACTGCCTGTCATGTCCGCAGAGAAGTTTGCCATCCTCAAAGAGTTCGGTACCGAAGGCAATGACAAATACGATCCGGCATACAAATACGCATCGTACGATACGACCTACACACATGACCTCAGAAAGAGTCTGAACGAACTTGTAGAGACAATTGTCGAAGATGTGCGAAACAACGGCATTCGTACGGTTGTTCTCGATGACAGAAACCTTTCTGCCGAAACAAAAGTCATTCCTATGCTGATGGTCGTTGGCCGTTTGAGTCAGGCACTGCTCGATGCAAACCTCAGACACCTGGTAAGCATCGTGGCTGTAACGGGTGAAGTGTTCGATCCTCACTCAGTAGCGTGTATGATCGGGTATGGAGCAGCAGCGGTCTATCCGTATATGCTCTACTATACCGTTGAACAACTGATGAAGGATGAGACGGACGATATGCCTGCAACACTGCGCCGTGTGCGTCGTGCAATGGGTGCGGGGCTTCTTAAAATTATGTCCAAAATGGGTATTTCGACCATCTCCTCCTACCGTAACTCCAAACTCTTCGATGTGATCGGTTTGGGTGACGAGATTGTCAACGAATGTTTCAGCGGATCGGTCGGACTGCTCAAGGGACTGGGCTATGAAGATATTGACCAGCGTCTGAACACCTACCACGACAGAGCCTACACCGATGCCTTTGAAGGCAAGAAGAACGCGCTTTACAAAGGCGGCTTCTACAAGTATAAAAAAGGTGAGGAGTACCATGACTTCTCCAGACCGGTCATCTCAGCCATTCAGAAGGCCGCGGAAACGGGAAGCAAGGAGGACTACAAAAAACTCTCCGATATGATCGACAAACGCGACAAGAAGTTCATCCGTGACTTTTACGAACTCAATTCGCCGAGAGAGCCGATCAGCATCGACGAGGTAGAGCCGATTGAAAATATCTTCAAACGTTTCTCTTCCGCGGCGATGTCGATGGGGTCAATCTCCCAGGAGGCACACGAGGTACTGGCTGAAGCACTCAATACGCTTGGCGGAAAGTCCAACTCGGGTGAGGGTGGGGAAGACCCCGCGCGTTACGGTACCATCAAAAACTCCAAGATCAAGCAGATCGCTTCGGGACGTTTCGGTGTGACACCGGAGTATCTGCGTTCTGCCGAAGAGATTCAGATCAAAGTGGCGCAGGGGGCAAAGCCGGGTGAGGGCGGACAGCTTCCAGGAAGCAAGGTTTCCGCACTGATCGCGAAGCTGCGTTATACCAAACCGGGTGTTACACTTATTTCACCGCCGCCGCACCATGACATCTACTCCATCGAAGACCTTGCACAGCTTATTTTTGACATGAAACAGGTCAACCCTCATGCAAAAGTAGCGGTCAAGCTGGTCTCCACTGCCGGTGTCGGTACCATTGCTGCCGGTGTGGCAAAAGCCTATGCGGACAAGATAATCATCTCAGGCGGCGACGGCGGTACAGGAGCTGCACCTATCGGTTCGATCCGTTTTGCCGGGAATCCATGGGAGCTTGGACTCGTAGAGGCGCACAATGCGCTCAAAGCCAACAACCTGCGTCAGCTTGTCACCGTTGAAACCGACGGTGGACTCAAAACAGCACTTGATGTTGTCAAGGCAGCGATTTTCGGAGCGGAGCAGTATGCATTCGGTACGGGAGCACTGGTTATTGTGGGCTGTATGATGCTGCGGGTGTGTCACCTGAACACCTGTGGTGTCGGTGTAGCGACACAGGATCCGCACTTAAGAGCACGTTTCAAAGGAAATGTACAGAAGGTCATCAACTACTTCACGCTACTTGCCGAAGAGGTAAGAGAGATCCTCGCACAGCTTGGGTACAGAAGTCTTGAAGAGATCGTCGGAAAGACCGAACTGCTCAAAGTGATCGATGACGAGTTTACGAAAAAATTCGACTTTGAACAGCTTCTGCAGAAAGTTGAAGGCATTGATACCTGTCAGGAGCCGTTCAATGAACCGTATGATAAAAATGAGTATGAAAAAGAGATTCTCAAAGAGATCATGCCGACAATCGAAGATCCGAGCAAGCCTGTAGTCATTGAAAAAGCCATCAGCAACCTGAACCGAAGTTTCGGCGCGCGTATCTCCGGTGAGATTGCGGCAAAACACGGCAACAAAGGACTCCCGGAAGATACGATTACCATTAATCTAAAAGGGGTGGCAGGACAGTCTCTGGGCGCTTTCCTTGCCGAAGGTGTCAGCATCAACCTCTATGGTGCGGGGAATGACTACATCGGTAAGGGTATGAATGGAGGACGCATTGTCATTACGTCGAGTAAATCCGCTCCAGACTTTGCACTGGGCGGTAACACCTGTCTGTACGGTGCTACCGGCGGTACGATCTATATCAGCGGGCAGGTTGGTGAGCGTTTTGCCGTCCGTAACTCCGGAGCGACTACTGTCGTAGAGGGTACCGGGGATCATCCGTGTGAATATATGACAGGCGGTGTTGTGGTCATTCTGGGCAACACCGGAACCAACTTCGGTGCAGGTATGACCGGCGGTAAAGCGTTTGTCTATGATGAAGAGAATACCTTCTATGAAAAACTCAATCCTGAACTGGTAGAGGCGATCCGCATCGATACTGATGAATGGGATTTCGAGATGTTCGAACTGAAGCGTCTGCTCAAAGACTATGTTGCCAAAACCGGCAGCAAAAAAGCGCAGGAGATCCTTGAAAATGCACGTACTGCGGTACGCAAGTTCTGGATGGTCGTGCCGCGCGGGGCACGACCGACACTGGAGATGAACAAAAAAGGGGAATAGTTATCACAAAGCATAGTTTTGACCCTTTTGTAGAAGCCTGCATCAGAGCGAATGAGACCATTTCCGAAGCGTTGCAAAACGATTTTCAGGAAGAATGGTTCGACAAAACGGTTGCCGGTGCGGGTGGTGATGTGAGTTCAAAGCTTGATCTCTTTGCCGAATCTGTCTTTGTGAAACATCTCTCGTCTTTTGGCTATATTGAGTCTGAAGAGTCAGGCATCATAGGGGAGGGGGATGCACAGATCATTCTCGACCCCATCGACGGCTCCTCCAATGCACTATCACACTTTCCCTATTATGGTACTTCTGTCGCCCGTGTCAATGCCCAGGGCATACTCGATGCTGCAGTTGTCTGCAACCTTGCCAATGGGGATGTGTTCATTAAAACACCGGGAAAACCTCTGCTTCAGGGAAGACTCTTTAGCGATGTATTTCATGCTGTAACATCAGTTCCGCATGCTGAAATAGGGCTTTTCGAGAAAGCCTATGCACATCCCGAGGTCATAGGACTTTTGGACGAATCTGGTCTGAAGTTTCGTGCACCCGGTGCCATTGCACTCTCTCTCGCCTATGCCCATACGGTTAATTTTGTACTCTTTGTCGGTACCTTTCGCATTTACGATTTTGCCGCAGGTTTGGCACTTTGCGAAGGACTCGAAGTGATCGTTGAGCAAGATTATGTTATAGTATCGAAAAATAAACCGGTCGCCATGCAGATCGAGACCATTTTAAAAGCAGCAAAATCGCTGGAGGAAGGGTGATATGGAGTTTAGCAGTATGTTCAGCAATCTATTCGGTAAAGAGAAGTCCAAAGAGGAACAGCCCAATCAGTGGATCAAGTGTCCCAAGTGTACGTCACTGATGTACTACAAAGAGGTAGAGGCCAAGCAGAACGTCTGCCCAAAATGTAATCACCATTTCCGCATTAGTGCGGACAAACGCATTGCGTCTATTGCCGATGAGGGCAGTTTTGAGGAGCACGATGCCTCTCTTGCACCGGTAGATCCGTTGAAGTTCTCTGACAAAAAGTCCTACAAAAAGCGTCTTGAAGAGGCAAAGGCCAAAACGGGTAAAACCTCTTCTGTAGTCAGCGGAAGCTGTACCATCGGCGGGGAGCCGGCGGAACTGGTAGTGTTCGATTTTGCCTTTATGGGCGGAAGTCTCGGTTCTGTCGAGGGTGAAAAGATTGTGCGTGCGGTAAACCGTGCCATCGAGAAAGAGTGCGGTGTCATCATTGTTTCCGCGTCTGGCGGGGCACGTATGCAGGAGAGTACCTACTCCCTGCTGCAAATGAGCAAAACCTCCGCAGCACTCAAGCGTCTTAGTGACAAGGGACTGCCCTACATCTCTGTACTTACCGATCCGACGATGGGTGGTGTTTCGGCATCGTTTGCGATGCTGGGTGATATTATCATGGCAGAGCCGGGTGCGCTTATTGGGTTTGCCGGACAGCGTGTCATTAAGCAGACAGTGGGTGTTGACCTTCCCGAAGGTTTCCAGCGTTCGGAGTTTCTGCTTGAGCACGGACTTATAGACATGATCGTCAACCGTGGCGATATGCACCGGACACTTGCCGATATGCTCAGACTCTTCAAAAAGAAGGCAAGCTGATCTTTTCAGTCTGTCTGATACTCCCCTGCTATTTTATATATTCTCTTCTAAACCATTAACCTTTCTTGTGTAGACTACCACAAAAATAAAGGACAATAATGAAAAAGATCATACTTTCACTGGCACTGCTGAGTGCCTCACTGTTTGCAGAGTTTAAAACCGTTGATGCAAACGAGTTTGCAAAACTTCAGGGAAAAGGGTATCCGGTCATTGATATTCGTACTCCCATGGAGTGGAAACAGACAGGTATTATCAAGGGTGCGCATACTATGATGTTCTTTGCGCCAAACGGCCAGCCGGACATTGCCAACTGGTTTTTTGAACTCGGACACCTTGTCAAGGACAAAAACCAGCCTGTTCTCATTTACTGTGCCCATGCCAACCGCTCCAAAGCGCTTGGTCAGGGACTTGAACAGATGGGATTCAAGCATGTCTATGAGCTTAAAGGCGGCATAGAGAACGGCTGGATCAAAGCAGGAAAACCTACTGTCAAAGTGCAGTAGTACTGCTCTGCTTTCTCCTCACAGAGCAGTGTCGTTTTGGCACTTTGCTCTGAATATGCATTCTTTCCAAAACACTCAAAACTTCTTCCAAAAAGAGCTGCTTAGAGGGACAAAGACCGTATAGTACTCCAATCTTCCGATGATCATTGCCAATGAAAAGGAGAGTTTGTCAGCACATCACTGATTGTTTTAATCTGTTTACAATCTGCCATATGATGGAATGACCCCGTAAATATACATGTCATTTTCATCATGTCTAAAAGTCATGCTATGGTACGATAGCGGATTCACTTTTTACAAAGGTACACAATATGACGTTAGAACAGATTGTTCCATGGGGACGAAGCAAAAAAGAGTATATGCAGATGTTCAATCTCTCCAAAGAAGAGATACTGAGCAAACAGATACTCGGCTGCGGCGACGGTCCGAGCAGTTTCAATACAGAAGTGGACTATGACGGCGGGAAAGTCGTTTCGATAGACCCCCTTTATACCTACAGCAAAAAGGAGATTATGCAGCGCATAGACGAGGTGGCAGAGGAGGTGATGGCGCAGGTAAGAGCCAATGCCGACAAGTTTGTCTGGAAGAACATACCCGATGTGGAGTCACTTGAGCACATGCGCATCGAAGCGATGATGGAGTTTCTGATGGATTATGAAGAGGGTGTGGAAGAGGGAAGGTATGTCGATGCGTCACTGCCCACTCTTCCGTTTGAAGATGACAGCTTCGACCTTGCGCTTAGTTCGCACTTTCTTTTCCTCTACAGTGAACATTTAGACAGCACCTTTCATATTGAAGCAATAGACGAGATGCTGCGTGTTGCCAAAGAGGCACGCATTTTTCCGCTGCTGACGCTGGAGAATGAGCCTTCTGCACACCTTGAAACAGTGATGGATCATTTCCGTGCCAAAGGTTATGAGGTAGCGGTTACGGGTACGGATTATGAGTTTCAAAAGGGAGCGAATGAGATGCTGAGGATCAGCAAGTAGTATAAAGCGTTATCATATTTTGAAATATGATAACGCTTTCTCTTGTTCTTTTATACTGCATAAGGTCCGCTGATCCGGTGTAATCGGATTATTCGCAAGTGACAGCCAGCGTAGGGAGGGGAGTTGGCAGACTGTTGCCGGTGTCTCTATGCGGTTGAAAGAAAGGTCAAGGTAGACCAGTTGCGTCAGACTGCTTAGTGTGCCGACCTTTTCTATGGCATTGTGCGCGGCATCGAGTTTTTTAAGTCCTTTCAACCGTGTTAAAGGGCTGATATCGGTCACATTGTTGTGATGTATAAAAAGAAACTTCATTTTTGTCAGCGACTCTAGCGGTGTAAGGTCGGCAATTTGGTTATGGCTTATTGAGAGTTTGTGCAGCATTCTCAGTGATCCGATGGGTTCAAGCGAATGCAGCGCGTTGTCTGCAACGGAAAGGCGTTCGAGCCAGCCTAAAGTCGAGAGTGAATCGGGAAGCTGCTTGAGTGACAGTCCGCTTAAATCAAGGTAGGGCATCTTCTGCTCTCGGCAGTGTTCAATGCGCCTATATGCTTCGATATGGGACAAGTCAGTCAAGGTATTCTACCACTTCGTCAAATGGTAATCTAAGCTGTTTGCTCTGCGGATTGACACGGTAGCCGAAAGCGACCATGACAGCGACTTGATATTCTTTAGTATTAATTTCAAGCAACCTTTCTACCTCTTCCTTCTCAAAGCCTTCTATGGGACAGGAATCAACCTTTTCATATGCCGCTGCCGTCATCATATTGGCAAGGGCAATGTAGGTTTGTCGTGCGGTCCAGCAGAATGTCTTTTCATCTGTGGAGAGCGTGTCGGCTAGGAAGTTGCCGTAAAGTGCAATGTAGGCATCTATCTGCTCCTGTGGCAAAGGCCTTCTTTCAAAGCGTTTTTGGGGAATGCCGCTTTCGGGACGTACCGAGTCGATGGCGGCAAGAATGATCACCAGATGCGAACAGGTCGTGATTTGCGGCTGGTTCCAGCACAAGGGTCGCAGCTTTGCCTTGAGGTCATCGTTTCTTACGACCAGAAACTTCCACGGCTCCATCCCAAAAGAGGATGGAGAGGTACGCCCTGCCTCGAGAATATACTGCATCAGTGCATCGGGAACTGTTTTGTTTTCGTCAAAGCGTTTGCAGGCGTGACGAAACTGCATGGCTTCGGTGAACTTGTTTTGAAGCATGGTATTTCCTTTTGTATGCATTTTTATCTTTTAGTATAGCGTAGATGGGGTTATTTTAAAAATAAAAAACATTAATTTACTTTTATTAATGTAATAAAAATATTTTATTGTAATTGTGATATATTTTTTAGATAAGATGAAGATAAAGCAGTACATTTCTCCAACTGGAACGTTCAGATGATATGTATTGGTCACTGTATCTGAAAGGATAGAATCATGAGAAGTATGGATTGGATCAATCGTATTGTATGGGTGTTCATGCTGGTGTGTACACTGCAGGCAGAAAAAAGTATCGCCAAAACAGGCTGGGTACCGATAATGGCAGGAGATATCACTACTTTTGTACCCTATACGCTTCCACCCATAGAGACACTGCGATATACCTACCGTCCCACAGAAGCGGTTTCTGTGCAGACCAATCTTTTACTCTCGGGGGACAGGGACTGGGCGGGGGTCTTTAGAGTGGGAGAGAGCAGCGAGCGTGCCAATGCGATTGCCTGGAACTGGGTTACCGGCGCTACCACATTGTTGAACAAAGATGCAAAACCAATGCCTGCGGGCGAGTATGAAGTAAGGCTCTTCTTTCACGACTCCACACATATACAGGCCCGTTATCGTTTTAAAGTAGAGGAATTGAACAGGTATGAACAGCCAGGTCCCTATCAGGTAGATCGCTATCCGCAGGATGGGCTGAGTGATGAACACTATGTGGTCTATTACCCCCGCAATGGCATTCATGAAGGTATGCCTGTGGTGCTCTTTTTGGAAGGCGGCGGGAGTTCCTCTCATATAGACAACTATAGAGGCATTATGCAATATCTGGCATCACACGGTTACTTCGTTATTGGTGGCGAGCAGGGCGCTGGGTACGATATTGCCTATAACATACATATTTTCGAAAGTGCAATAGAGACTGCAAAGCAGGCTCACGGGCTTACACTTGACAAACTGGCCGTGATGGGGCATTCGCAGGGAGGAGGACAGGCGTTTTATACCATGCGCTATTTTCAAGACAGAGGGTATGGAACTGATGCAAGTTTAGTTCTTTCGATTGACGGATGGTTTGCATTCGATATGAACCGGATCGACCTTGAAACACTTAGATGCAATGTGGCTTTTTTGCAGATGAACGGCGTCGTGGGCACAGGCACTGACCCGCGTATAGATTTAAGCATATGGAACCTTGCCTCGCAGACGAAACGTATGTTTTTGACTTTGCCCGAAAATAACCATGGCTATGTAGCCGGAAGTTTCGATGCAGTACTGGCCAAAAAGGATCTCATCCATATTGTCGGCGCCTTGTGTGATGATGCTTTTACGCACAGCACTTCGGGATACGACTCCATTGAGAATGTCAGAAAATCAAGCTATGCACAAATCAAACAGGCACTGAGAGCAGAGGATGATGCCTATTATAGCGGCGATTGTGCAGGAAGGCACTACAATGCACATAGTGAATTGGAAGATTACGATATTGACTATTGTGCGATGGAGGGTGAATCAATCATCATCGGTAAACGTGATGTTCGTCCTACACCTATAGAGAAGGGGTCATTGTTCGCTGCGGCCGATGGCAGTGGTGAGAGCTGTAGCGAGAATACACCATGTACCATCGCAAAGGCATTTGCCAAAGCCACGGCAGGAGATATAGTCTTTTTAAGAGGAGGGGAGTATGTAATAGACCATGCACTGGTACTCTCTGAGCATGCAAATGCGCAGCATCCGATTGTTGTAGAGAGCTATCCAGGAGAGCATGCTGTAATCGAAGGACCCTACAGCAGCGTTGAATATGCGCAGGCACATACCAACTCAAGAGATGTCGGTATGCGTATTACGGGTGAGTATATTTTCATCAGAAATATTGAAGTGCGGTATATGGGCTATGAGGGTATCGCGTTACGTGGAAGTTACAACAGGGTTGTGGGGTGTCATCTGCATCAGAATATGCTTCCGGGTGTCGGTATCTACGGAGGTGTCTGGAATGAAAACGAGGCAGGGTATGACACCCCTTATGCCAAGGGCTACAACATTGTCAGTGACAATCTCGTACATGACAACTCCGATGTCGCTTTTGCCTCCGATGGCGGCAACGCAGACGGTATTGCCGTCTCTTCGGGAAAATGCAATCAGGTATTGCACAACAGTGTCTATCGTAACAGTGACGACGGCATAGACACTTGGCGATCGAATGATACGAGCGTTCTATACAACAGGGTATCGGATAACGGTATCAACAGTGGAGACGGCAACGGTATCAAAGCAGGAGGAAACGCTTCCGACCCGGATGCCCCCAAAGGCAGAAGAGCGAAAGTCATACACAATATTTCCTATGGCAACAAGAGCAGAGGCTTTGATTTTAATTCAGGAAGAGAGGTGCGTTTCCTCTACAATACCGCCTACCAAAACGCGGCAGAAGGGTTCCTCGGTACATACGATACGACGGTAGAAAAGAACATTGCCTATGACAACCAGACTCCTTTTACTGGCAATGAAGGTACAGACAACTCATGGAATGGTAATGAAGAGCCGCGTTTCATCAGTCTGGATCCGCAATCGGATGACTTTCTAAGACCCGTAGCAGGTTCAGCACATGAAGATATTGGTGCCTATGGTGAGTAGTGCTGCCTATAGTTTATGATTCTGTGTATTGTTTAACTTTTTTGATAAATATCGGTTATAATTCTCTTTTTTATATTGTTATTTCAACCAAGTTAAACCCAGTTAAAAGGAAAACAGAGATGATGAAAACGGTGATACTGTGGCTGATGCTGTGTTATGTGACGGTACTGGCTGCGCAGACAGAAGATCCTTTTAAAAATGTTGCCTATATGAAACTCGATAACGGTATGCAGGTCTATATGCTCTCAGACCCGAAGGCGGAGAAGGTACAGTTGGAGGTAGATGTCGGGGTAGGGTACGACAATGAGACCGACAATACCTACGGGATTTCACATTTGGTCGAGCACGTGGTCTTTCGTGATGCCCGAGTGCCGCACAGAGACTACCTCGACTACATTCAGGATGAGGGCGGGACGGATGTCAACGGTTTTACCAAGCGGTATGAGACGGGCTATGTCGCGGCTATTGCGCCTTCGAAGGCAGACTGGCTGGTAAAGACCTTTGCACAGATGCTTTTTGACAAAAATGTCACGCAGGAAGATCTGAGGGTGGAGAAACAGGCGCTGCAGACCGAAATAGGCGAACCACACTGGTACCACAGACCGCTGTATGCACTCAAGCATTTCCTGCAGAGCATTATGGCTCCGCGTGATGACATCTACCGTCAGGACTTCGGTTTGCCCAAAAAGAAAGAGCTCCCCGACCGTTACCATGCACAGCAAAACAACAGACGTTTTACACTCAATGAGGTGATGCAGCGCTACACCACTTACTACTACCCTGCAAATATGAAACTTTTTATTGCCGGAAAGTTCGATGCCGAGAGGATGAGAGAGCAGATACTCCGTTATTTTGGCAGTATTGACAAAAACGGCAGTGCCAGAGTCGTCGAACCGCATTTTACCCCGAAACTCAACGGACGTCCCTACAGACGC
Source organism: Sulfurovum sp. (assembly GCA_030826885.1). Classification (GTDB taxonomy): domain Bacteria; phylum Campylobacterota; class Campylobacteria; order Campylobacterales; family Sulfurovaceae; genus Sulfurovum. The sequence continues at coordinate 22,068 of JAUUDF010000011.1, read as the reverse complement.
TTTTATGAGGGAACAGGAGACAACTATGCCTACATCGGTACCAAGTATCTGCTTGATGACTACAGAAAATATCTGGCTTTGAGTGTCTATACCCGTTCATTGGCCCAGCGCCTTCAGCAGCAGCTGCGCAACAAAGACGGCAAAACCTACACGGTCAGTGACAACAGTTTCGGCAGTGACAGGGCACAGGTGGCATGTATCGGTTTTGACGGACTTTCAGAAGTATTTTCTGACAACATCAAAGCGGCTGAAGCGATGATTTCTTCGGATGTAGAGGGGATGAGTGTACAAACCATACAGAATGCACTCAAGCAGTATGACGACGCCTACTACCGCTCCATTGAACACGATACCGATACCTTGATGGGGTTGATCAGTATGCAGCAGTATCTTAGAGAGGAACAGAACATCACAGAGAGAACCTCCTATGATATTTTCAAGTCCATAACGCCCGAATTTCTTCAAAAAAGTGTACGCGAAGCGTTTATGCCCCAAAACGGCTACAAGTTTGTTTACAGAGACTACTACTTCTTCCCCATGGAGACACTGCTGCTTTCCCTGCTTGTACTGGCACTGTTTGTGGCTGTCTATATCATGCTGATAAGACGTGAAATGAGACAGAAAGGTATTGCATTCACGCATAGAGACATTGTTTTTCAGCGGCGTGTCAGCAGCCGTTTTACAGGATTTATCATTATCACATTTACGATAATCGTTGCGCTGATTCTCAGTGACTGGGTGATCTATTTCGCCTTTAAGTGGCTTACGGGCGATCCCTACTACCTCAAAAGCATTGATGTACCGTGGGGCTATTTGTTCTCCCTGATCGATCCGTTGACATATATGTTGATCTTTTTCCTGCTTTACCGTACGCTATGGCGATACTATGCCAAACTGATCGTCATCGATGATGCCATTGTGGCTGTCGGAAACCATGTTCTGCCCATACGTAAAGAGATGGTAGAACGGGTAGAAGTCGTACCTTTTAAAGAGCGTCAATATAGCCGAACCATCGGTACGATGCTGCGCTTTTACAAACCGCTGGTCAAACTGACACTCAAAGACGGCAGTGTCTACTTCATCCGTAGCACCAACGCCCAGCATCTCAAAGAGGATCTGGAGAAATGGTTACGCTAAAAGGGCCGGTGATCTTCTTCGGGGCGTATGTAGTACTCCTTAATATGGTCACGAGTTACCGTTTGCTTCGTGATGAGGTCTATTCACTGTTGCAAAAAACGGTACAGATGCTGTTTGTATGGTTTGTACCTCTCATTGGTGCCGTAACGGTCTCCTACTTTCTCAATCAGATCCCCAAACCTGCGAAGCAGTGGTGGCAGCGAAACTGGCTGACAGCAGGAGTACTCTCACTGCTGCTGCACATTCGCTATGCCCGGACAAAACCCGATGGATACCCAAACAGTATGAATACATACGGGCCGGATGTTTCCGGAGAGCAATACCATTGTGAAGGGGTTGGCGGTGATGGAGCGTGCGGCGGCGGAGATTAGCCACATTTTTATACTTGGGTGTTTCGCTCGTTTACATCCGGTCCGCTATGCGTCTTGAGTGTTTGAAAGTGTTATTCCCATTAAGAGAGAAGATGCTAGGTTTAATATAGATATTAGAAGAAGGAGGCATGATGCAGGAGATTATTGCACATTTGGAGAAAAAAGTCCACGCAACGGATGCTTTTGATGCAACAGCGTTTAGAGAGAGTCTCGATATTGACTCCTGTTTACACTGGAAAACCGATTTTCCCGTTGGGGTCATACACCACAAGCAGCGTATGGATGCCTCGGCACAAGCCTATTTTGCCGAGAAATCGCTTCTTGATGCTGAAGGTTATACTCCAAACATCTATACCATAGAGACACTCAATGCCTTAAAAACAGATGTGCCACAGGCACTGAAACGGGTATGGGCACTCTGTCATGAAAAAGAGTGTGATCTGTTTCGTTATGAACCCAAATATCCGGATGACAAATGGAAAAAGCTTGTCGATACGTTCGGCATACGCGGTGTCGTGACATTGAGCCTCTATGATGAAACGATGACACCCTGCCTGGCAGAGAGTCAATTGCGCGATTTGATGCGAAGCTGCAAGGAGGTGCCTTCACTCAAAACAGTGCCGTTTGTCTGGATGGCTGTACTGCCTTCAGACAAAGAGGTCGGTGCGGTACTGAGACACTATTTTGGCGACTGTTATATTGACATTGAAAAGGGAACATCGCACATATGTATTGGATGGCACGAGCGACTCGGGGAGGTGAATATGCGCCATTTCGTCTGCCCGCCATCGAAGGAGAAGCAATGATGAATGAGCCAAAAAATGTACTTGGAGAGCCGCTGGAGCCATGCAGTCTCAAACCGCTGACGGGATTTTACCGTGACGGTACCTGCTTTTCGGGTAAAGACAATCCGGGTGTACATGCCGTGTGCATCTATGCTACAGAAGCGTTTCTTGCCTATTCAAAACGTGTCGGAAACGATCTCTCTACACCGCGTCCGGAATTCAATTTTGCAGGGGTAAAGCCCGGCCAGAGCTGGTGCCTTTCCGGTCCCCGTTTCGTGCAGGCACACCATGACGGGATGGCACCGCATATTTTTATTCATGCAACACATGAGCGTATGCTGGAACTGATCGATCTGGAGACGCTGAAATCATATGCGATTGACCTTTGAGCAAACACAACTGAGCAAGATCGCCGATGCACTGCACAAAGCAGGTGCCAGAGCCATACTTGTCGGTGGTGCTGTCAGAGACTTGGTCATGGGAACAACGCTCAAAGACTTCGATGTGGAAGTCTACTCTCTTGATTCTCTTGATACACTCGAAGCCCTTCTTAAACCCTTTGGCAGCGTCAGTCAGGTAGGCAAGAGTTTCGGTGTGGTAAAACTGCATAGCAACGGGGAGGAATATGACTTCTCCTTGCCCAGAACGGAAGAAAAAACCGGCAGAGGCCATCGCGGATTTGACGTAACCGTCAACGGCTCGCTCGATTTTGCTACGGCCGCACGACGCAGAGATTTTACCATCAATGCCATGGGACTGGATATACAAAGCGGTGAGATTATCGATCCTTACGGAGGCCTGCAGGATATACAAAACGGTATGCTGAGGCACATTGATGATGCCACTTTTATAGAAGACCCACTTCGTATTTACCGCGCCATGCAGTTTGCTGCACGTTTCGGTTTCAGGGTAGCACCCGAAACTGCAGCATTGTGCAAAGAGATGGTCCGGGAGGGCATGCTTGAGGAACTGCCCAAAGAGCGGGTCTATGCAGAGTGGAAAAAACTGCTGCTAAAAGCGCCCAAACCCTCGGTCGGCTTTGAACTGATGAGAGAGTGGGGCATCACAGAACGCTATTTCCCCCAACTGCATGCGCTTATTTGCTGTCCGCAGGATCCCAAATGGCATCCTGAAGGGGATGTGTGGATACACACCATGATGTCTGTGGATGCGATGCAGCAGCTTTTAGATGTGCATCAGGAACATCCTATGTATGAAAAACAGAGGTTAAAGCTTTTGTTTGCCGAACTCTGTCACGATCTGGGTAAACCTGTGACGACAACAATCGAGTTTGAGAGTGGAGAGGTGAGGGCATGGAAGGAGATTCTTTCGCAAAACCCGTTTCCGGATCTTCATAATGTCAAACGAGTACGTTCGACTGGGCATGAACGAGCCGGCATAGAGCCCACAAGAGATCTGCTCTATCGGCTTACCGATGAACATGACTTCATAGAAAGCATTTTGCCGCTGGTAGAACACCACCTCAAACCTTCGCAGTTTTATGCACAGGGTGCCAAGGCAGGCGCCATTCGCCGTTTGGCGACAAAGGTGAACATTGAAGAGCTGGTTCTGGTCGCCAAAGCCGACTTTCTGGGACGCACAACACCTGAAGCGCAGCAGGGAGAGTACGCAGCAGGCGAGTGGCTTTTAAAAGAGGCGCAGAGACTTCAGGTTAAAGATGAACCGTTGAAACCTCTGATTTTGGGCAGAGATCTTATTGCCCTCGGTATGCGACCGTCTCCACACTTTAAGACAATACTCGATGATGTTTACGAAAAACAGATGGATGGTACAATCGGTACAAAAAAGGATGCTCTGGCGTATATAAGAAGCCATTTTCATACCTTTCTCACTTCCTGAAACAAGGGGGAAAACAGATAAAATTAATAAAATCAATAGATTTACTTGACATTAATTCTGAAATAGGCTATACTTCGGTCATAAAAGTGAAAAGCACTTGTAAAAACCCTGGTAAATCACGGTGGACAAGGGCATTTGGTTTCCTAAGATTGTTGTAGTCTCCCCTTTATATTGTTAAATCTTGAAACAGAAACCGGATGTTGTGGCTAACCAGGGTCTTTAGAGGTGCTTTTTATTTTTATGTAACGTTTTTAACAAAGGACTTTTATGTCTCCTTCATGCCCCATCTCCAACAGACGCATCGATACAAACTTAGTACGTGTAATCTCTTTTCAGGTATTGGTGTTCACCGTGTTGTTTGCTGTAACACACAGTTTCTTCTTTTTGTATGTTATACTCTTTGATTTTACAATGCGTGCAGTCAGACAGGAGCAATGGAGTCCTTTTGCACGGGCAGGAAAGTTCATACTCAAGCAGTGGCAGGTAGATCCCAAGTATTCTGACGAGTCTCCCAAACGGTTTGCACTCTACCTTGGGTTGGCAACAACATTCCTGATCACCTTTATTGCTCTGTTTGGATACTTTAAACTCGCTTCTCTGGTAGCACTCATCCTGATTTTTTGTGCCTTCCTTGAAGTTCTATTCGATTTTTGTATCGGATGTAAGCTATACTACGCTTTACAATTAGCAAAGGTAATAAAATATGATAGGAATTTCAACTAAGACTATTTATGCAGTTGCTGCACTCCATGAACTTGGTGCCATTCAGGAGAATGAAGTACTCAAGATAAAAGAGATCGCCGCACGTGCAGCCGTTCCCCAGAGTTTTCTCGAACAGATTCTGCTCGAACTCAAGAAACAGGGTATTCTTCTGAGTGTCAAGGGGGCGCATGGCGGTTATCGTCTTGCCAAAGACCTCAAAGATATTACACTCAAAGACATTATCACCATTCTGGAGACAGATGCCTTTGCCGACCTGGCCCGTACGGACAATATGGCGCTTAAACTGTTTTGGGATGACATACAACAAGGGATCATGGAGGTTTTCTCCATACCGCTTTCGGAACTGAAGAACTATCAGATGAAAGCCAATCATACCCTCAATTACTCTATATAACCAGGAAGATACCTATGCAATACGATTTTGACTATTTCAACACACTGCTTGTACAAAATGTAGGCTCTAAAACCGGCCCCATTGCACCGACTGTCGTTCCTTCGGCAGCATTCGGCTATGAAAGTGCCGAAGAGGCAGAGGGGATATTCTCTGGTGAAGTGACCAAGCCGCTCTATGCAAGAGTCGGAAATCCGACAAACGGAAAACTCGAAAGTATTGTGGCAAAGATGGAAGGCGGTTTCGGCGCCATTGCCACCGCTTCGGGTATGGGGGCGCTCTCCATGGTTACGACTGCACTGCTCAAAAGCGGTGATGAAGTACTGTGCGTAGGCGGATTCTTCGGCGGTACCTATACGCTTGTCAACGAGACACTCAAACGCTTTGGCGTTGCCAATACCTTCTGCGGCATCGAGGACTTCGACTATATGGAAGAGAAACTTGCTTCAGGTGTCAAAATGGTACTCATGGAGAGTGTCGGCAACCCAAGCCTGAGACTGCCGGACATCAAACGTATCGCCGATTTATGTAGCCACTATGAGACGCTGCTGGTAGTGGACAATACGGCAACGCCTCTGTTGGTTCGCCCGCTTGATATGGGAGCCGATATTGTCGTGCACTCATCTACCAAGAATATGTCGGGACACTCCGCTGCACTGGGAGGAATTGCCGTTTTCCGTGCCGTATCGCCCGAAAATGACAAACTGCTTAATGCCAAGTATGCCGACCTGCACAAGTTTGTTAAAAAGGCGGGCAAAAAAGCCTTTATCCCTATTTGTAAAAAACGTGCAATTCGGGACATGGGTATGACCGCCAATGCCTTTGGGTCATTTCTGACCATGCTCGGGCTCGAAACCCTGGCGCTGCGGGTAGAGCGTGTCAACCGCTCTGTAGCAAAGGTCGCTGCACTGCTTGATGCGTCGCTGCCTGAAGGAATAGAGGTCAATCATCCCTCGCTGTCGAAGAGTGAGGATCATGACCGGTATAAAAGCGATTTTGCCAACGGCTGCGGTCCGCTGCTGACCCTTGAGTGCGGTACACCCGAACGCGCTTTCAGACTGCTCGATGCACTGAAGCTTGTGACCCTGACCGCCAATATAGGGGACAACAGAACGCTGGCACTGCATATGCAAAGTACCATATACAGTGACTTTTCAGAAGAGGACCGCCGTTTCAACGGTGTAACGGACGGGCTTATTCGTGTCTCCATAGGGCTTGAAGACCCCGAAATGATCGCAGAGGATTTCCTGCAGGCTGCCGAAGCAGTATAGTCAACTGCAAGGCAGTTGTACCACACACTACACCATGTTACGAAAACTCAAAGATGCGGCACTCTCCAAAGGTACTAAAACAGCACTGAATGTTGCGATTGAGGAGTACGGGAAAGTACTCAGACTCGATCTCGACACCAAAGACAAATGTATGAGTGCCGAAGTACTGCTCGAAGGGGAGAGTGACGTACTGCTAATCGATGTGGGGCATTATGAACTCATCGAAAAAGAGGGCGAATACAGACTGCTGCTGCATGCTGTGCACACCTCACGCGCATGGCTCAATACCCTGGCTAAAAATCTGCTTGAAGGCAGGGAGGTGCAAATCCCGGCCAAATACGCAAAAATACTCAATAGGGTAGTATAGCCTTCATCCCGTAAAAATAACTCTGAAGCTGGACAATGGCATTGGAGCCAAGTTTTTCCATGAATGTCTGCAGTTTGTCCTTCTTCTTCCAGTGGGGATGTTTGACACCTGCTTTTTCTGCAAGGGCGTTTTTGGCTTCCGTCATGGTGCCGACTCTGTCTATGAGGCCTACCTGTTTGGCATGTGCGGCAAGAAAGATGTGTGCATCGGCATAGCTTTTGGAGTCATTGATGTCAAGATGACGCGCTTTGGCGACATCACCGACAAAAAGATCATACGTCTCTTTGGTCAGTCGTTCGAGTTCCGCCCGCTCCTGGGGTGTCCATTGTCGTGTAGGCGTACCCGCTTCCTTGTAGGTACCTTCCTTGACGATCTGTGGTTTGACCCCGATCTTGTCAAGCAGCTCATGCAGGTCTGCGCTCTCCATGATGACCCCGATGGAGCCGACAATGGCACCCGGATTGGCAATGATGCGGTCTGCAAAAATACTGCTATAGTAGCTGCCGCTTGCCATAATGCCCGAGGCGTAGGCAATGACCGGTTTCTCTTTTGCCAGATCGCGTATGGCGTAGCTAATCTCGATGGAGGGAGGCACCGCACCGCCCGGAGAGTTGACGTTGAGCAGCACGCCTTTGATGTGCTTGTCCTTTTTTGCCTCCTCTATCTGCTTGAGAATCTTCTCGGCACTGACAATGGGACCGAAGAGTTTGATCTCCTGCAAATTCGCCTTTTTCATCGGTGCTTCTGCCGAAGGCATGAAGAGCAGCAGGAGTATGAGAACAAAGAGCAGTCCCTTGAAGTGCTCGCCTATCCATTTGAGCAGATTGCTTATTTTTTTAAACATACTGTTCTCCTTCTATAAAGACCGCATCGGCTTCTCTGGTATGCAATATCGTCCAGAGTGCGATCTCTTCTGGACGTTTGGGCAGTTCAGGCAGGCTGATAAGGGCAAAGTCGGCATGTTTTCCCACTTTCAGGCTGCCGCTTTCAAGGCGGAGCGCTTTGGCGGCATCTTCCGTAATGGCTTTGAGCAGTTTGAGCGCGAAGGGTTGCAGAGGAGCCTGGTGGTGCAGCATGAGTGCCGCACGCAGCTCGTCGAAGATGTTGAGCGAATCGTTGGAACTGAGTCCGTCTGTGGCAACACTGTAGGGAAGGTTGAGTTCGTTGAGGGTTTCAAGATGAAGTCTGCCCACACCGAGGTAGCGGTTCGAACGCGGACAGTGTGCAACGCTATGTCCGCGGCTCTGCAGGTGTGCAAGCTCCTCTCCTGTTGCCTGTACACAGTGGACGAAATGGGTCGGGTAGGTGTCGAAGGCATGCATGAACTCCGTAATGTTCGTTACCGGAGTAGAGGTGTTGAAGTACTGTTCGAAGAATCCCTTGAACTCTCCGCTGCCGTAAGTGAGCCACTCCCTTTCGGCTTCAGATTCGAGAAAGTGTGTGCTCAGCGGCATGTTGTTCTCTTTTGCAAGCGAAACGGCACGCTGCAGAATGACAGGGTGAACCGAGTAGGGAGCGTGTATGGCAACAGCCGGCGTGATGCGGCTGGAGGGTTCACAGCTCTGGCTTGCCTTGATACGTTCTAAAAAATCGCCGTAAAGTATGTCGGCATACTGGGCATTGGAGCCGATGAGTTCGTTAAAAAAGACTACACGCTGGGGTGCGAGCTCACACACCTCCAGCTCCGTGCCGAAACTCGATATGGCACCAAATGCCGTAATGCCCGAGCGCAGCATCTGCTGACACTCACGCAGCATCATGTCGTTGTTACACTCCTGCATCAGGTCGTCACGGTGTTCAATGACCGAGGAGAGCCACGGCATGAAGGAACCGAATTTCAGTGAGGTGATGTTGGCTGAGAACTCCAGATGCACATGGGTATTGATGAAGCCCGGGTAGAGCACCGTATAGGGCTTGGCACGTATCAGTTCGGCATCGGGGTAGGTCTCCAGAAGGTTTTCGGGCAGATCGACCGCCTGTATGTGGCTGTCGAAAGCAATGGCGAGATTCTCGACAAACCGCCCGTCGATGTAGAGATAGTCGGCAATAATGATTTTCATCTGTCTTTCCTTGGGTTTAAACCTATTACGATAAAATAATACCCTAAATTATACAGAAGGCAGTTAAAATGAAAATAGTTGTGATACAAGGACCCAATCTTAATATGCTCGGTGTCAGAGACCAGAACATCTACGGACCGATGAAACTCGAAGATATCCATGCGCAGATGAAAGCGTTCGCCCAGCAGAACAATCTTGAGATAGAGTTCTTCCAGAGCAACCTTGAAGGTGAGATCGTAGACCGTATTCAGGAGTGTCTTGGGGATGCGGACGGGATCATCATCAACCCGGCAGCCTATACACATACCTCCATTGCCATCCGTGATGCCCTTGCGGCAGTGAAAATTCCCGCGATCGAAGTACATTTGAGCAACATCCATGCCAGAGAAGAGTTCAGACACACTTCTCTGACCGCACCGGTATGTGCCGGACAGATTGTAGGCATGGGACCGTTCGGGTACCATCTTGCAATGGTCGGTATGACCCAGATACTCAATGAAGTGGCAGCCATGAAACAGGCACAGCAGCAGGCGCAGGCGAAAAGCAACCAGTAATTTCAAAGGCATTCGATGAACTATATGCTCCGTAATGAAAATGCGATCTACTACGAGTGCGGCTACAGCTGTGACAATGCACTCTATTTGCATTTGGGCAAAGAGGCATTCTTCATTACCGACAGCCGCTATACGCTGGATGCAGAGGAGCATGTACGCAATGCCGATGTTATCATTGCAAACGACCTTTACGCAAAAGCGGTTGAACTGCTCAAACACAGCCGGGTGAAGAAAGTTCTCTTTGACCCGAAAGAGTGGACGGTATTCGGTTTCGAGAAACTTCGAAGCGAAACAAAGGTGCATTTTGTCCCAGAGCCCGATTTTTCTCATAAAAAACGGATAATCAAGTCCGATGCGGAACTGAAGATCATCGCTAAAGCGGCGAAACTGGGTGCCAAAGCGTTCAAACATCTTGCCAAAACCTTCAACGAAGAGGGCTTTGGCAAAGATGAATATGCCTTGACACATACGGCAAAGAGCGTACTTGGCGGGTTTGGAAAGTATGACCTGAGTTTCGACCCCATCGTCGCCGTTAACGCCAATGCTGCCAAGCCGCATGCCACACCGACCAAGAAAAAGCTTAAAGAGGGCGATCTGCTTTTGGTCGATGCAGGGCTGAAGTACAAACGCTACTGTTCTGACAGAACACGTACCGTTTTTGCGGAGCAAGGCTTTGTTTTTGACACAAACCAGCATTTTGCGAAAAAGAAGATCCAAAAGGCGTACGATCTGGTACGCAAAGCACACGACCATGCTATTATGCATGCCAGAAGCGGTATGAAGGCAAAAGAGGTCGATGCACTGACACGTGACATCATCGAGAGGGGCGGATACGGCGAGTACTATGTCCACTCTACCGGACACGGCGTGGGGCTTGACATTCATGAAATGCCCTACATCGCTTCCCGTTCCGATACGCGTATTGAGGACGGGATGGTCTATACCATCGAACCGGGCATCTATATTCCCGGAAAGTTCGGTATACGCATTGAAGATATGGTCGCGATGGTTGACGGCAGGGCGAAGGTGCTGTAGAGATGGTAAAAAGAAGAGGGCTCAATGAAGACCTGACATTGGTCTTTACGCCCCATTTCCCCCATAGCAGCAGGAACAAAAGCGGCAAACGACACCATGTCCTGCTTGGTATCGGCGGAAATATCGGTGATGTGGTACGCCGTTTTGAGCACCTCTTCGTCTATTTGCAAAAGAGTTCCTTTGTCGACATCATAGAGACGGCACCGGTATTGAAGAATCCGCCGTTCGGGTTTACCGAGCAAAACGACTTTTACAATTCGCTGATACTTGTCGCAACGGACCTGACGCCGGCACAACTGCTGCGCTATGTGCTCCGTGTCGAAAAACGTTTTGGCAGGAAACGCCTTTTTAAAGACGCGCCTAGAACCCTCGATATCGACCTGATATTTTATGATGATATAACCATGCAGAGCAAAGTGTTGACACTGCCGCATCCGGGCTGGATGCAGCGCAGTTCGGTACTCATTCCGCTCTCACAGATGAAAAAGGTAGCAAGATGATCAAAGAGACATTCGTAGCCTCCACTCCCAAAGAGGCATTTGCACAAGCTGTTGAAAAGTACGGTACGACCGATCTGGAGATCGTCTCAGCAAAACAGATGCGTTATGACGACGGTCAGATCCGTGCGGAGGTGATCATTGCCGTTGACAAAGAGCTCTTTAGAGAAAAATCGTTCGGTATCGAGAATTTCAAGCCAAAGAGAAGTGAAGATGAAGAGATGCACAGTGAAATCAGCACACTGCGCGAGCAGATTGAGCAGATGAAAGAGGAGATCACAGGCGAAATTATTGAAAAGAGTGTCGCCCAGGATGTCAAAGCGCTTTTTGTAAAAAAAGGCATATCGCCCAAGTGGATAGACGGCATACTGGCCACACTTATCTGTACACCCATCATCGAAGATGCCTCTTTGCTTGTCTCCTACCTGCTTGAAGAGATGGATGAGAGTCTGAAGGTCGTAGAGGAAGATTTGAGTATTCCGAAAATCATTATGCTGGTAGGGCCTACCGGTGTGGGAAAAACGACCACCATCGCCAAACTGGCGGCACGCTACGCCTACCTGCTTGAGAAGCCATACAAAGTCGCACTTATCAACCTCGACAGTTACAAAGTTGGTGCCATTGAGCAGCTTTCGCATTATGCGCAGATCATGCAGTTAGAACATTTTGCCGTACCGACCCCGGAAGCTTTCAAAGAGCGCATCGAGGCACTTGAAGGGTATGACATTATTCTTGTGGATACGGCCGGAATGTCTCCGTACGATACCGGTAAATTCGTCAAGACCGTAGAGTTCGTTACATCCGAAACGCCCAGAAAGCTGGAAGTCAACCTTGTGCTTTCTGCAACGGTAAAGTATGAAGATATGGATGATATCTACCGTAACTTTTCGTTTTTGAATCTCGATTCGCTCATTATCAGCAAGTTCGATGAGACGAAACATTTTGGTGCATTGCTGAACTTTATACTGCTTTACAAGCTGCCGATGAGTTACTTCTCTGTCGGTCAGGAAGTACCGGACGATCTGCTTGTGGCGAACAAAGAGTATCTGCTTGAGCGTTTTGCCGGTGACGTACATGAAGGGTAGCCTTCAGGCTGATCGCCTTGAAGAGATGATGTCACGGCATCCTCTCTTCAGGGACTACACGCTTGAACTGCCTGTGGTGCGTATTAGGCGAAACACACTTAAACAGCTTGCTATAAATGACGTTCTGCTGTTGCATATGGATCTGCTTAGATTGTGCATCTATATGTCCGGACAGTACGTTGCCGATGCCACTTTGTTGGCATGCGGCAGATACAGAATGATCCGCTGTTTACCGCCATTGCCGGCAGAGAAAGTGCAAGAAAAGGGAAAGTACGAGAGCCTTCACTGTCTGCTTGGCAGTTTTAAAAGCAAATCTGTTGAAGCGGGGATGGAAATAGACATCGAAGGTATCGGTTTGAATAAGGTCAGTCTTGTCCACAAAGGCAAAACGATTGCCGGCGGAATGCTGGTCAATGTCAATAATGAAATCGCAGTCAAGATTGAAAAGGTAGAACAATGAAAAAACGTGTGTTGGTAGGCATGAGCGGCGGTGTGGACAGTACAGTTACGGCGGTACTGCTGCAAAAAGAGGGGTATGAAGTAGAGGGTGTCTATATGAAACTGCATGACAAGCCCGGCTACCATGAAGAGAACTGGCGTAAGGTACAGAAGGTCGGTGACTATCTGGGGATCAAGGTACATTTTTATGATTTAAGCCAGGAGTTCAATGAAAATGTCTACAACTACTTTGTGGAGAGTTACAAAGCGGGGCTTACACCCAACCCCTGCGTCATGTGTAACCGTACCATCAAGTTCGGAAAAATGGTCGAATTTGCCGACGAAGTGGGTGTGGAACATATTGCAACGGGACACTACATCCAGTGTGACGGTGAGTTTATCTATGCGGCAGACGACCCCAACAAAGACCAGAGCTATTTCCTTTGCGAGGTCAAAAAAGAGGTGCTGCCACGCCTGATCTTCCCGCTGGGTACCTGGGTCAAACCCGATGTCAAAGCGTATGCAGCGAATATCGAGGTACTCAAAGAGTTCGCCACCCAGCCGGAGAGCAGTGAAATATGTTTTGTGGAAAACACTTACGATGAAGTTCTTGCACGCCATATGGAAATAGACATGCCGGGTGAAACGGTAGATACCGAGGGGAATGTGGTTGGTACGCACAAAGGCTATATGCACTACACTATCGGCAAACGCCGCGGCTTTTTCGTCCACGGCGCACACGATCCGCATTTTGTTCTCGACATCAAACCGGAAAGCAACCAGATCGTCGTCGGTACACGCGAAAAACTCGAAGCACATGACTTTGAGGTAAAACAGATCAACCTTTTTGAAGAATTGCAGGAGTTCGACTGTCAGGTCAAAGTACGCTACCGCACCAAAGCGGTACCCTGCCATGTCACAATAGAAGATGAACGCGCTTCGGTAACCCTTGAAGAACCGGTATTCGGCCTTGCAAAAGGACAGGCAGCAGCATTTTATGACGGCAAAAGACTGCTCGGCGGCGGCGTGATCTGTTAAATATAATAAAATACAATATTATGATATAATAATTGCATACTCTTAACGGAGGTGTGCAATGAAACATATGCTTATTGTGGTGCTGTTTGTCTGTCAGCTTTTTGCCATTACCGCAAAAGATGCCGCCTGGGTACTGGGTGCGCAAACCTCGCTGGATGAGGCAGTGAAGAAGGCAAGGGTAGAGCACAAAAAAATGGTAGTGCTGGTGGTGGTCAAGGATGGGTGCGGATGGTGCGAGAAGATGGTCAACGAAACACTGAACGATAAAAAGGTACATCAGAAACTTTCGGAAGATGCCGTTGTCGCGGTGATTGACCTGCACACAGAACAGGCAGAGCAACTGGGTGCGATGTATACACCGACGATCTATTTTTGGGATGTGAAGCGCAATAGGTCCGTGCAGAGCTCACTGGGCTTCGAGGAAGCGGGATCGTTTCTTATTGACTATGTGTCGGCTATGGAGAAGACCGATTAGTCTTTTTTGCATTTTCTCTCTTTCCACTCTTTGATGGCTGAACGTCTCCAGAGCCAGTTGAGCAGTAGATAGATCAGGTAGGCGACGACGGTAGAGTAGAATGCCGTACCGACATAAAGCGGAACTACAATGTTGTCCCAGTTGTTTGTGAACCACTCCATGGTCAGTTCCACATGGTCGATGCCGTCACGCCCAAGCAGAAGATTGCCCGTAAGGTATTCGAGGTACCACAGCGGCGGATAGGTGACAGGGTTGCTGAGCCAGACGGTCGCTAGCCCTATGGGGACATTGAAGCGCATCAGCGGGGTGGTGATCATGACACCCGCCATCTGCATGGGCATGGGAATGAAACCCCAAAAAAGACCGACAAGAATGCCTTTTGTGATCATCTTTCGGTTGATGTTGAAATATTCTCGGGGAATCTTGTATTTGTCCAGAATATGGTCGAACTTGTCTTTGTGGGTGGCTATTTTTCTGAAAAACTGTCTTATCATTTCAATCCATGCATGTCATATTTGTCTGCATAAGTGTAATACCCCCTTGCTTTAAATCCCCTTTTTATCAATAATGGAGTAAAATACGCCTGATTATCGTGGGGAACCGACCCTCTTTCCGACGACAAAACTCCCATACAAAAGGTAGACCATGAGTGGATACATGATTTTTTCCGGTACGTCCAATCCCGAGCTTGCACAGGAGATAGCCACCTATCTTGAAATGCCGCTATCCAAAGCGGACATCAACCGTTTCAGTGACGGTGAGATATCTGTCCAGATTTCCGAGAGTGTACGGGGGAAAGATGTGTTTATTATTCAGCCCACCTGTGCACCTGCCAATGCCAATCTGATGGAACTGCTCATTATGACCGACGCACTCAAACGCTCTTCGGCCAAATCCATTACGGCAGTCGTACCCTATTACGGCTACGCAAGACAGGACAGAAAGGCGGCACCGAGAGTACCTATTTCGGCAAAACTGGTTGCCAACCTCATGGAAACTGCAGGCATTACCCGTATGGTGACGATTGACCTGCATGCTTCGCAGATTCAGGGATTTTTCGATATTCCGGTAGACAACCTCTACGGTGCGATTCTTTTCATGGACTATATCAAGGCAAAAAATCTTCCCAATCCGATTATTGCGTCTCCAGACATTGGCGGTGTGGCACGTGCACGCTATTTTGCCGGAAGACTCGGGCTTGACATGGTCATTGTCGACAAACGCCGTGAGAAAGCGAACGAGTCGGAAGTGATGAACATCATTGGTGATGTAGAGGGAAAAGATGTCATTCTCATCGATGACATGGTCGATACTGCCGGGACGATGGTCAAGGCTGCTGCGGCACTGAAAAAGCTTGGTGCTACGTCTGTCATGGCATGCTGTACCCACCCGGTACTCTCAGGACCTGCCTATGAGCGTATTGAAAATGGTGAGCTCGATGAATTGATCGTTGCCAATACCATCCCGATGAAACAGCAGTCGAAAAAGATCAAAATGCTCTCTACGGCCGCAATGCTCGGTGAAGTGATCAGACGGGTTTACAACAACGAGAGTGTCAACTCTCTCTTTGAGACGAACTAAATTAGTCAGTAGTGAATTGTTTTTGTATGTATTGCTCTGCAATACTTTATATTTTAAGAGACAGTAATACTGCCTCTTGTAAAGGAGTGGTGTGACAAAGAAAGTACCTCAAAAGAACATCCGAAACTTCTCAATCATTGCGCATATCGACCACGGTAAGTCAACGCTGGCGGATCGTATCATCCAGGAGTGCGGGGCGGTGAGTGACCGCCAGATGTCTGCACAGGTGATGGATACGATGGATATCGAAAAAGAGCGTGGTATTACCATCAAGGCGCAGTCTGTGCGTCTGGACTATGTCAAAGACGGGGAGCATTACATCCTCAACCTTATCGACACTCCCGGCCACGTCGATTTCTCCTATGAGGTAAGCCGCTCGCTTGCCTCATGTGAAGGAGCACTGCTCATCGTCGATGCCGCGCAGGGTGTCGAGGCGCAGACGATCGCCAATGTCTATATCGCCATAGAGAACGACCTCGAACTCATCCCCGTGGTGAACAAGATCGACCTGCCTGCTGCCGATCCTGACCGAGTGCTGACAGAGCTTGAAGAGGCGATCGGCATCGATGCGACGGAGCACAATCTTGTCTCTGCCAAAACAGGACAGGGGGTCAAAGAGCTCATCGATACCATTGTCGAGCGTATCCCGGCACCGCAGGGTGATGAAGAGGCACCGACCAAAGCGTTGATCTACGACAGCTGGTTTGACAACTATCTGGGAGCACTGGCGCTGGTACGTGTCTTTGAGGGCAAGATCGAAAAGGGACAGCGCATCAAGATCATGGGTACCAAAGAGGAGCATCAGGTACTTGACCTGATGTATCCCAATCCGATCAAACCGATCAAAACCCAGACCATCGAGACAGGCGAAGTGGGCATCGTGGTGACGGGACTAAAGACGGTTGAGGGGCTGCAGGTGGGTGATACGATCACCGATGCGAAGCATCCTACCCCAGAGCCTATTGGCGGATTTGAACCTGCCAAACCGTTTGTCTTTGCCGGTATCTACCCCATCGAAACGGACAAATTCGAAGATCTGCGTGATGCGCTCAACAAGCTCAAACTCAACGACTCTGCACTGAGTTTCGAGCCGGAGAGTTCAGCGGCGCTGGGTTCGGGGTTTCGTGTCGGATTTCTGGGGATGCTGCACATGGAGGTGGTCAAGGAGCGTTTGGAGCGTGAGTTTGATCTCGAACTGATAGCGACTGCTCCGACGGTAGTCTATCGTGTCAAGCTCACCAACGGCGAAGAGCTGACCATACAGAATCCATCTGAGATGCCTGAGGTACAGAAGATCGAAACGATCTATGAGCCCTATGTCAAGGCGACGATCCTCACCCCCCAGGAGTATGTGGGCAACCTAATCAAACTGCTCAACGACCGCCGGGGTGTACAGGTCAAGATGGATTATCTCAATGAGTCCCGTGTACTTATGGAGTATGATATTCCGATGAACGAGATCGTCATGGATTTCTATGACCGTCTCAAGACTGTGACCAAAGGGTATGCGAGTTTTGACTATGAGCCTATCGAGTTCCGTCCGGGTGATCTGGTCAAGCTGGATATCAGAGTCGCAGGAGAGGTGGTCGATTCACTCTCCATTATCGTACCGCGTGACAAGGCAAGACAACGTGGTCTTGCCTTTGTCGAGAAGCTCAAAGAACTGATTCCAAGGCAGCTCTTTGAAGTGGCGATCCAGGCGAGTATCGGCAACACGATCATCGCCCGAAGCAATGTCAAGTCGATGGGCAAAAATGTTACGGCGAAGTGTTACGGTGGAGATATCACCCGTAAACGTAAACTGCTTGAGAAGCAGAAAGAGGGTAAAAAACGTATGAAAGCCATCGGTAAGGTCAATGTACCGCAGGAAGCCTTTATGGCGGTATTGAAGCTGGACAGTTAAATGTGGGAGTGGATCACCAAGTGGGCGTTTCATATCCACCTGATCATGGCGATCAGCTGGATTGGCGGTTCGGTCTTTATGTTTGTGCTGGGTATAACGCTGCGTGATAAAAAAGCGCAGCAGGAAGTCTATCCGCACATTGGACCGATTTTTGGATGGTTTGAGGTGGTGTCGCTTGTATTGCTGCTGAGTACTGGATTTATTATGGGAGCAGAGTATCATCTGTTCGATCTTATGATGCATTCTGACGGCAGTACCATTTCGGATGCATTGCATAAAAAAGTGCTGATGGTAGGTGTACTGACTGTAGCGACGGTCATTCATTTCGTCATTGCCTACAGAACTAACGGCAAAAGACGTACACCGCTTCAGCAGTTTCTTTCGCGCGGGTCAAGCCTGCTTATTTTCTTTTTGAACCTCTTTGTAATGCATTACGCCATTGTACTGAGAAATATTCTTTAGGTGCGGCACCCGCCTATTACTTCATTTTGTGTCATCTCGAAAAATTTGTTTGCCTCTTCTTCAAGTCGTTTGAGTTTTTTACGATACAAAAGGACATATTCCTGTAAAAATGACGTATTGTGTTTACTGATGTAGTACGTCATTTCAGTAAACATTTTAACAAGATCTCCTGCATGGATATTGGTATAGAGAGCGGTCATAGACTTGGAAAACTTTTTCAGTTCGTTGGTGTCTCCCTCTTTTACGAGTTGACGAAGCTGCTCAGGTGTGTCTTTGACAAGATCGAGTGTTTCTTCAAGCAGTTCCCTGTATTCAAGGCGATTTTTTGTCTGTGCAAGTGCTGCCTTGACATTGAGGACTTTAGGGTCAAAATCATCTATGCGTATTTGCGGTTTTGAAGATGAAGTGTTGGATGATGCCGTATTTTCTCGTGTCTGTATCTGCTCAAGGTCAATAAATTTTTCCAGTGCTTTGTAAACATCCTGCGTTACAATGGGTTTGGATATGGAGGCACTGAATCCTGCTGACTGCATGGCTTTTATTTCATGGGGAAATACCATGGAGGAGATCGATATGATGGGTATGTTTTTCCATTTTGGCTCCGAGCGTATCTCTTTTGTCATGGTAAGACCATCCATGACCGGCATGTTGATATCGCTGAAAATAAGGTCGATTGGCTCTTTGTTCAGAAGGTCTATCATCTCTTTGCCGTTATTCAGGCAGTAGAGTGTAATGCCCTCTACCTTGAGTATATTACGCATGACACGCTGATCGACTTTGCTGTCCTCGACAACGGCAATACGTGCACCGCTGAATTTTTTAAGGTCATCCTCCGAAACATTTTTGTGACTTTGAATGATAAAGGTTTTCGGATCGAATATCTCTATGTTGTTGATACCCTTGACCGCTTTATTCTCCTGAATGAATACCTGATAGAGTATCTCTTCAACGTCACCACGGATCATCGGGCTGTATATTTCGGCATCTGCAATCTCTTTGGAGCGGTTGATGAGTTCATCTGATTCAAAAAGATCATGTATAACAATAAATTTGAATTGGTTGTTTTTGTCATCATGCATTTTTTTAAGATATGCGATTTGGGGTAGCGTGAGATAGGAGGAGTAGAGGACAATAATGTCGTATTGGTGCAAACCTGGTCGTTTCTTGTTGAATTCGTCGAGACTCATTTCGTTAAATTTCGTATTGTAGGTTTCGAAAATATCCTTGCTGAGTTTTGTTTCAAGTGCTGATTTGCTGACAAAAAGAATGCGTTTGCCGTTAAGTACCTTAATGAGCAGACTTTGCTTTGATCGGTCTTTTTCATCTTTGATGAAAGGAATGGTGAATATATAATGGGTACCATCACTTTTATTGCTTTTTACCTGAACCGATCCCTGCATCGCTTTGGCGATCTGTTTCGCCTTGACAAAGTCCGACAGCTCTTCATCCGCTTCATTCTCTTTCAGGTAGCGTTTTAGCTCGGACTTGTCGAGGGTATGTTGAGGGGTGTTGACATCAAAGACAATAGATGCCTCTTTATGTTTTGAAATATGTATGATGATCTCCAAACCTGTTCTGTAAGATGCCGCGTATTGAACCAGAATCTCCAAAACCTGTTCGATGTAGTCGTTGTCACCGACAATATAGCGTCCGATGGACTTGTCGATATCATAATAGATTGTCTGATGGTTTTCTTTCAGTATGCCGCTTATTTTGTTCGTTAAGACATGCAGCATACCGCTTAGTCGGAACGGTTGGTTTTCAAGAGGTATTTTCTGGGTCTGTATTCTGTACTCTTCAATGGTCTGACGTGAATCTTTTTCTTTTACATTGAGATGGTCAGTTGTATGCGCACGTGCTTTTTTGTTGAAAATGATATAAACTGCAAAAACGACTGTAGCGAGTGCAATTGCCAGCAGAATGTAAAGAAAAGAAGTGTTGGACATTGTTGAAACAGTATCGTTGCCATATGCAATTTCTGCAAGTAACACTAACAGTGTAAAATTCTTTTTCATACTTCTTCTACCCATTTTCTTGATTTTCTTACTAGATATTATCTAAATGATACTTTATTAAGAAAGCATGTAGCATTAATTTTTGAAAAAATATAATTTTTTTGTCAGAACTCAGTATTTTGAGGATTGTTTATTATGCTATAATGCCTTTATGCATAGGTTTGAATCAATCAAGCAGGCGAAAAAAGTGATAGAGAGTGCAGATGCGCTTTTTATCGGTGCCGGTGCGGGTATGGGCGTAGATAGCGGTTTACCTGATTTTCGCGGTAAAGAAGGGTTTTGGAAGGCATATCCGAAAGCACGGGAATTGGGACTTTGCTTTGAGGAGATGGCAAATCCCGTATGGTTTGAGAGAGACCCGCAACTTGCCTGGGCATTTTACGGACACCGGCTGCATCTGTACCGTGATACTCTGCCGCACAGAGGATTTAAGATTCTGAAAGAACTTTCCAATACTAAAAAACACGGAAACTTTGTTTTTACCTCGAATGTTGACGGACAGTTCCAAAAAGCGGGATTTGAGACGGAAAAGATTATGGAGTGTCACGGATCTATTCACCATTTGCAGTGTACACAAAACTGTCGTGGTGCGATTTGGTCTGCAAATGATATTTCCATTGATATTTCAAAGGAGTTCAGGGCCAAAGAACCATTGCCCCGCTGTCCCTACTGCAATGCAATGGCACGCCCAAACATTTTGATGTTTGGAGACTGGGAGTGGGAGAGCAGCCGTACCGATGCGCAGCGAAGAGCACTTGAACTATGGCTGGATGAAGTGGAGGATGTCTCAGCAACACTTGCCGTTGTAGAGATAGGTGCGGGCAGAGCCGTTCCGACCGTACGGCATACCTGTGAAGCGGTTGCCAAACGTTACAATGCACCGCTCATACGCATGAACCCGCGTGAGCCGGAAGGTGCAGATATTATGCTTGCATCAGGTGCGCTTGATGTACTTGAACAGATAGCGGACACGAAGAGCGTGTAACAGTGTAGAGGGGTAATGTATGGGAAATACACTTATCTATGTGGGTATTGGACTGATTATAGCAGGCATAGCCTACAAATACGGACTGCTTGACTGGTTTGGCAACCTTCCGGGAGATATAACATACAAAAGTGACCATAGCTTTGTATTTATCCCGCTGACATCGATGCTGCTTGTTTCTGCCGTGTTGTCACTTGTGATGTGGCTCATGAACAGGTGAGTCATGCGTTGTTACAGCTGTGGAAGGCTTGGTTTTTCTGTTGTATGCAGGCGGTGTATGGAGGAGCTCTTTGTCCCTTCCGTGCGTACCAGAACGGTAGGAACACTTGATGTCATCTCCTTTTACCGCTACGACACGCTTGAGCCGCTGCTTCTAAGCAAACACAAGCCTGAAGGGTGGCGCATTTACCGTCAACTGGGAAAAATGCTTTTTCGTCCCTTTATACGGGAATTTGTGGAAAATGATGCAGGAGAGGTGTATGTCGTCGGCATCGATGAAGATGTCCGAAGCGGCTATTCCCACGTCGCGCAGCTGACCCGTGCGATGCGGATGCAAAGCATCAACGTGCAGCCTGCCGTACTGCGTGCACGAAACCGCGTGAACTATTCGGGCAAGCCGCTGCAGTTCAGACTGGAGAACCCGAGGGAGTTTGTCTACAGCGGCAAAAGTGATGTCGATGCCATTCTGGTCGATGATATCATCACGACCGGTACGACACTCCGGGAAGCGCGGCAGGTACTGATGAAATCGGGTGTCAATGTACTGTTCGCACTGACACTGGCGGATGTGGAAGTGTAAAAGAGAGACTCCACAGTCATTAAAATAAGATTTTCAAAAGTTGAAAACTGTTGTGTTCCCTCAGATATTTGGTGAATACCGTGCCCAGACCACTACTTCTACTTTTCTGGTAGATACACCTTTGAGATAGCTCTCCACGATCATGGAGACGAGGGCTTTGTCGATCCGGGAATAGTTCTCAAAGAGTTTTGTTTCAAACTTACCGCTTCTGGCATAGGGACGTAACAGATTCAATT
>JAUUDF010000037.1 GCA_030826885.1 Sulfurovum sp. | reverse complement strand
GGAGCGAAGCCGTATTGTCGGGCTCTCCGGTGCGCTTGACGGTGCAAGAATGGTACAATAGAGAGCATCTTCGCAGATGTACCAAGCTCAAGGATCGGATACATATCGGTCAGGTGGTCACGCAGTACGTTACCGGTTACAGAAATAGTATCTTTACCCGCTCTTACTCTTTCGTTTGTATATCGTGTTGCAGCTGTTACATCCATAATCTTGATATCAAGACCTGTCGTGTCATGCTCTTCAAGATATTTGTTGACCTTTTTGATCATCTCTGCATCATGCGCTCTGTTTTCGTCAAGCCAGAAAATTGCAGGATTGCCAGTAAGTCTCGCTCTCTCTACTGCCAGTCTGACCCAGTCTTTAATAGGAATATCTTTCGCACGGCTCATTCTCCAGATGTCACCTGCTTCCACTTCATGCTTCATCAGTACGTTGCCGTTGGCATCTACTACTTCTACCACACCGTCTTCAGGAATTTCGAATGTCGTCGGGTGAGAACCGTACTCTTCGGCTTTTTGTGCCATCAGACCGACATTGGAGACATTACCCATCGTTGCTACATCAAACTGTCCGTTCTTGACACAGTCAGCTACCATTTCAGCATGGAACATCGCATAGGTTGAGTCAGGAATAACTGCTACACACTCGTCAGCAGCACCAGTTCTATCCCACTGCTTACCACCTTCTCTTACCACTACCGGCATAGAGGCATCGATGATCACATCGTTTGGTGCATTGAAGTTTGTTTCACCTTTGTCTGAGTCCACCATAGCAATTCTAGGTGCATCTGCATCCACAACTGCCTGGAATGCCGCTTTAATCTCTGATTCTTTTGGATGACCTGCGATCTTTTTCTCAAGATCAGCCATACCAAGGTTTGGATTGACACCAAGCTCTTTGAAGAGTTCTCCATACTTGTTGAAGACATCTTCGAAAAAGACCTCAAACGCATGACCGAACATAATAGGGTCAGAGATCTTCATCATCGTTGCTTTAAGGTGAATAGACCAGATAACCCCTTTTTCTTTCGCTTCGTCAATTGTTTGTCTGATGAACACTCTCAGCGCTTTGGCAGACATGAATGTCCCATCAAGAATCTCACCGTCATGTGCATCGACAGACTTCAACTCCTTGCCGTTAAGCATGATTTTCACTTCCTGAGCCTTGTCAATCGTTACTGCCTGCTCATTACCGTAGAAGTCACCTTTACCGCCCATATGTGCGACATATGCTTTGGAGTTTTCAGCAAACGGCTTGAGTCTGTGCGGATGCTCCTGTGCATATTTTTTAACTGCCTTGGCTGCACGTCTGTCAGAGTTACCCTCTCTGAGTACCGGGTTTACCGCAGAACCGAGACATACACTGTATTTTGCCTGAATTGCCTTTTCTTCTTCTGTTTGAGGGTTTTCAGGATAGTTCGGAATGTCAAATCCATGAGACTGAAGTTCAGCAATACACTCTTTAAGCTGTCCTACGGACGCAGAGATATTAGGAAGCTTAATGATATTCGCTTCAGGCTTGTGTACCAGCTCACCGAGTTTTGCCAGCTCATCCTCAGCCAGTCCCATTGCCGCAAGCACACGACCTGCAAGAGAGATGTCTACCTGTTCAACATCCACGCCCGCCTCATTGGCATACGCTTTAACAATTGGAAAAAGCGAGTAGGTCGCCAGAGCCGGTGCTTCATCGATTTTTGACCATAGAATCTTTGGTTTGGACATAGTCAGTTCCTTTAAAGTTGAGTTATTTTGTAGAGTGAGTGTAACATGATTTTATTACCTGCAGAATTAATCAAATAGTTTTCATAAAATTATACTTGAGTCTGTTTCTATTTTACACAAAAGGGGAAGATTTATTGCAAAAAAAAGAGGTAAAGATTGCGCTTAGTGTTTCATTCGAGCCAATGAACAACAAGAAAAAGTGTTACCAAAGCATACACTCAAGCATGCTCTGGCAGCATAGTAGTGAAGTCTACAGCCTAGTTTTCCCTTTTAAAGCCGAGCTCTTCAAAGGTCTGCACAACTTCTGCATCGATCTTTCTCATATACTCAATACGTTTTTCATCTTTGAAGTCCAGTCCGCTGATCCAGTTGTTGACACTGGAATAACCGACATGCAGTTCACTCTTCCCTTTTGGAATGTAGAAGTAGACGGAACATGGAGCAAACATACCCGCTTCAGGTTTGCCTCTGTTGAAAATGGAGTTGGAGAATTGAAAATGGCATAGCAGAGAAACCCAGTAGGCATCATACTTGTCAAAGTCAAGATCCATATCGCCATATTCAAACTTCAGGTCAATAAATCCTGCAATAATGAAGTTATGCTTGGTAAATTGGCCATCATGCGCCATCACAAAATCTTCAATGAACTCTTCCATATCATCAGGCTTGTCAAACGTCTTTACCAGTTTGGTCAGTGTTTTTTCAGGCAGAGGATGCTGACGCTCATATATTTTTGTTTTTTCCGGCTTCATGGTTTTTATGACCACATCGTCAAGTCCTTTGACCATGGATGTGAACTGCTCTCTTGTTTTGGCATCTTTTTCACCAATAATGTCTAACATCATCTCTGGTGCAAGATGTCCGTACCAGGTAAAATCATCATTTTTCTTGTCAAGCGTTTTGTACATCAGAAAGTTAAACGGGGTAAAAGCCCCAAAATCAGGGTTTTTCAAAAGCAGCGGACGGATCGCCTCTTTGTTGATAATGTCATAGAAAGAGATCATCTCGACCCCTTTCTCTTTATACTTCTGGTAATAGAAGTTCTCAATATGTGTATTGGCTTTCATGATCGCAAAACCGGCCTCACCGATCTTGTGCTTCATCATATCGTCAAACTGCTTCTCCACGTTTCCCTTTGAAGCATGAAATTCCGCTGTAATCGGTGCCGCATACGCTGATGTCACTATTCCTGCTGCCGCAATAAAGGACAGTACTGCATTTTTTAGTTTCATATCTTTTTCCTTTTTAAAAACTTTTCGTCAATCATTGTATCAAATATAGATTAAATCAATCTATAATACCAATATCAATTTTAAAATAATTAACTATTACTGTTTCTTAACATGCAAAAGTCTTGATGGATAACTCGATCCTTTTACCTTAACACGTTGCATTTGGGTTTTGTTCTTCTGTACAACCGCTCTTGCCACTTCAACTGCCGAAACCGCTTTGGCGATCTCGGCAAGCGCATTGGCACGAGCCACTTCCACCCGAGTCACGGCAGAAGAGATAGCAGCCTTTGCCTTCTCTTCAACAGCACGCAGTTTTTCATCCTCCACCGGAGAAGGAAGTTCTTCCAAAACATCAGGATCAACTGCCTGGCTTAACTCTATACACGAAACTGCTTTTGCGATCTCTACTGCTGAAACCGCTTTGGCAATCTTTACAGCCGCATTGTTTTTAGCGATGGTTACTGCGGCAGTCCCATCTGCATATTGCTTTGTCGGTGACACTTTAGAAGCCTCTACTTCTCCTGTTACAGCAAGTATTGTTTTGGTCGCTTTGGCCTTGGTCACTTCCACATGTGCAATGGCTGCTGCAATCTCATTCAGTGCTGCCACGCGTACCTGTTTTAGTTTTTCTGCAGAAAGTTCACTGCCCTCAAGCAGTTCGACACTGTCAACTGCCTTAGCAATACGCTTCTTGGCATTTATCTTCGCAAGTTCGACAAGTGCGGTAGATTCGGCTATTTTGGCAACCCCGTTGGCTTCTGCTATCTGTACATGAGCCTCCTGCATACTACGCACTTCATCTGCTTTTGTACGTGCATTTTCAACCACGCTTACTGTCTCGTTCAATGCATCTATCGCCTCGCTGCGTGCCTTTTCTACTTCTTCAAGATGCTTCAAGATTTCCGTTTCTACCACGTCACGTGACTCATCGGCACAAAGCTGTAACAGACTTATCCCGGTAACAGCGCATACCATCATCCACTTCTTCATAAATGTACCTTTTTATATATTATTTTAAAAAATTATAAACTATTGTATCTATTAGATTGATGAAAGAAGATAGAAAATACGTCAGCATGTGTCTGACTGGGTAGAATGGTAATAGAGGCTATACCTCTACCGCTAGCGGCTCCTCTTTGTAGGCACCGATCGCCTTTGCCTCTTCGAGGATCATCTCGCTGACCTTGTAGCGGCTTTCGATGACCACATCGGCAAGTTTGGACTTGATATGTAGCTCCAGCGGCCGTTTGCCCGGGTAACGCTCTACCAGACACATCAGCTCTTCGACGGTTTTGCTGTCTGGCATGAGGTTGAGTGCGAGGATGAGCGGCGGCTGCTCGGGTTCGGGCGTGTGTTTTTGCTCTTTTTTGACCTTGACCTTCTCTTTTTTGGCATCCTTGAGCGACTCGATCTTGAGGATGTTCATCCGGGTAAAATCGCCATCCTTGGTGATCTTGACCTTAAATGCAATCGGTTTGGTCATATCGAAGTCCTCTTCGAGCTCCTTAAGACGGTTCTCAAAAAGCATCAGCTCGATGTTGCCGTGCAGATCCATGATATTGGCGATACCAAATTTGTTGCCTTTTTTGCTGATCTTCTCTGTGATACTCTCAATCCTTCCTATGATCAGTGCCTGTGAACCGTCTGCAAGATCATCGATCTCGGAGCTGAGCGTGTATTTGATCCCCTCCAGTGTCTCCCTGTATTTGTCCAGCGGATGCCCGGAGACATAGAAGCCCAGTGACTCTTTTTCCATCTCCAGTATCTCCATGGGATCAAACTCCTCCATAGGCTGAAGCTCCAGCTTCACCTGCGTCATCTCGGCATCATCCCCCCAGAGCGATCCGGTTGCCTGTCTCTTGGCATCACCCGCTTTCTTCGCAGCCTCGATGATCTCTTCGATTTGTGTGAGCATCGCCTTACGACTATAGCCGAAACAATCCAGTGCACCAGCTTTGATGAGTGACTCCACCACCTTTTTGTTCACTTTGCTCTGATCGATACGGGAGATAAAATCACTGATATCGGCAAACGGTTCTTCTCCGCGTGCTTCGATAATGGAATGGATCGCGATATCCCCTGCCCCCTTGATTGCAGCAAGACCGAAAATGACCACCTCATCCCCGTCAATACTGTGTGCCTCAAACTCCTGTCCGGAACGGTTGATATCCGGAGGCAGGAGTTTGATACCCATACGCTTAAGCTCATCGACATACTTAACAACCTTATCAGTATTGTTCCGCTCCAGTGTTAGCATCGCAGCCATGAATTCTGTCGGGTAATAGTATTTGAGAAATGCCGTATAGAAGGTAACCATCGCATAGGCTGCCGAGTGTGATTTGTTAAATCCGTATCCGGCGAACTTGACGATCAGGTCGAAGAGCTCTTCGGCTTTGGCACGGTCAAACCCTTTCTTCTGTGCCCCGTCGGCAAACTCCCCTTTGAGCTTGTCCATCTCCTCTTTGATCTTTTTACCCATGGCACGCCGTACCAGGTCGGCGCCGCCCAGACTGAATCCACCGATGGTCTGCACGATCTGCATGACCTGTTCCTGATAGACGATGACCCCATAGGTCGGCTTGAGGATCGGTTCAAGCTCAGGGAACATATAGGTGATCTCTGCACGCCCATGCTTACGCTCGACGAAGTCATCGAGCATCCCAGACTCCATCGGTCCCGGACGGTAGAGTGCTAGCATCGCAATGATGTCTTCAAAGCCCGAAGGCTTGAGCTTTTTGGCAAGATCCTGCATCCCCGCCGATTCGATCTGGAAGAGGCCAAGTGTCTCGCCGGTAGAGATATATTCATAGACCTTTGCATCTTCGATATTCTCTTCGACAAAGTTGATACGCCTGCCGTGGCGTTTCTCAACCAGCTGCAGAGCCTCCTCGATGACGGTCAGGGTCTTGAGCCCCAGAAAGTCAAACTTGATCAAATCAACATCTTCGACATACTTTCCGCTGTACTGCGTCGCCAGCGTATCCAGTCCCGTCGGCTTGAAGAGCGGTGTCTTCTGCCAGAGCGGTTCGTTGGAGATGACCACCCCCGCGGCGTGCGTACCGGCATTTCGGTTGAGCCCTTCAAGTGCGAGGGCATACTCCCAGACACGCTTCGCCTGAGGGTCTTTTTCGAGCAGCTCCTTGATCTTCGGCTCTTTTTCATAGGAGGATTTCAGGTCAATACCCAGCTCGTCAGGGATGAGCTTCGCCATCGCATCGGCTTTGGAGTATGGCATATCGAGCACTCTGGCGACATCGCGGATAACCCCTTTGGCAAGCAGCTTACCAAAGGTAATGATCTGCGCGACGTTGACCCGTCCGTACTTCTCTACCACATAGTCGAGGATCTCCTGACGGCGCGCCTGACAGAAGTCCATATCGATATCGGGCATCGAGACACGTTCCGGATTGAGGAACCGTTCAAAAAGCAGTCCATAGGGCATAGGGTCGATATCGGTGATCTTTAGTGAATAGGCCACCAGCGATCCTGCCGCAGACCCCCGTCCGGGACCTACCGGGATGCCCATATCCTTCGCTGCCTTGACAAAATCCCAGACGATGAGCATATAGCCGGGGAACTTCATGTTGTTGATGATATCGATCTCTACTTCCAGGCGCTCCCGGTACTCCTGATGCTTCTCAGGCGGTACGATCTTGAGACGTTCTTCAAGTCCCCTACGTGATTCTTCGATGAAGAGTGTTTTGTCATTCTCCAGCGAATACTCTTTCTCAGGTTCAGGCAGAGTCAGCCCGATATCTGCCGCGCGTTCTCTGGCGAACTTGAAGTTTGGCGGTGTCGGGTTGCCCAGCTTGATCTCGAGGTTACATTTCTCCGCGATCTCCTGTGTCGCTTCGAGTGCCTCTGGGATATCGGCAAAGAGCTCCGCCATCTGCTCGGGTGATTTGACATAAAACTCATGCACACTGTGACGCAGACGATTCGGATCATCATAGAGTTTGTTCATCGCAATACACATAAACGCTTCATGCGCATCGGCATCTTTCTGTTCGGTATAGTGCGTATCATTGGTCGCGACAATCTTGATACCCGTCTCCTGCGAGAGCTGGATGATCTGCTTGTCGATTCGGTGTTGGTCACCGATACCATGACGCATCAGCTCGAGATAGAAATCATCCCCAAAAACCTCTTTGTATTTCAGCGCGACACGTTTCGCCTCTTCGTACCCTTTGGCACCAAACTTGACATTACGCTCGGAAAGGTTCAGATGCCAGTTGACCTCACCCTGAAGACAAGCTGAGGAGCAGACAAGCCCCTCGGCATGGTCTTTGAGCAGATCCCAGTTGATCCGCGGATAGTAGTAAAACCCTTCGATGTAGGCTTTGGAGCTGAGATACATCAGATTTTTGTAACCGGTTTCATTCTTGGCATAGAGACAAAGGTGAAAACGCTGACGTACCAACTTGTCTCCCAGTTCGGGCTGGTTGTGTACATAGGCCTCCATCCCGATGATGGGTTTGATGCCTTCTTTGCGCATGGTGTTGTAGAAGTCGATGGTACCAAACATATTGCCATGGTCGGTCATCGCCACCGAGTCCATCCCCAGCTCCTTGACCTTCTTGGCCAGTGCCTTGATCTTGTTGGCACCGTCAAGCAGGGAATACTCAGTATGCAGATGCAGGTGGGTAAAGCGCGGTTTTCTCGGCTCTTCGGACATCTTGTTTGACCTCTTTATTGCGATATGATTTCATTTGAATATAGCAGAGTTTTGGTGAATATAGGATTAAATTATTTGGCGCGCCACACCCACACCAGAAGCAGCACACCGATGCCTATATTGACCCAGCTGACTCCATCGGCAAACATCTTTTCAAGCTGGTTATAGAGCATCCGCTGCATAGCCAGCGGTTCGGTGATGGCATGGTGGTGTGCCCAGTCAATCAGCTCAGGCTGCCAAATAAAAGTAATGAGTTCCGGCAGGAAGAAAAACGCTACGATCCCTGCTACACCCCAGAAGGTTCGTTTGGGGCGTATGGAGTCAACCGCTTTTTTCAGTTTGGGATCGTTTTCGACCCTTTCATTGAATTTGCGCAGCTTCTCCTTCATCTAACAGTAGCTCAGCAGCATCCCCTCTTTGATCTGCTGTGCAGTCTCTTCGCCGACAAGCCGCCTGACGATCGCCAGTCCGAAACAAACCGCTGTGCCCGGTCCCTGGGAGGTGATAACATTGCCGTCTTCTACCACCTTTTCGTCTGCCACATAGCCCGGATGGTCTATCTCCTCGACTGCATCGGGGTACGCCGTATAGCGATCACCCAGTACACCGGCTTTTTTGAGTGCGTAGGGTGCGGCGCACATCGCGCCTACCATCTTTTTTGCCTTGAATTCTTTGAGCAGTTCCTGCACACGGGCATTTTCCGCCAGTGCACGTGTACCGCCCCACCCTCCGGGAAGCACCATCATATCGAAGTCATCGACAATGATGTTGTTGATGGAAGTATCGGCTTTGAGCGTAATACCGTTGGCTCCCGTCACCAAATCACCGTGCAATTCATCTTCAATGTACGCAATGCGTACATCAATACCGCCCCGACGCATGACATCTATCAGTGCTACCGCTTCAAGTTCTTCAAATCCCGGTGCAACGGGAATCACTACATTTGCCATGATTTACTCCTTTTTACTTAAGATATGCGAGACAATTCTATGCCCGTGATTGAGTGCAATGGCAATACTGCCGCCGCTTTTAAAGGCAATGTCTCCAGAAATATAGAGCCCGGGGACTTCCGTTTCATAGTTCTCGTCAAAAATCGGCTCACCGTTCTCATCGAGTGTGATCCCGCAGGATTTCAGAAAATCTTTGGGAGTCGTACCGCCAATAGCGTAAATCACACGGTCATACAGTTCAGACCCATCGGTAAAATTGACCTTTACCTTGCCATGTTCATTTTCCAACCCTTCGATGTCAACTCCCAGTTTCAAGGTTACTGCACCTTTTTCAGCGTACGATGCAATCATACCCTGATTGGTAGGGTTGGGGCGTGTCAGACTCTCTCTTCTGTAATTAAGCGTTACATCATTGGTGTCGGCAAGGTCACAGGCATACTCAACGGCACTGTCTCCACCACCCACGACGAGAATTTTCTCTCCGCTGCCACATTTGTCCAAATTGAAATTAATCTGCGATTTGAGAGAAGGAGGAATTTTATAGGAGGGTTTGTTGGGTTTTCCCATACGACCGATACTGACAATAACATACTTTGCCATATCTGTGCCGCACCCTGAATGTACATGGAATACGTCGCCGACTTTCTCTACCTTTTCTACAGCACAGTTGAACCGGGTATCGATTTTATCATCATCCAGCAGGGAATCAAAATAGTCGAGTGTACTCTCTTTGGTACCATCCACAAAATCAATATTGCCCTCAAGTTCAACACTCTGCCCCTGCCAGTCTTTGTCTACCCGTTTGTTGTCTTTGTAAAATTGGCGGATGGTATGGGAATGGTTGTCTGTCTTTTCGATCATAAGCACTTTCTCAAGTCCAAGCATCTTTGCTTCAACTGCCGCACCGATTCCGCCTGGACCACCGCCTATAATGATTAGGTCGTAGAGTGTTTCCATGTTGTTCTTTCTCTCCTTTTACTGTACCGATACGATAATTGTACCACGCAAATGCAAACAGCACGCATCTTTAGAGAGAAAAAATGCTCTACCTTACTTCTTTGTCCGGAATGATCACTTTTGCATACATGCCGGGAATAATGTTTTTTCCCCCCTTGTCGAAAGCAACACGCATTCTTATCTTGTGTGTCATAGGGTTGGCATCGGGGATGATCGCATGGATTCGCCCGACAGTATGATACTTTAAAGAAGGAATTTCCACTGCGATTTTCTGCCCTTCTCGTACCTTGCCGATGATCCCTTCGGAAATGGAAACATCAATTTGAAGATGTTCGGTATCGACAATGACGATCGCCAGCATGCCGGGCATGATCATATCGCCGACTTTAATGTTCTTTTGCACGACCACGCCGTCAGAAGGTGCTTTCATTTTCAGGTAGTTAAAGATAACTGCCATCTGCTTTACCTGCTCGGCAGCGTGTTTGACCATAATTTTGGTCGACTCCATCATTGCCTTGACATTCTCTACCTGGGCCTCAAGATCATCCCAGTCAAATCCTGTCATACCAAATTTCTTTTTGGCATTCTCCTTCTTTTTGTTCAGTACATGCAGTCTGTCTTTCCAGTACTCCAGTGCAATCTGTGCCTGTTCGAGCATCAGGTTAGACTGTGTCTTCATAATGTCAAATTCGGCAGACTCAATCTCATAAAGGTCATCCTCCCTTTTGACTTTGTCGCCAAGCTTGACATAGACTTTTTTCACATAGCCCATATAGCGGCTTCCGATCATCTTCTGCCCGTCCGATATCACTGTTCCTGTAAGGACAATATTATTGGCATAGAGAGCGGATATGAGTAAAAAAGTTACAAATAGTGTTTTTTTCATCTAAAGAACTTACCACTTTCTCAAACGTACATGACACTTCATACATTGCCCGATGATTTTACTGTACTCCTGCAGTGCCTGAACAGCATCACCGTCTGCAAAACGCTCCTCAAGGGTATCAGCATGTTTGCGGATCTTTTTTTGTATTTTGTTGGTCATTTTCAGGTTGTTGTTGAGCCATTTTTCATAAATATCTTTATTGTTCACCTCTTCATCGATCGCTCTTACCTTTATAATGGTATCTTTCAGTACACTCGTACCCGATTTAATGATGTCAAGATTGTTGTAAAGCAGTCCCGACTGGATATCCTGCATAGCCTGTGCCATCTTCTGCATATCCATGATCCTGTCTGCCTGGGTGTACCCTTTCGCCATGAGTATGGTAGTTCCCATAAACAGTACCGCTCCGATCTGTATGATTCTCTTTTTCATTGTGTCTCCTTATGAAAGATATAAATTTGATATTGACATTGTAGCGTGTTATCATTAATAACTCAATTCAATTTATTAACATTAGTAATATTGATGACATTTTTTTATAATATTTAAGTTTTTATTTAAACTTTTGGTGATACTATTGTGCTACATCAAAACAATACAAAGGATTACACAATGAAAAAAACAATCATTTCTGTAGTAGCAGCATCAGCACTTATGACAAGTGTTCATGCGGATTTCAGCTTCGGAGACATGTTCAAAGACATGAAAGAAGCAGCAATCAGCATGAGTAAAGATGCAAAAGACAGTGTTGAGAGCATGAAAGACGGTGCGGTAGAAACCAGTAAAAGTGCTGAACGTACCGTTACAAATGTCAGCCACGATGCAAAAGATACATCTGTAAAAGTATCTGACGACCTTAAAACTGCACAGGTTTCTACAAGCAAAGATGTCAGAGATGCAACTGTTGAAGTGGCCGAAGATACAAAAGACTCCATTACCAATACGACAAAGGACCTCAAAGACTCTACCACTATCGCGTCAAAAGACATGAAAGATTCTGCAATCTCCGTCTCTAAAGATATCAATGATGCGACCAAAACAGTCTCTAACGACAGCAGAGATTCCGTAAAAACAGTTTCTAACGACAGCAGAGATTCCGTAAAAACAGTTTCCAATGACAGTAGAGATTCTGTAAAAACGGTTTCTAACGATACAAGAGATTCTGTCAAAGATGTCTCCGACAATGTCAATGACTCTACCAAAACCATTTCCAATGACACCAGAGATTCCATCAAAGAAGTTTCCAACGATCTCGATGATACAACCAAAACCGTCTCTAACGATACCAGAGATTCTGTCAAAAAGGTTTCTGACAATGCCAATGACTCCACCAAAACAGTTTCTCACGACACCAGAGATTCTGTGAAAGAAGCGACAGACGACAAATAGTCGCTCCGTTCCTTTTCCTCCTTTCAGGCTACCAGATACGTTTGGTAGCTTTTTCACTTTTCCTTATTAAAATTTATCATTTCAATTCATTTTTTAGATACTAATTATG
The DNA here is from genome assembly GCA_030826885.1 of Sulfurovum sp. GTDB lineage: Bacteria > Campylobacterota > Campylobacteria > Campylobacterales > Sulfurovaceae > Sulfurovum. The sequence goes on along the minus strand of JAUUDF010000037.1, from coordinate 7,202 downwards.
TTATTATTAAGCATTATTATTTCCATTACGGAGAATAAAAGTTTACACTAAAGGATGTTCATGCTACAGCTACGTCAAATAGTACAATTTACACTTGTACTATTGCTATCGGTGATGACTTTTGCCGCAGAACCAAAAACAGACACACACGAGGATGCACTTGCCGTATTCTATGTACTTGAAGGTAATGTCGAGAAGGAGTACAATGCGCTGGTAGAAAAAGAGATTAAAAAGATCGGTTTCATTATGGCAGACCCGCATCACCGGGTCAATGACCAGTATGAAGCGAAATACGGCACAACCCAACTGGATGTGCTTAGCTTTCTGCCTGCAGTCAATGATGATCTTGTCATGAAACTCTTCAACAAAGATCCAAGACTGGCAGGCTTTTCTCCTTTCAACATGCTCATTTACAAACGAAAGTCAGACAAAGTCACCCATGTCGGACACCTTATGCCCAAAGCGATGCTTGATATTCTCGGCATTACCGATGAGGAGGTACGCAAGCAGTTCATTGACTCTTTCAAACCACTCGATGCCCTTACGGAGAAGTATTTCAAGTCAAAGGGACTTACCTACACCAAAGAGTACATCCCTTATCACAACACCACCAAAAAGAAAATGATCAACTTTGAGTACACTTTCGAACGTCCGGACGATCTGGATGAATTTCTCGAAGAGATCCAAAACAAGTTTGAACTGGCGTTTATTGACAAACATTACCTCATTGCCGGTTTTCATGATTTCATGCAGACAGACAATGCAGAAGAGTACCTTGAAGGTTTCGATGCCTTCTGGAGCTACTCACTCTGCCACCTGACCTACTCCTACAATGTATTCGACACGGATGGATCACGTCCCGATGCAGGACTCTTCGCTCCCTGTACCATGTACGTCTACATCAAAAAAGATTCCAACAAAATGGTTATCGGTATGCCAAGCCTTGCCAATGTCAAAAACACCCTGCATATCACCTCTGCCAAACGTGTAGGGTGGATGGACAAACTTGACCGTGAAATCCCGCAAATACTCACAAGCATGGGTATGCAGGCTGTAACGAACGTCAACCCGCTCAAAGAGACCCCTGCACCTCTAAAAGTCGATATGACGCCAACCGGACCTGTACCGGGCAGTGTCTATAGTATTGACGAACGCAAAGAGTCCAAAAAAGAGCCTGTACAAACAAAACAGAAACAGACACAAAATACAACTCAGACCGTAGCAAAAGAAGCAAAAACACAAGCAGCACCCAAACAGCAATCTGCACAGCAGATCCAAACAGAAAGCGGCACGGTACATATCACTATTCCAAAACCGCCTGAGGTACCCAAACCGGTTTCACTCAAAATTGACAATGAGAACATGCTCAATTCGCGTGCAATCAAATTCTCAAAACGTGTACCGCCAGGCTATGTTCCGCTGGAGCAACGAACACAAAAAGAAAAAGCTGTCAATACTTCGGACAAACTTGGAGAAGTAGACAACGGCGGACGTATCTCCACCTACCTCAGAGCACCATACATGGATGCAAACAAAGCAAAAAGCATTCTTGAAAAGGCCGGATTCAAGATTATTGCCGTCACACCGCTTGACAAAAAGAAAGAATTGACGGTCATTGTCTTTACCAACGATGCACTTGAAAAACTGGCTGCTGACAAAAACGCTGAATTCCTCGCCTCACTGCGTCTGCTTGTCAACAAAAAAGACAATCACATCTCTGTAACAAACCCGCTCTACCTTGCCAAGGCATTTATGGGTGAAAATTTTGAATCCAAAGTACCCACAGAAATTCTCAAAAAGATCACAGGCAGCTTCAAAGGAATGGTCAATTCAAAAGACAAGCTCAAATTCCAGCTCCTGCCAAAGTACCAGTTCATGAACGGTATGCCGCAATACAAAGATATGGTTGAAGTCGCTTTGGGAAATGACCTTGAAGCAAACATCCAGGGGAAAAAGCAGGTCGTTTTCCAACAAAACCTGCCTAACGGTGCTGTACTCTTTGGCATGAAGTTTAGAAAACGTACACAGAAATTCCCATACCGCATCGGTACCAACAATGCCGCACTGCTTCCCTACCCCGTTCTCATTAAAAACGGAAAAGCATATATTATGGACCCAAAATACTATATTTCAGTTATGTATCCGCGCCTGCAAATGTCAGAGTTTATGACCATTGCCACTGTTCCTGATGCCATTGTAAAAGAGTGTCAGAGAATATTTAGAAAAAAGAAGAAATAACGCGCCCTCGCGCGTTAAGCATTTTTAACAAGGGGGGGTGCCATAGTGCCGCACCCCACATAGACATATAGCTTATTGGAAAAGCCCTATTTGGCTTTCTCCAGATATTCACCCTCAACGGTATTTACCTTCACCTTGTCACCTTCAAGCACATGGAAAGGCACCTGAATTACAGCACCGCTGTTAAGCGTCGCGGGCTTCTTTCCTCCCTGTGAATCACCTTTGAAGTTTGGCGGTGTCTCTACAACTTCATATACGTAGGTATTAGGCAGTTCGACCGTGATTGCTTCACCGTTATGGAAAAGAATATCTGTCTCCATACCGTCAACCAGAAAATCCGTTACATCTTTGCCCACCTGCTCATGCGTAAGACCGATCTGATCGAATGTCGTGGTATCCATAAACTGAAGGAACTCACCGTCATCATAGAGAAACTGCATGGTCTTCTGCTCAAGTTCAGGTACTTCAAATTTGTCCCCTGCATGTACAGTCTTTTCAATGACCTTTCCAGACTTGAGATTTTTGATTTTAATACGTACAAATGCCGCACCTTTTCCCGGTTTGACATGCTGAAACTCCACTACCTTATAGGGGTTTCCATCAAGCTCAAGTCTGACACCTTTTTTAATATCTCCCATACCGATTGTCGCCATAGTTCATCCTTAAATATAAAGTGCAAGATTATAGCAAAGAGTAGGTAAAAACGGCAAGACGCGTGTTGAATGCTATTTCGAGATTTGGATAGAAAGTTGCAGAATGTGTTTGTCCTGCAACACACCTGCTAAAAAGACTTACAAAAGAGGGAAAATCATTCGCCCCTATTTTGTAATGGAAATATTTTTGACATCACAATGATCAGCCGGCTCAAAGTCCATCGCTTTGGCATTGTGCATCAAAACCGGTACAAACAGCAATGAAACAAAGACAGCAGCAACCGTACCCGATATGAGAGCAACTCCCAGCCCGCCAAAGACCGGGTCACTCGCCAGCAGCGCAGAACCGAGTATGATTGCAACCGCTGTCAGAGCAATAGGCTTGGCACGGGTTGCCGTTGCCACGGCAATCGCTTCACGCTTCTCCATACCACGGCACTCCATCAGTGATTTTGCAAAATCGATCAACAGAAGCGAGTTACGTGAACTGATCCCCATCAGGGCAATAAACCCAATCAGCGATGTCGCAGTCAGGAAGAACGTCTCCGATGTAAACCAGTTCGCTACCCAGTGTCCCAAAATCACTCCAATGATTGAGAGGAAAGAGCCCAGCAATATGATCCCGCTGAGGACAAAACTTTTATAATAAACAACCAGAAGGAGGAAAATCAGTACCAAGGCAGCAATGAATGCACCCCCAAGGTCACGGAAAGTATCGAGTGTCACTTTCATCTCACCATCCCAGCGAAGCAGGAACTTCTCTCCCGTTTTTTTATCTGTCAGATGCAGGTCGAACATATAGGTACTCATTCCTGGCTCTTTTGTTACATTGTAATCCTTTGAAAAGTACTCGATCATCTTCTCTCTCGCATCGAGCAGCGGATAGACCTGTGAAACCATATCTGTCTCGGCAACGACATTGATCATGCGTTCAAGGTCTTTATGCATAATCGATGGACTCGATTTTACTTTACGAATATGTACCACTTCACTAAGCGGTACGAGCATCCCTTTCTGGTTCATCAGGTTCAAGGAAGATATCTTGCTTACAAGCGCATCCTCACTATGTGATTCAAGACTTTTGCTCTCTTTGGAAAGAATCAGGAACATTGGTATCTGGTCAGGGTTGTCCTTGGAGTTTTTATGCGCAATTTCCATCCCTTCGAAGGCAAGGTAAAGAATGTTGTTTACCTGCTCAACACTCAGACCGCTTCGTGCAATCTTCTCTTTGTCCGGTACAAGTTCATACTTGTCATAAATATCATCCGCCATGACATCTACATCGACCAGACCATCTGTTTTTGTCAAAATCGCGGCAACCTCTTTGGAAAGTTTTCGAATTTTGTCAATATTTTCACCATGTACCTCCACAACAATCGAAGCAAGTGTCGGAGGACCAGCAGGCTGTTCGACAAACTTGATGGTGCTTCCTTTCACCAGTGGTTCACACTTTTTCTTAACAACAGGTCTTAGTCGCTGTACCATCAAAAAGGAGGGCTCTTTTCGGGCATGCTTGTCTGTCAGATTCACGGCAATCTCCGCCACATTTTCTGTATGTTTCATGGCCGAGCCCTTGACAAGACCTGCATAATCCAGAGGAATGCCCTGTCCTTCAAAGAGTTCCATATTGACAATGTTTTTCTCATTCTGAAGCATATCGAGCACACATTCACTCACCTTTTTTGTCTGCTCTATTGAACTTCCCGTCGGTGTATCGACATAAATGGAGAAGGTGTTGTCACTCTTGCCAGGAAGCATCTTCGCCAAAACCATTTTTGTCGGGAACATCATCAGTGTGGCAAAAAATGCCACAGCTGTTAAAATGATCACCATACGCTTCTTTTTCTTGCTGCCGAGGATAGTGTAAATGAATTTTTGCAACCCTTTCATTATTTACCCCCTTTTTTATGGTGATGTTTATGTGTCGGTTTTTTCAACAGTTTCAAACTCAAATACGGTGTAAAAATGTATGCCACAAACAGAGATGCAATTAGTGCGACCGGAACATTCAGAGGAATCGGTTTCATGAACGATCCCATCATCCCGCCAACAAATGCCATTGGTACCATCGTCAAGATAATCGCCAGTGTCGCCACGTTTGTCGGTGCACCAATCTCATCGGTCGCTTCTATGAGCAGTTCATCCATCTCTTTTTGATCCACATCGTGCGCATGCAGGTGTCTGTGGATATTCTCAATCACAATGATCGCCGCATCCACCAAAAGCCCGAGTGAAAGCAGGAAGGCAAAAAGGGTAATACGGTTGATCGTCTGGCCTGAGAGGTAGGCAACAAAAAGTGTTACTGCCAAAATCGCAGGTACCGTAAAGGTAACGATGATCGACTCTCTCCATCCCAATGCAAAGACCAGCATCAGTGCAATGATAATAATTGTAATGACAAGGTGTTCCATCAGCTCATTAACCGCTTCATTCGCACGTTCCCCATAGTTACGGGTAATGATGTATCCTATTCCTTCTTTGGTCAGTTCATCCTGATGCTCTTTAAGTACTTCAAGTACATCTTCTGCGACAAACACGGCATTGGTACCTGCAAGTTTCGAAACAGTCAGTGTGACCTGGGAGCGCTCTTGACCAAGGGACTTAGCATGTTCATCTTCTTTGAAACGCAACTTGGCAGTTTTGAAATTCTGAATGTCCATACCGTCGGTTACTTTGGCTACATCGCGCAAATATATCGGAGAACCCATATACTGCGCAACGATAACGCTCTTGACATCTTCTACACTCTCGATGGCATTTTTGACACCGAATATAACCAGTTCATTCTTCTTAGTACGCCCCTTGACATCAGGTACATCCACCGCAACGGACTGTACCGCTTTCATAATCTGTCCGAGAGAGAGATGGTAGGCAGAGAGTTTCCCCATATCCACTTCTATGTTATACTGTTCTTTACGTGCTCCCTTGACGGTCGTTTTTGCAACATTCTTGACCGCATTGATCTTCTGTTGCAGTTTACGAACGATTTTAAAAAGCTTCACGTCATCGACTTTCTTGTCTTTTGCATAGAAAGCGAAAGTGAGTATGGGAATATCAATGTCAATATCAAACGGTTTGACCAATGGCTGCATAACCCCCTTGGGCATCTTGTCCATATTCTGCATTACCTTGTCATACAGCTTCAGGTTCGCATCTTCACGATTCTCCCCAATATAGTACATCACACTGACCGTACCGTAGTTGTTAAATGCCTGCCCATAGATGTGCTCAATCCCCTTGACTTCCCGCAGTTTACGTTCAAGCGGATTGATAATGATATTCTCTATTTCCCGTGGTGTGGCACCCGGCATGGCAACGACGACACCACCACCAGAGATGGCGATTTGGGGATCTTCCTCTCTTGGCATAATACTCAAGGAGAGATACCCCATAATCAACAAAAATACACCGAGTACCGACGTAAGTGGATTACGAAGAAATGTCTTCGCCAGTTTACCGGCATAGTCGGTTACCTGATATTCATGTTTCTTTTCCATCGGTTACGCCTTTATCAGGATCTTCGCATACATCCCCGGATAGACAGATTTGTCTTTACGGTCAAACTCGATCTTGATTTTAAACTTGTGCGTCATCGGGTTGGAGTTGGGAATGATTGAAGAAATTTTACCGGTCGTCTTGAATCCAAGAGACGGAATTGCCACATCGACCTTTTTGCCAAGATGGATATATTTCAACTGCGACTCCGAAATTTCCGCAACAATTTTCAGTCTGCTAAGATCGGTCAGTACTACACCGGGCATTCCGGGAATAGCCATCTCTCCTTCATTGAGCTTTTTGGCAACAATTACACCGTCATTGGGTGCTGTGATTCTCAAATATTTGTACTGGTTGAGCACTTCATCCTTCTTCGCTTCAGCCTGCTTGAGCTGCTCTTCGGCAATTTTAACCATATCTTTAAGGTTCTTCGCCATCAGTTCAAGGTTTTCCACTTCATAGGTAGAAACCATCTTTTTCTTGTAAAGTCTTTTGTGTCGGGCGAGGTTTATCAGGACATTATTCAACTGGTTCTTGTTCATCTGCAGCGCCAGTCTCGCCTGGGAAATCGCCAGATCGACCTGACGCTCTGCCGCTTCAATATCTTTGGAGTCGATCTCATAGAGCAACTGCCCTTTTTTGACAATATCCCCTTCGCTCACTGCCATGTTTTTGACATATCCCATATAGCGGCTTGTCATCATTTTCTGGTTATCCGAAATGACGGCACCACTTAACTCAATTTCTACTGCACTCAGTACCGAAACAATACTCGCTATCATCAATATTACAATTTTTTTCATGCGCTCTCTCCTC
>JAUUDF010000009.1 GCA_030826885.1 Sulfurovum sp. | reverse complement strand
TGAAAGAGAGGAGCTAAGTGCGAGGAAGACGAAAAATTAAAAGAGTAATCGACAAAGACCATAGTGAAGTCTGCTTTAAGCCGTGCGGTGTCAGGAGAGTTGAGCTGGAGAGTGTCTATCTGTTAGAAGATGAGATGGAAGCGATAAGGCTTAGCGACTATGAGGGGTTGTATCAGGAGCAGTGTGCGCAGAGTATGGGAATTTCGCGTTCAACATTTTCTCGTATATTGGAAAAAGCACACAAGAAAATTTCGGATGCACTGCTGCATGGCAAGGCTATCAGTATTCATGAAAAAAGTTTAAAAGAGAAAAAGGATAATGCGTGATATTTGACTTTGATAAAGACAAAAAGATAAACGAGACTTACAAACTTATGGCACAAACGATTATACCAAGACCGATTGCATGGGTTGTTACCGAAGATGAGGGAGTGGTAAATATTGCCCCATTCTCCTACTTTATAGGGCTCTCTTCCGAACCTGCATCTGTTTTGATATCTGTAGGGCATAAACCGGACGGAAGCCCCAAAGACACACTGGCAAACATTAGAAAACATAAAAAGTGTACTATCTGCATGGTTAAAGAGGGCGACCTGGAGAAGATGCACTACAGCTCAAAAGCCCTGGATAAGGAGTTAAGCGAAGCCCAACTCTTTTCGATAGAGACAGAGCGTTTGAAAGAGCATTACCCACCGATGATTAAAAATGTCCCGGCTGCCTACTTTTGTACCCTGAATCAAGAGATAGATTTAGGAGGCGGCACAACGATACCGCTTGTACTGAATGTAAATGAAATATTTATAGACAACAGTGCGATTATTGACAAAGAGAGATTGACAATATCTTTTAAACCTGTAGCCCGCATAGGTAAAAGCTACGCTTTTTTAGGGGACGAGATAGGAGCACCGAAAATCCCTTAAGCAGATAAGTATAAGATCTGCTGCCACAAAACTGTTTTTAAAAGGAGTTCAGGAATATCATTATTGCGTAGCAAGAGATAAAACAATGATACCAAACTAAAATCTGATAAATAGTTGTCCTTACTATAAGTTACACATGTTATAATTTATTGTTAAAAATATTATAACAAGGATTAATAGATGAAAAACAGATTACTCTTAACTGCGGCTGCTTTACTCTTCGCTGTCTCTGCAAACGCTTATGATGCTACGAAAGCCGGGGAACTTAACAGCTTTTATTCACATATGACACAAAAGGCCTGTGCAGACTCTAAACTTTTTGTCAAGGCCAAAGATGTCATGAAGCTTCTGAAGGAAAATAAGCCTGTTGCCCTTTTGGATGTACGTACGGACGGGGAAGCCTCAGTCATTGCTCTTAGCGGAGAAAATGCATTGCATATTCCGATAGAAAAACTTTTTGAAAAAAACAATCTTGATAAAATACCTACAGATAAACCGGTTATGGTAGTTTGCCACTCAGGTACACGTGCGACACTGGCCGCAATAGGATTAAAAAGAATCGGTTTTAAAAATGTACATGTGATTAAAGGCGGGCTTATTGCTCTTGCTGAAGCAAATAACCCTAAAAATGCTCCTCTAAAATAACAAAATATCTACCCTATGGAGAGCCTGCTTTTCTGCTCTCCATAATATTCTCCAAAATTCAGATGTTTGATCTTAAGATTCTATCAAGATATGATACACACCAAAATCATGCATTAAAAAAGTGCAGATTTTTTTAATATTTTTCTTCACTCATCGCATAAGTCACCAAACTGTAACCACTCTGTTACCGTTGTGTCTTCATATATAAGTACAATTCTCTGTAAAAATAATTTTTGTAAGGAGTCCGTGGGTTTTGTTCTATGTAGAGCATAAGCGTATAGAGGTAAGCTTCATCTGTGAGGCACCATGATTTAAAACGTCCTTGCCACAAGTGTCCTACTCTTTTGTATTTTTTGTTAAAGTAGATGGCGTAGCTCATATTGAGTTGTCTCATGAATTTGGAGAGGTTATCTGTAGAGGTTTCTATAAGTAGATGATAGTGGTTAGACATTAAGCAGTAGTTATGCAGCGTAATACCATAACTTTTCATTTGAAAACACATGAGTTCTTCAAAGTAAGCGTAGTCATCTCTATGACGGAAGATATTCATTTTATCTATTCCTCTGTTGATGATATGGTATTTACCTGCTAGTTCTATACGGGGTTTTCTGGGCATGGATACTCCTTGGCTTTGGCGAATATAGCATAGAGAAGACTAAGTTATCATTATCACCTGACCCATATGCCCCCGGCAAAGACCGTCGGAAACGCATAGAAAAGCCCCCAGTAGACACCCAGTACGATACCCAGACTGATATAGGGATTTTTCAATGCTTTTTGGCATCGGTACGGCTTTGCCTTTGCGCTTGGTAAGCTTTTTTCCTACAAATGCAAGCGGGCAGACGGAACAGAAATACGCTCCCAGTGTCGGCAGGGAGAAAAACATAAAAAAGGGCCAGAAAAACGACCAGAATACCGCTGTAGTGAAATGGTTTTCAGAGGCATAGGGATGTGCAAACCCGTACGCCAGAGCGTAGACAAATACCCCAAGCGCCAGACTGCGTACTACAAAAAGCGTTTTGGGATTCTTAAAAAAACGCTCTCCCCACCTGTAGGCAAAGAGATCGTTCCTGTCACGCTCTATCGTCTCGACCATTTGCTGTTCTTTTGACGCTTAGCTCTCAAAAGTGTCGAACGCTGCTTTGGCATTGCCCATGACCGCACTGCCCTGCGCATGCTTGACGATGCGTACCAGATAGGCAAGCTCCTCTTTGGTGATACCCATTTTCTTGAGCATTTTGGTCTGCTCCTGGATACACTCATCACTGCCAAGCGTAAGGGAGGCTGCCAGCGCGATCATCATCGATGTTTTTGGATCGAAAGGGTTCTTCTCATCCTGCACACTGAATTTACTGCTCATCGCCTGCTCGACCAGAAATCTCGGATCGATCGCTTTTGCGCTGTTGAGGCTCTGGGGCAGTGCGCCCATCTTTTCTATCATCATCTCTTCTACCTGTTCAGGTGTTGGTGCCTGCATAGTTAATCCTTTCTATAGTTGTATCTTGTATTACAGATAAAACGTTGTTTTATCTTCAAAACACTCCAGGGGAGTGCTTCAAGGAAAAAACGGCTTAAAAATCCTCATCCTCTTCATCATTGAAAAAGGCATCCTCTTCGGCCTTCTCTTTTGCTTTCTGCATTGCATCGAGTTCTGCCTGGCTCATCATCAATATTTTCATTTTTTTCATAAAAACAGTTCTGTCAGGCTGCTTGGCAAAATAAGCATATATACCATAAAACATCACCGACACCGTTACAAGCAGAATGACCGCCTGTGCCGGTGTAAATTTTTGTACCGGATCCTTTACCTGCAGTTCACAGACACCACCCGGGCAGTATTTGGGGTCTTTACGTTTGATCCACTCGAAAATCTTGCATCCCAGACAGATGGAGAATGCAGACTCAAAGAAGAGCAGCGCCATACAGATCAGACATACCAGTACTTTCAGCGGATTGGGCTGAAAGTCGATGACCAGATAGTAGAACATCGGCCATGCAAGAATAAACCCAAGCATCCATGCAAAACGTTTTTGTACCGCCCCGACATATTCGGGCTTTTGGTTGCGCACAAAAAAACGCCCCAGCAGCAGACTCGGTGCGTAGCGCGGCTGGATAATGCGCATCGTAAAATCGATGGCAAAAAAGGTGACAAAATATTTGGAAAAGGTAGCCGTATGTAGCATCACTCCGTTTGTCAGTCCCAAAAATGCACCGACGAATAAAATTGCCGCAGCAGCGCGTGCTTCACGCTCATTAAGCACCCGTATTTCATAACCGGGTACCTTTTCACCATAGGCAAAGAACTCTTTTATATCCATCACAATCCTTTCAGTTCAAATTTCGGTAAAATAATACCCTTTATTCGTTAAATGCTCTTTTCTATGACATTGATCGGATTATTTTTTTTATTGCCCTTGTCAAAGATGTATGCGTACATCGGTACATAGACCAGTGTCAGCAGTGTACCGACCAAAAGCCCGCCTATCGCGACATCGGCAAGCGGAGAGAGTCGCTCGAGCCCCACTGCCTGCTCCAGTGCGATCGGGATCATCCCCGCAATCGTACCAAACGCCGTCATCATGACCGGACGGAAACGTACCCGTACCGCCTCCTGCGCACTCTCAAACGGACTCTCGCCCTGCTCTCGGTACCCCTGGTAGAAGTCGATGAGCAGTACGGCATTCTTGATAATAATACCAAACAGCAGCAAGATACCCAGCAGACTTGGCATGCAGCTTGGCTTGTCAAAAAGCAGCATCCCCCATGCCGCACCTATGAGTGAAAGCGGCAGTACCAGAATCATAATGAATGCCAGTCTGACAGAGCGATAGATCGCGATCAGTGTCATAATCAGGACAATGACCCCCAGACCAATGGCTTTGAGCATACGCTTGAAGCTGTCCTGTATCTGTGCGATGTCACCGGTCTGGTCAATCTGAATATCGCTGACATTGGCATCTTTAAGCGCGGCTATCGCATCGTCTGTCAGGTGTGTGACCGGACGTTTTGCCCTGTACCCGTTGACATCGACACTGTAGAGCATCTTGTCACGCTCTATCTTCGCAAAGGTCAGATGACGCTTGAGTGTCGCCAGATGACTCAGCGGTACCTCACCCTGCGGCGTCGTGATTGGCAGCAGCCTGAGTGTCTCGATGTTTTCGGAGAACTTGCCTTTGAGGTAGAGCCTGACCACCTGCGTGTTCATCGACTGAAAGTCTGCATTAAGTCCGACCACCTGCCCTTTAATCGGCAGCTGCGTTGCAATCTGGTATGGCGTAATTCCGTAACTGAGTGCCTTGTTCTCGTCAATGTCGAGTTCAACCTCCATGAAGTCTTTGTCCCAACTGGTTGAAACGGAGGTCAATCCTTTGACATTTTCAATGGCTTTGGCAACCTTGTGTGCCGCATCGGGCAGATCGTCCACATAAGGCGAGCTGAGTCTCGCATCGACCGTTGCCTTGATCGAAGAGAGCGCTGTCGCACCAAAGTCAAATACATCATTGCGCTTCAGCCCTTCGAGGTGTGAGAGTTTTTCACGAATAATGTCTTCGAGCTCCCACATACTCTTTTTACGTTCAAAACGGTTGACTGCATTAATGGTAATGGTCGCTTCCGCAGGAAGATTTCCCGACCCAAGGCTGAGTACCCCCGGTTCCGAACCGAAGGCTACAGAACTCATCTTCACCCACTTTTGTGTGTCAAGCCAGTTCAGGAACGGCTGCATTTTTCGCTCTGCACTCTCAACCGTTTCATTGGCACTGAAGGCGATCTGTGCTTTGATGATCCCTGTATCCATAGGAGGCATGGCATCTTTACCGATGGTTGGCATAATGTTCTTCATACTCATGAGCAGTACCATAATGACACCTACTGTCAGCACCATCCGTCTTGGGAACCAGTACTTTCCGTTGGAAAATGCAATAATGCCTTCATACGGTTTGACCAGTCTGCCGATGGTATTTTGGTAGAACCACTCGAAGCCCTCTTCTATTTTGGTTTTTCCCGTACCGTTCTTATAGAGCCACTTCGAAAGCAGCGGAATGAAGGTAATGGAGAGGAACCAGCTTACCAGCAACGCAATAATCAGCGTCTCGATCAGCGGACGGAAGATCTTCTGCGGAAATCCTCCGACAAACATCAGAGGGAACAAAATGGCAATGGTCGCAATGGTACCCGCAAAGACCGGGCTGAGTACCTCTTTGGTACCCTTGACAATGGCATCTTCAAGTTTTTCATGCCCTTCGGTCAAATGCCGCTCTATGTTCTCGAGCACCACAACCGCATCATCGGTAAGCATACCCAGTGCGAGGATGATGGCAGTATAGATGACAATGTTCAGCTCACCGCCGGTAAGCCAGATGATCGCCATGGTGGAGAAGAATACCATCGGAATGGAAAGCCCTGCCGCAACAATGGCACGGAAATTTCCCAAAAAGAGCATGATAACAAGCAGCGTATAGATGATGGCATCACGCAGCGCTTCGAGCATATTGTCATTCGCCTGCTCAATGAGATCACGCTGTGTATCGGAGATTTCAAAACGGATATTGGGATATTTCGCTTCAAGCTTCTTCATCTCTTCACGTGCCGCCTTGCTTACATCAAGCACACTGCCGCCGGGGGCACGCTGGATTGCCAGCGCAATGGCATCTTTACCGTTACCAATATATCCGCTGGTACGTTTCTGGTAGCTCCAGGTCACATCGGCAATGTCGGAAAGACGGACATTTGGCATGATCTGCAGCTGTTTGAGCCGTTCAATATTGTCTTTTTCTCCGTAGAATGTCACGGTATAAAAGTCGTTGTCACCCTTGATGAATCCCAAAGGCATATCACGATTGAGCGTACCGATGGCCTTGGCGATGTTTTCGAAGTTCACATGGTACTTTTTGGCTTTAAAGGGATCTACCTCTATGTTGATAGCACTCTGATACCCGCCAAAGACCTCGACATTTCCGATCTGGCTGTTGCTAAGCAGTGCCGGTTTAATGAAACTGTCCGCCACTTTTCTAATGTCGGCAAGTGTCATCTGGCCGTTTTGGGGAGTCATAGAGATAACATCAGCAGGCAGCGTAAAATCTCCTGCAGTATAAATGGCAGGGTTGGTTCCTTTGGGAAGTTTTGATTTGACGATACTCAGGGCATTCGCAACATCCACTGCCGCTGCATTGAGTCCTTTTTTATAATCGAAATCGGCTTTTACAATGGAAAAGTTCGCCACATTCACAGAACTGACATCCGTTACCAGTCCCAGACGGGATATCTCCTCCTCAATAGGCTTTGAAACCGTTGAGGCAGCAACCTGTGCCGTCGCTCCCGGTACTGTCGTAATGACAATAACCTGCGGCGGGTTGGCATCGGGGAAGAGGTTCTTAGGCAGGGTTGTCAGTGCAATGATCCCCATGACAAAAAAGGCGGCTATTATCGAATAGAGCAGATAGGGCCTTTTGTAAAAAAACGAAAACATCCGCTACTCCTTTATTTTAAGCGCATGTCCGCTGGTAAGCTTCAGCATTATGTCCGGTTTTGCAACGACAATCTTTTTATCGGTAGGCACATCGGCAACAACAACCCCCTGCTCACCGCTTTGAACAATGTGTACCTCTTTGGCGACAGCATGCTCTTTTTCAACTACCATCACATCGCTTTTCCCACCTCTGTCAAGAATGGCATCAAAAGGCAAAAGTACACCCCTGCCTTCAAAGATAACCACATTCACTTCTACACGTTCACCCGCACTCAGCCCTTTTGCCGTGTCGATGTAGGCTTTGTACTCCTTAAGCCCTCTAAAGGTGCTGCCAAGAGGATGCAGAACATAGCTTTTCCCGCCAAAGAGCACTGCTTTTGGCGTAATGTCCTGCGGTGTACGTACCAGGAGGCTGAATCCGTTGTCCGCACTGATTTGCATCAGCGGTTTGCCAGGCATTGCCACATCACCGACTGCCGCCATGGTTTTGGCAACGGTACCGTCCACCGGTGCCGTGATGGTCGCATAGCTAAGCTGGTTCTCCAGCCCCTTGAGTTTCGCTTCAAGTGATGCGATCTGAGACTGCTCTTTTTGCAGTTGCTCGACCGAAGCCCCTTTGACTTTGTAGAGTGCCTGGGTACGCGCATAGCTTTTGTGTGCATTGGCAAGCGATACTTTCAGCGCTTCAATATTGGCACTGAGGTCTGTCGTATCGAGCTGTGCGACCGTTTCACCTTTGGCAACACGCATGCCGCTTTTAGCGATTTTCTCTACACGTGATGCAATACGCGACGAGAGTGTCACATCCGCTTCATTGGCAACCGTTGCCAGATACGGCAGGGTCAGTTTCACCTCCGAAGGTGCAGGAGTCATGGTATTGACGACAATCGGGTATATTTTTGCCTGCGGTGTTTTTGCCTCCTGGGCACGCTTGTGTTTAACGGCTCTGATGCCCAAGAGTGCCAGCGCAGCGATCACTGCCAGTATGATGAGTATTTTTACGATTTTTTTCATTGTACGATTCCTTTCAGGTCATTTCCGTAAATTACGGCAAGCTGGGCAGTGTCCTGCCACATCTTTGCTTGGAAGTTGTAAAGGTTGGCCTTTGCATCGGCAAGCGCATCTTCATACCGGAGGTACTCCTCCTGCGTAATCTCTTCGTTTCGCAGAGAAACTTTGGCAATGTTGAGCAGTTTTGTCTGGTCGGCCACGCTCTTTTTTGCCAGTGCAATGGAGCGTCTGAGCAGCCCGATTTCATGCTGTAGCTGTTTTGCCTGCACACTCAGCGTATGACGGGTCTGCTCATACTGTGTCTTCTCCTGCAAATAGGCAAGCTTCGCTTCCTGCGATGCCGTACCTTTGCTACTGTCAAAGATCGGCATAGTTACATAAATACCGGCATTGCCAAACTGTTCGTGCAGATTTTTGCCATTGTTGTAGGCATCGGCCTGGGAGAATGCATAGTTTCCTTTGGTCACAATGCTCGGATAGTACGCCTGCTCTGCCGCCTTGACGGCACGTTTGCCCGCTTCTACACGTTTTTCAAGCGGTTTGAGCGCAAATATCTCTCCGCGCTTGAGCGCATGCTTTTCTTTGAGCGGAACACTGTGTGAAAGCGCAATGCCCGTCAGTGTCTCTATTTTGGAAGAGAGCAGGTTGATGTTCTGTTCGATAGTATTGAGTGATATGTCAAGCTCATTAATATGGCTGCCAAGTACAAACAATGCGCTCTCAGGTACCCTGCCCTCTTTGACTTTCAACCGTGTACTCTTCTCCGTTTCGAGAATGGAACGCTTTTTGACTTTCAGTGCCGCCTTGAGCGACTCGAGGTAGCGCAGCTGCGCCACGGAACCCACAACGACCGCTTCACGCTGAAGCAGGTTGAGCTTCTTTTTCTCTTTTGATGCCATATGCAGCAGACGCGCTTTCTCCTTGAGCGTATAGACGGACATGACAAAAAGAGGCCACGTGAAAGAGACGCTCTCATGCAGTATCTGTTTGGAGAAAGGCTGTCCTATTGACTGGTCTTTGACCATGCCTATCATCTTGTTCGGCGGTACGGGCAGCAATCCGTTTGGCGAGTTGTACACATCGTATCCTGCGCTCAGGTTCACTGTTGGCATCAGCTTGTCGTTCAGAGACTGCACACCGAGCGCGCTTTTCTCTACCGCCAGAGTATCAAGCGTATTTTCCGGTCTCTTTTCGAGTGACTGCAGCAACTGCGTAATGGTCGTTGCCTGCAGCTGCACCCCTACAATCATCGAGGCTAGCAGCAATTTATACTTCATCTGTTCTTCTCCTTTAGCATATACATCATCTTCTCCACTATATAGTCGGCAATCTCGTCTATGTCACACTCGGCACAGGTATCGAGCGCAATATCGTCCAGTTGTGCCGCCTTCAGGCGCAAGGGTTTGGTTGTCACCATCAGGTTGAGTGTACCGAGTACCATAAAATAGAGTATCATCGGCACGGCATCTTCAAAGCACCCCTGCTCTTCGCCTCTTTTAAGAATGTCGCTAAAGAGTGCAAAGAGTTTACGCATGGAGCCAAAAAGCATGTCAGGTACGACCGCTCCGCTATCGCTGAGCTCTTTAAGCAGCAGTGCCGGCAGATAGGGGTGTTCACACGCAAACTTTGCATAGGTTCTGATGAACCCCGCAAGTTCGTCTTTTGGACGGGTATGGGTTTTGTTCTCTTCCATCACCGCCTCCTGTATCTGGTCGAGCACCTCCTGCATGACCGCCTCGTAAAGTCCTTTTTTGTTTTTGAAATAGTAAAAGACCATCGCCTTGTTGAGTCCGCAGCGTTTTGCCAGCTCATCCATTGATGCCGATGCATACCCCTTTTCGGAAAAAAGGGCAATCGCATGGGTAATGATGGCTCTTTTAGACGCTTCCGCATCACGTTTTTGTGTTTTCACTATAGCTATCCTCTAATCAATTAACTGGTTGGTTAATTATAGAACGGAAAAGATTAAATGTAAATTAAAATGAACGGATAAAAAATGAAATGGAGCTGTTTTCAAGAAGTCATGAAGCTGTTAAATGTAGAAAAGGTGCACGAATTTATCTATCGTGCGAAATCGGTACAGCATATAAATACCCTGCTACTGCACATCCAGCATGGCATTGATTTTGGCTAACTCTTTGGCATTTTCGTCTGCTGTGACTTTCTCATAGTAGTACGCCAGTGCATTTCTGACGGTCTGCGTCGTATCGCTGTTGGTAAGTCTTTTCATCTCTTCGAGTGCTTCTGCCTGTTGTGCCGTCAGGCTGACGGTGATCTGTTGCGGTCTACCTGCCATGATTCGGATCCTCTTTTTTGAAAGCATTATATCGCTAAAGGGTTAACGGTATCTACCCTTTGTGTATCTTCTCTTCGAGTGCCACGATTTTTGGGAGTGTTGCAAGCACACTGTCAGGGTTGAGGCTTATGGAGTCAATACCCAGTTTAACCAGATACTCCGCCACTTCGGGGTAGTCTGAAGGCGCCTGTCCGCAGATACCGCTGTGGCGGCCGTTGCGTTTGGCACCCTCTACCGCCATTTCGATCATCTTCAACACACCGGGGTCACGCTCATCGTAATCAAATGCCACAATTTCACTGTCACGGTCAACTCCCAGTGTCAGCTGTGTCAGGTCATTGCTGCCGATGCTGAAGCCGTCAAAGACCTCGCTGAATGCATCGATCTGGATGACATTGTTGGGGATCTCGCACATGACATACACCTGCAACCCGTTCTCACCGCGCTTAAGCCCGTATTTTTCCATGGTTTCAATGACCTTTTTGCCCTCCTCTACCCGACGGCAGAAAGGAATCATGAGAATAACGTTCTCAAATCCCATCACATCACGCACCCGTTTCATGGCGGCACACTCAAGTGCAAATCCCTCTTCGTAGGCGGGATTCGCGTAACGTGCCGCTCCCCTGAAGCCTATCATCGGGTTGTCTTCTGCGGGTTCAAAAAATTTTCCGCCCAGCAGTGATGCGTATTCGTTGGACTTGAAATCACTCATGCGTACCACACACGGTTTGGGATAGACCGTTGCGGCGATGGTCGCCACCCCTTCGGAGAGTTTTTTGACAAAGTAGTTCCCATAGTCTCCATACCCTTCGGTAAGGGTATCGAGTGCATGTCGGGTATCCTCGTCTGTCTTTTCTGGATGGCGAAGCGCCATGGGGTGTGCTTTGATGTCGTTGTTTATAATGAACTCCATACGCGCCAGCCCGATGCCGTCCACCGGCAGGGAAGCAAGAGAAAAAGCGATGTCGGGATCACCCAGGTTCATCATGATCTCCGTTTTGGTCTTGGGCAGTGTGCTCAGGTCTGTCTCCACCACGTCAAAGTCAAGGATGCCTTCATAGACATAGCCGGTCTCACCCTCTGCACAGCTAACCGTGACTTCATCACCCTCTTTGAGCACTTCGGTCGCATTTCCCGCACCGACAATGGCGGGCAGACCCAGTTCACGGCTGACAATGGCGGCATGACAGGTACGTCCCCCCTTGTTCGTAACAATCGCCGATGCGATCTTCATGACCGGTTCCCAGTCGGGGGTGGTAATGTCTGCAACCAACACCTCTCCGGCTTTGAAGCTGTCCATCTCCTTGACATCGTTGATGATGTGTACCTTCCCTGCCCCTATCTTCGTTCCTACGGCACGGCCCTTCACAAGCACCCTGCTGCGCTCTTTGAGTCGGTAAAGTTTGAGGATGCTTCCCTTTTGCTGTGATTCGACCGTCTCCGGACGCGCCTGCACCATGTAAAGGTGTCCGTCAACACCGTCTTTTGCCCACTCCATATCCATCGGCTTGTGGTAGCCCGCTTTTTGGGAGTAGTGTTTCTCAACCTTGATGGCATAATCGGCCAGTACCATGACGTCATCATCGCTGATGCAGAAGTGTTTGCGCTCATGCGGTGTCGTTTCAATGTTCTTCGTGTACTCGAGTGCCATGTTGCTGACAGTGGCCTCTTTGGTGAAGACCATCTTCACCGCTTTGCTTCCAAGACGGCGTTTGAGTACGGCACGGTGTCCTTTTGTGAAAGTCGGTTTGTGTACATAGAAGCTGTCGGGATCTACCGCACCGAGTACCACGTTTTCCCCCAGTCCCAAAGAGGCATTGATGAAGACAACGTCTCTAAAACCTGTTTCGGTATCGAGACTGAACATCACACCGCTTGCACCTATGTCACTGCGCACCATCTTCATGACCACTACAGAGAGAAAGACCTTGTAGTAGTCAAACCCGTTGTCATACTTGTAGTGCAGCGAACGGTCGGTAAAGTTCGATGCCAGACAGCGGCTGTAGGCATCGAGAAGCTCTTCATCCGTGGAGATATTCAGGTAGGTTTCGTTCTGACCGGCGAACGATGCCTCAGGAGAATCTTCCGCGGTTGCAGAGGAACGTACGGCAACAGAGAGTGATGCTCCATACTCCTCTTTGAGCATGGCAAAGTTGCTCAGTATCTCTGTTTTGAGCGCATCGGGCAATACGGCATGATAGATCAGATCACGGCATGCCGCCCCACGCTCTTGCAGCTGCGCTACATTATCCGGGTCAAGATCGTCAAGCAGTGCATGCAGTTTTTCCCACAGATTGTTATGATCGAGCACTACCTTGTACGCTGTCGCTGTCACGGCAAACCCATTTGGCACACGTACTCCCTCTTGCGTAAGGTTTTGGTACATCTCACCAAGTGACGCGTTTTTGCCACCTACTTCCGCAACATCTTCGATGCCAATCTCTTTAAACCATTTGATAAACTGACTCATTATAGTTCCTTTTTTTCTGTAATCATATTCATGGACTCGTCAAACATATAAAGCAACGGTTTTCCCGTAGGAATCTCCCGCTTGACGATCTCTTCGGGACTCAGCTTTTCAAGTATCATCACCAGTGCACGCAGAGAGTTGCCGTGCGCACTCAAAAGTACCGTTTTCCCCAAACGAAGCTGCGGGAAGATCGACTCTTCGAAATACACGGAAGTACGCCGACGCGTATCGGCAAGCGATTCGCTGCGCGGCAGCAGCGAGACATCTACACTGTGGTACTTCGGATCGTGTTTGAGTGCCTCATAGTCGGTATCGTTCAATGGAGGAGGCGGTGTATCGTAACCACGCCGTACCGATAGAAAGTATGCGTCACCTACCTCTTTGCGTACCTCATCTTTGTTGCGCTGCTGCCAGGCACCGTAGTGACGTTCATTGAGCCGCCAGCTGCGACATACGTCAATGTGTTCCCACGCCATCTTCTCCAGGGCTATCTGTGCCGTATGAATGGCGCGTTTGAGCCATGAAGTAAAACAGATATCAGGGTAAATACCCTCTGATTTGAGCAGTTCACCCGCATGTGCCGCTTCTTCTTTGCCCTTTTGGCTTAATGCCACGTCTGTCCATCCGGTAAAACGGTTCTCTTTGTTGTAGAGGCTCTCACCATGCCTTAGCAAGATCAGTGTTGCATATGCCATACCGCTACTCTCCGCTGTAGATGCGCAGCGCTTCCTCTACCGAAGCATTCTTCACTGTGACTGCGTAGATGGCGTTTGCCATCCTCACCGCCTCCTCGAAGGGCCGCTGGTGGATATTGCGTCCTGTTCCGTTTCCGCGGCTGCCGCCTTCATGGATTTGACGGTGCAGTTCAAGCAGGAAGGCTTCAGGAGTCGTTTTGTTTCCCCCTTCACAGAGAACCCCACTGCGTCCGGCTGCGGTAGTGACCTCATTCAGTCCATCCACATCCAGTTCTCCCCCGATGTAGGGAACCTTGAGCTTGACAAAATCCGCCCCCAGTGCCGCACCGACCCCTGCTGCACCGGCAATAAGGTGTCTGTCGTGCTGGTCTTTGACAAAATTACCTTTGGGGTATATCCACAACACGGCAATCATACCGTTCTGATGTGCTTCATGCACAATACGCGCTGCTTCACGCAGCATAGCATGTTCGTGTTCACTGCCCAGATAGACCGTATAGCCCACACCGAGTATCTTCAGTCCACTCTGTGCTTTAAAGCGTACCACATCCGACACCTCCAGCCACTGCTGTGAGTAGGGATCTTTGGCTTCATAGGGAATGAGATTGGTCTTGGCATTGAGTTTGACGAGGTAGGGAATGGTGTTGTAGTCGCGTGCATAACGGGCAATGAGCCCAAACTGAGTAGCAAACACACCGATGTCCGCAGCAGATGCCACCTTGAAAAGATGTTCGGGGTCATTGTCTTCAAGCGGGATCCCCTCTCCAAAAAAATCATTGTTCAAATGCTCTACCTTCTGGTCACCGGCAAAGAGCATCAGGCGGCCGGAACCTCCGGTCGCTTCCATAAATGTATCCATAAATGTTTTTTCATATTCGGCGGGAACATCCGCGGGCAAGTAGGGTGTCATGGTCACTCCTTTGTAGATGTTATGCTTCTAAAAGTATACTCTTCTTTCGGTTTACCATTTATTAGCTTTTTATTCTAAAAATACCTATGCTTCAGCAACAGTAGAGATTGGATATACTTCCAAAATAAATGACTCAAGGAGCATCTGGTATGCAAGCACTGCTGAATCTGATCATGCATGATACCATTGCACTGATTACCATCCTCAACCCCATTGCCGCTGCAAGCATTATGATCTCATTAATAGGAAGCGATGCAACCTCGCAAACAGTACGGCCCATTGCCGTAAAAACAACACTGACGGTCATCATTGCGGGACTGGTCACACTCTATACGGGAGAATACATCTTCAAGTTTTTCGGCATCAATGTGATGTCCATCAAAGTCATCGGCGGTATTTTGCTAATGATGATCGCCATTAACATGGCATCAGGAAACTCTTCCAAAGCACGCCATACGGACAAAGAGCATCAGGAAGCACAGGAGAGTGAGGACATTTCGGTCATTCCGCTTGGCATTCCCATTCTTTTCGGCCCCGGTGTAATCGCTACGATCATCGTATTGAACAACAGTGCTAATGAAACACTCTCGATTCTGTACAGTTACGCTATTGTGACATCGGCTATTGTGCTCTCCGGTATCACTGTCTTTTTTGTCCTCAAATATGCAACATACATCAACCGCTTTTTGGGTATTACCGGCATGAAGATCCTTACACGTATTATGGGGTTGGTGGTCGGTGCCATTGCAGCCCAGTTCCTTGTCTCCGGGATCAAAGGACTTTGGGCATAATATCGGTCTTTTCATTGGAACAAAAAACAGACATAACAATAATATTAAATAAAGGAGAAAAGATGCGTACTATCGGATTGATTGGAGCCATATCCATTGGTATTGGCGGTATGGTAGGCGGAGGGATCTTTGCCGTACTCGGAGAAGCGGTGTCACTCGCACACGGTGCTACAGCCGTCGCCTTTGCCATAGCAGGGATTGTCGCACTGCTGACAGCTTACTCCTACGCCAAGCTTTCCGTTGCCTACCAGAGTGAAGGGGGAACCGTTACATTCATTGACAAAGCGTTTGGAGACAACGTTCTCTCGGGAAGCATCAACCTCATGCTCTGGCTGAGCTACCTCGTGACCATCTCTCTGTATGCCACGGCATTCGCCTCTTACGGTGAAACGTTCTTTTCCCATAAAACCACACTGCTGCACCATGGGCTCATTACCTTTGCCATTGTGTTACCGGCTGTCATCAACCTTGTCAGTGCTTCGTTTGTAGGAAAGAGTGAAACAATCATCGTTATTCTCAAGGTCTCCATTCTCATACTCGTCATCGTTGCCGGCGCCTCCTATGTAGACCCCGCTCGCATGTCCCCCGAACACTGGGGAACACCGTTTTCCATCGTGACTGCCGGAATGATCATCTTCGTCGCTTACGAGGGCTTCGAACTCATTGCCAATGCCGCAGAGGACATTAAACACCCTAAAAAGAACCTGCCGCGTGCCTTTTATGCCTCAGTCACCATTGTCGTTTCCCTTTATATACTCATCTCCATCATTACTGTCGGCAGTGTTTCCGAAAAAGCGCTCATGCAAGCCAAAGACTACGCCCTTGCCATTGCGGCACAGCCCTCTTTGGGACACACCGGCTTTGTACTTGTCGCCTCCGCCGCACTGCTTTCAACCTTCTCCGCCATCAATGCCACCATTTACGGCAATGCAAGACTCGGCTACATCATCGCCAAATACGGAAAACTGCCCCGTACCCTCATGGATGAAGGCAAGCACTCCGGTGTCCCGTTCAAAGGAGTGCTCTACACGACTGTACTGAGTCTCATCCTTGCCAATACCATTGACCTGACACAGATCGCCATCATCGGCAGTGCAGGCTTTCTTCTGATCTTCACACTTGTCAACATCAGCGCCTACAGACTTGGTGCAACCATCGGTGCCAACAATTTTGTTACCGTCCTCTCCTCCATTTTCTCTTTTGCAGCACTGAGCACCCTGCTGCTGCATACCTACACTTCAAATCCGTTTGCCATTATGATTTTCATGGGCTTCATCATTATTTCCGTATTCTTCGAACTCTTTTACGGAAGATATGTCAGAGGACAGATTTTCAACAGAGAGTACCTGCTCAAGCACTACTCCAATGATAAAGAGCAGGAAGAGGAGTAAGATACTCCTCTACACATCTGCTTTGTTTTCCAGCGCAAGCAGTCTGGCATCGAGATCGGATTTTAAGTGATTGTACGCATCGAAACTGAGTTGCCCGTTTTGGTAAAGCTCAAGCAGGTGGGCTTTCTGCTCCATGAGTTCACGTCGTCTGAAACGCATCATCTCCTCTTCAATGAGCGCGGTACGGTCAACTTCCAGGGCATCCATCTGCGCTTTGGCATCTTCAAGCTGTCTGGTATACTCTTCTCTGAGTGTCTGGGCACTCTGTTTGTTCAGCATGTGCCGTTTCTGTGCATTGTCGATGTCATCGAGTGCATCCTGAAGCAGTGCAATGCGTGCTTTGAGCTCTTCATAGCCAATGACCCTGCTCTTTACGGTAATGATACCCAGTATTTTCAAAAACGGGGTCATGCTCAATCCCTGTACAAAGATTGAGAGCAACACTACCCCAAATACAAGTGTCACAATCACATCCTTCATCACCATGCTGTCCGGAAGGCTCAGTGCCAAAACCATGGAGAGTGCACCTCTCAGTCCGCCCCACTGCATGGCGAGTGCCCATTTAAACGGAAACTGCATACTCGTAGGCAGGAAAACCGCCCAGGTGGTACTGACCACGATCAGTCTGGCAACAAATACCGAAATGTAGGCAATCAGCACCAGCGGCCAGAGTTCCCACAGCATTTGTAAATTGATAGCAAAACCCATCAGCAAAAAGATAAGGGAGTTGAGTGCAAAGGCAATGTACTCCCAGAACGCTTCGGTAGTAATCCTGATAGAGGGGAAGAAGAGCCCCTTAAAGCCTTTGTTGCCGCATATAAGTCCGGTGGCTACGGTGCTCATGACACCGGAGACTCCCAGTCTGTCCGCTATAAGAAACGAACCGTAGGCCGCAACGGTTGTAATGGTAATGGTAACCATCGCATCGTCTAAATGGCGCATTAGTACCGATGCGGCAGCACCGACCATGCTTCCCACAAGCAGTCCCAGCCCCACAATACGGAAAAAGTCTACCAATGCATCCTGCATTGTCCCAAGATCATGGTGGAGATACTGCATCGCCAGCAGAAACACCACAATGGAGGTACCGTCATTGAGCAGGCTTTCACTCTCAATAAGCAGACGCAGCCTTCGCGGGGCACCAAGCTCCTTGAAAATGGAAATAACAGACACCGGATCGGTCGCGGCAACCGCTGCACCAAAGAGTGTGGCAAGCGGCCAGCTAAAGGTATTAACACCGGAAAACCAGTTGCTTGCCGATACCAGCACGCCTGCTGTGACCAGCGTGGAGATAAATACACCGGGAATCACCAGTACCGCAATGAGCCAGAAATCTTTTGCCATATCGGATGTACGCAGATGGATCGCCGCTTCGAAGATGAGCCCGGGGAGGAAAATGGCATACAACATCTCCTGACTGATCGCAGGGGCATGGAGCAGATGGGCGGCCCCCAGTGCCAATCCTACACCCATCAGGGCTATCGTATAGGGAAGTTTGAGCCTCTTCGCCAGTACTGCCACCGCCGAGGCGATAACAAAGAGAATCAAAATGATCGATTCATTGCTCATAGCGAACCTTTTTCTTTTGTTTATGCAGCATCAGAAACTTTTACCTTCTATGCCAAGATACTTACATCATCCCCCGCATCATCAGTTCATAATAGGCAGTGCGCATCAGATGCAGGTCGAACGCCCACCACAGCCATCTTGGTTTGGCAGGATCGAGCGGCAGGAACGGCTCAAGCCCATCGGGCGTATATTCGGCAAGAAGCTCTCTTCCAAAAGCCGTCTTTACAGGTGCGACAGAGTAACCGTTGTACACAAGAGGCTCTTTTTTCCCTTCCATGATCACAGCAATATTGTCCTGAAGCACAATGGCCTGTTCTCTGACGGCACCACCGCTTTTGCCTGAAGGCAACCCTACCACATCACCAATGCCAAACACATTCCTGTAGACCGGGTGGCGCAGGGTCTTTGCATCGACTTCAAGCCATCCCACATACTCCCCTGACTGTATGCTGAGCACTGAATTTCGTATTACTTCGGGTGCGCGCATCGGAGGCGTGATGTGAAGAAAATCGTAGGCTACATCCACCTCTGCGCCATTGTACAGATAGGTCGCAACTTTTTTCTCCTTGTCTATACGTACAAGCCTGTGTCCATACTGTGCCGAAAGCTGCGGTGAAGCCTGAAAGCGTTTTTTCAGTACGGCATCTATTTTTGCAGGTGGCAGAAGCGATTCACCGGCTTTGGTAAATGTCAGTTGAACCCTGGAGGAGAGCGCTTTGCTTCCTTTGAACAGAGTGCCCTCTCCTTTGAGCATATCATGAAGCAAAAAGAGCAGAGAGAGCGATGTGCCCTCTCCTTTGATCGGGGTATGGGGGTCGGCAAAGAGTACGGAGAGGTTACGCTTTTGCGCACTGCGCCCGATGGAGCGCATCCACAAACGGGAAATGACCGGTCCCTGGGCCGTACCGGCATTGACATCATTGAGATATACACTGGCGATACCACTCTTGCCAATATCTTCTCTGCCGATCCCTTCTATAGCGTCAAAGTCATACTCACACCCCATGGCGACCACCAGGTAGTCATAGCCTATGTAGTCGTGTTTTTGGGTTCGCAGACGATTTTTTTCCGGCTCAAAGGCGTCTACCCTGTCCTTGATCCATGTGACACTGTCTGGCAGCAGACTCTGGGTGTCGCGTTTGTTGTCATATTCACGGTAAAGACCGACTGCGGCAAAGACCTGTCCGCTTTGGTACAAATGCGTCTCGTTTGGCGCTATGAGGGTAATGTCCGCATTGGGAGCCGAACGCCGCAGCCTTGCGGCAACCGTAATGCCTGCCGTACCGCCGCCGACGATGACAATGGAGGCTTTTTTGCGGCTGGCAAAGGTCGAGAGTCTTGTTTTGGCAGAAACGTCGCTCACACCGCCCGAAAGCAGTACTGCACTGCCAAGTCCCATGCGCTTGAGTGCTTCGCGTCTTTGCCAATCGGGATATCTAGATGATCTCTTCATGATATTTCTTTCTGTAATAGCGCAATACCGCCATTTTGACAGCATCGTTGAACACAAACCATGTCATTGCATACCCCCACATCCATATTGCCCACTCCCAGCCAATGGGTTCCATCAGCCCAAAGCCGTACACCGCAATGATCGTACCTGCAACACGGCTTGAAAAGGTTGCACCGAAGAGTGTCCATGACGGCCACGGACGTTTCCAGAACCAATCATCAATACGGGTGTTGTAGATGGTACCGTGCCCGGCAATGACCAGTTTCGCAAAGAAAGCGGACTGTACGAAGTCCAGTGGCAGGTGCATCAGTGAAATCAGTATCCAAAAGAGCATAAACGACGAGAGCACTCCGGCAACGCCAAGCCATGACGCCAAAATAAAGACCTCTTTCATATCCCAGCGTACCGGGCTTTCTCTCTCTTTTGTATTGTCATAGGCAATGGTCATGATGGGGATATCGTTAAGCAGTGCCAGAATGATAATCATCAGCGATGTAATAGGATAGAAATCGTAGAGCACGATTGCCAGAGTCATAAAGATGATAACACGAATCGTCTCGGCAATACGGAAAATCGTGTAGCTTTTCATCCGTTCGAAAATCTGCCTTGCCTGGCTAATCGCATCGACAATGATCGTCAGACCCGGTGCCATCAGTACAATGTCCGCTGCCGCGCGCGCAGCATCGGTCGCACCGCTTACAGCAATACCGCAGTCGGCCTTTTTCAGCGCTGGTGCATCATTGACACCATCCCCGGTCATACCGACAATATGATCGGATTTTTGCAATGCATCCACGATCATATATTTGTCTTCAGGGAAAACCTGTGCAAAACCATCCGCCTCTTCAATGAGTGCGACAATCTCCGATTCATGTTTTTTGACACTGCCCTGTGGTACGGGCATATTGTAGAGTTCTTTTTGTACCTTTTGTACAATATCCTCGACCATTCTTTCTATTTCATCGTTAGAAGCCTCCGGGTGCATGGACTGGGCAATGGCTTTGGAAAGCACTTTCGAAAGGTAGAGGTACTCCTCCACCGACTCGCCCTTGAGTGCATGGATGTCTTCTATGTTGTCACCGATTTTCAGTATGGATGCAATGTAGCGTGCTACGGCAAGATTGTCTCCTGTAACCATCTTGACCGTCACCCCTTTGGCTTTGGCTTTGCTGATGGCTTCAACCGAATCTTCGCGCGGCGGATCGAACAGCGGGATCAGTCCGACGAAATGGTAGGCATCTTCCTCACATTTGCGATATGCCACACCCAGTGTACGGAACCCTTTGGAGGCAAAACGCTCCACCTGCGCATAGGCAGCGTTTTTGTCAAACTCTTTGGTGTCACTCTGCTCAATGATCACCTGCGGTGCACCTTTGGTAAAGACCATGTCGCACTCTTGCGAAACATAGACACCTTCCGTTCTTTTGTGCACCGGATCGAACGGAATGAATTTTTTGAGACGATACTGCCCGAACACAGCATCGAGCTGATGCTGGTAAATATAGTCGAATATTGGCTTTTCGATCGGATCATGATTCTCTTCTTTGCTTGCAAGAGCGGCATAGAGCATCAGTTCCTCAGTGGTATGTTTCCCTACCACATAGGGCTCGGAGAGACTCATTTTGTTCTGTGTCAGCGTGCCTGTCTTGTCTGAACAGAGCACATCCATCCCAGCAACCTCTTCAATGGCGGCAAGCCGGCTGACGATCGCCTCTTTGGCCGCCAGTGCACGGGCGCCTATGGCCATGGTCACCGTCAGTACTGCCGGCATCGCCACGGGAATGGCCGAAATGGTCAACACCAGCGCAAATACAAGAAGCTCCACCGTAGGCTGGTTGGTCTCGATGCCGTGATAGACAATGATCGCGATCATAAAAAGTGTCAGAACAATGAGGAAGTTTCCTACCTTGATGACCATTCTCTGAAAATGGCTCACCTCTTCATGTTCCGCTTTTGCAACGAGCCCTACGGTTTTTCCAAAGTAGGTGTTTTTCGCCGTTGCCGTCACTTTTGCTATCATCTCACCCTGTTTAATGATAGAGTTGGCATAAAGGTCGTCTCCAACCTTCCTGTGAACAGGGAGTGATTCTCCGGTGAGTGCCGACTGATCGACCAGAAGAAAATCCCCACCTCCGAGCAGATGTACATCGGCAGGAACAATATCACCTATTTTGACCTTGATAATATCGTCAGGAACAAGCTCTTTGGCATCGACCTCCTGCCATGTCCCGTCACGCAGTACCAGTGCTTTTCTTGCGAGCTTCTTTTTGAGTACGGCAATGGCGTTCAGGGCTTTGGATTCCTGGTAGAAATCGACAATTGCATTGACAAACAGAAGAACCATGATGATGGTAAAATCTTCCCAGCGACCGACAGCGGCAGAGAGAACGGCTGCTGTTTCTATCATCCATGGAATAGGCCCCCAGAAACGCTTCAGAAGCCTCGGAAACCACCCTTCTTCCTTCTCTTCGATAGTATTGAAACCGTACTTGGCAAGACGTTCTTTTACCTCTTCGTCTGTAAGCCCCTGTCCTATCCCGTCCGCTGCTGCCTCTTCAACATGCATTTGGCGTGGTATAGTTTCTTCATTATGTGGCATCACGACTCCTTTTTAATAGTTTATTATACACCCAAACAGTCCAAAACGGTTAATACTGTACATCATGTATTGTCTTCTTTCTGTAACAGGTAAATACCGTAAAAGAAAAGTACGGCCAGCAGCACAATAGTAACATGGCGCTGTATGAAACTGAGCATATCGATGACAGTCTGTCCAAACATATAGCCAAGCATCGTGAAGCTCACCGACCACAACACAACCCCAATGATATCAAGCACGACAAACTTCCAGAACCTGAAGCCCGATACGCCAAGCATCAACAGTGCCGGGATATGCGTACCGTAAATGAAACGTTCAAACACAATGATCCAGCCTCCAAAATGCAAAAACCACTTTTCAACCTTCTGCATACGATTTGCATAGTTTTTGAGTATGCTTTCAGCTTTTGGCTTGAACAACCGTCCAAAAACAAACACGCTCATATCGCCGATGATGGCACCGCTAATGGTGATGGCTAAAACCATAGGAAGATCAAACCGTCCCTCCTTTACCATAAAGCCGGCAAGTGCCAGACCGATCTCTCCTTCGAAAATGCTCCATACAAAGAGTATTTTGTAAGAAAAATGGGCTATAAAAAAGTCTATCATGTGATCTTTTCTCCTTTTTTATACTTAAGTAGCATAAGGATACCTATGCTATCCACTGATACACCATCACCACACTCAGCACCAGTGTCACCGCCATGGCAAAGAGTGAAAACAGATTTTGAAACCGTGTGGCGACAAATTCACCCATCACTTTCGGGTTGTTGCCTATCATTACGGCAAAGCCTATGAGCATAGGAATGAGCATTCCGTTAAGCACCTGTGAGTAATAGAGTGCATCTACCACCGTGATACCCGGGTACATATCGATAAAATCTCCAAATAGCAGTGCGCCGACAAACACAATATAGAAGCCTTTGGCATCACTCACTTTGTAGTCCATGCCCTCACGCCATCCGAATGTGTCTGCAACGGCATAGGCGGTCGAACCTGCAAGCACGGGAATGGCAAGAAAACCTGCAACCACAATACCCAGTGCAAAGAGTACAAACGCATACGATCCCGCAGCAGGGCGCAGTGCCTGAGTCAGGGTACTGACATCTTCAATGTTGCTGTGCGTACCGTAGAGCATCACCGCACCTGTGACGATCATTGCATAGGCAAGCAGATTGGAATAGACCATACCTGTCACTGTATCCACCCCTACTTCATCTGCCTGCACAATACTCTTCTTCTCCTCTTTTTCCTCCGCCGCCTGCCAGAACATCAGATAGGGAGAGATGGTCGTCCCAAGCAGGCCCAGTGCCGCCATTATCCATGCGCTGTTCATCTGTATGTGCGGTATGAAGGTATTTTCAAGCAACGTCATCAACGGTGGTTTGGCAAGGATTGCAGCAACAATATAGACTACCAGCACTACCGTCATACCAATAAAAACAGATTTGATCTTTTTGTACT
This sequence comes from Sulfurovum sp., assembly GCA_030826885.1. Lineage (GTDB taxonomy): Bacteria > Campylobacterota > Campylobacteria > Campylobacterales > Sulfurovaceae > Sulfurovum. The sequence goes on along the minus strand of JAUUDF010000009.1, from coordinate 19,062 downwards.
TTCCAAACGTAATGAAGTAGGCAATAAGTGCGGTGATAGGAATAAGAAAATAGACTGTGCGGTAGCCGGTGGTTAACTGCAAAATGGCGGCAATGGCATTCAGGTCGGCACCGATGGTCAGAATGTTCGCCAGTGCCAGCATGAGCACCATTAAAACAGTGAGTTTTTTGGAGTAATACGCCGTGGTAATCTCCGGAAGACTCTTGCCCGTGACGAGTGCAATGCGTGCAACCAGGTTCTGTATGGCAACCATCATCGGTGTAGAGAGCAGCAGCAGCCACAGCTGCGAAAAGCCTGTTGTCGCACCGACAACCGTATAGGTCACGATACCCGCAGGGTCATCTCCCGCACCGCCGGTAATGAGTCCGGGGCCGAGTTTACGAATGCGTTCACGGTTCTTCGCAACATCAATACGGATCTTCTCCTTCAGCTTTAGGGGCATGGGCATCCTTACAGATTTATTTTACACGTGTTTACCCCAAATCTCAAAATAAAAATTCATCACTTTTCGCAATCATCGCATCCATGGGGCTTACTTCATGCGCATCACCGCACCTTTGGGTGCGCCTCGCACACGAAACAAACCCCATGAATACGAGCATTGCAAAGATTGCAAGAATTCTATTTCGAGATTTGGGTTTACGAAAGGTAGATCACCTCTTCGGGTGCGACGATATGTGCTTTTTCATGCAGTTTCTCTCCCATGACCTTACGCAGTACCACCTCTTTGGGTTTCTCGCCATGTATGAGGAAAATACGCTCAAGCCCTTTAATCTTCTCTACCCATTCCAAAATACCGCTTTGGTCTGCATGCGCAGAAAATCCGTTAATGGTATGGATGCTCGCTTGCACACGAATATCTTCATGGTAGATCTTCGCCCATTTTGCACCATCGACAATGCGTCGTCCAAGGGTACCCACTGCTTGATATCCGACAAAGAGTATTGCGTTTTTGCGGTTCCACAAACGGTTCTTGAGGTGATGCAGAATACGCCCCCCGTTACACATGCCGCTGCCGGCGATGATGATGGCACGGTGGTCAACATCGTTAATCTGTTTGGACTCATCGACAGTAAGGGTGTAGGTCAGTCCTTCAAAATCGAATACACTCCCGTCTCTCTCTTTGAACGCTTCGCATTTCCGGCTGAGTAGCTCATGTGTGTACTGGTTGTATATCTGTGTCGCCTTGGTCGCCATGGGAGAGTCAAGAAAGATTTTGCATTCAGGCAGTTCCCCTTTATCATGCATCTCTTTGAGAATACAGAGTATCTCCTGTGTCCGCTCAATGGCAAAAGAGGGAATGAGTACGTTACCCCAGTTCTTCATGGTGTCGTTAATGACTTTTTTAAACTCTTCCAGACTTTCAATATTCCCCTGATGGTTGCGGTCGCCGTAGGTTGACTCCACATACAGGTAGTCCGCTTTTTTGCATGGGGTCAGTTTGGGCAGTACCATGTCGTTATCGTTGCCGATATCTCCGGAGAAGACAATGGTACGTTTGACATCACCCTCAAGGTACACTATCTCGATGAAAGCGGAACCGAGAATATGTCCGGCATCACGGTAGGTAACCGTCACATCTTTGCACAGCTCGAACGGCTCGTCATATTTGGGGTATCGGCGCGTTAGAGAGAGTGCCTTGACGACATCTTCCTCTTCATACAGCGGGGGTACGACCTTCGCTTCCGTACCGCGGCGCTGTGCTTTTTTGTAGCGTGTCTGAAAATCCTCCCGCATGATCTTCGCACTGTCCATCAAAATGACTTCGGCAAGGTCAATGGTCGCATCGGTTGCGACAATCGTCCCGCTAAAGCCCTCTTTGACCAGTTTTGGAATACGCCCTGTATGATCAAGATGCGCATGGGTTAGCAGCAGGTAGTCCACCGATGCCGGGTCGAAGTCGAAATCTTCGTAGTTACGCTTCTCTACCGTGCCCTGAAACATTCCACAGTCAACGAGAATGCGTTTGCCGTTGTTGAGTTCAAGCAGGTGACAGGACCCTGTCACCACCTCAGCCGCTCCGTATGAAATGACTGTCGCCATGTGTGCTCCTTGTCTCTTTTGAACAAGTATAGCACATATCTGTGAAAACAAGAACATCGATACGACTTAAGAATATGCTTAAAATAACACCAATAATCGTTTACTATTCTTTGGCAATAATGGGAAGCATCACAGTCAACTCTGCACCGCCATCAACATTGCGCACAGAAAGTCTCCCTTCCATATTGACCTCTACCATATGTTTCGCCAGATTCAGTCCGATACCCGAACCATTCTTTTTGGTTGTAACATAAAGCTCAAACAGTTTATCCATGACCGATTCACTGATGCCTCCGGCTTCATCTTTTACCGTTACACAGGCATGCCCCTCTTTTTCAAATATAGTGATGGTAATGGGCATCTTTTTGGCAGGGTTTTCCATATACGCATCCTTCGCATTGTTCATCAGGGTCAAGATGACCTGGTTGAACTCATTGGGGTACCCATACGCCAGCATCCTTTTATCACCTTTGAGTACAAGATCGATATTCTTGTGCTCATATGCATAATGGACAAGATCAACAATACTTTGAATGTTTTCATAAATATTGAAGTAGATGCGCTCTTTGGAGGGATTGAAAAAACTTTGAAAGTCCATAATGGTCCGATCCATGAACTGTACCTGTTTGAGTACATCATCAAGCTTTTTCTCAAGCTCTTCTTTGGAGAAGGACTGTCTGGTCAGGTTGATCTTCAAAACATTAACAATAAGACTGATGACATTGAGCGGCTGTTTCCACTGGTGGGTGATCATTCCGATCATCTCTCCCATCTGAGCATGACGTGACTGCAGCTCTATCATTTTCTGCTGCTGCATGTTCTTTGCTATCTCTTCTTCTACCAGTTTCTGCATCTCTTCGTTAAAACGCTTTAACTGGGCATTTTTGGTATATATCTCATCAAGCAGCAGCGCCTTTTCGTTTCGCTCCTGTACCAGATGCTGCTGTGTATGCGCCATATCGGTAATATTTTCAAAAAGAATGATCAGACTCTCAAAACGGTTTTCATCGTTTTTCAGGTTCTTTTTCCTGCGTCCGGGATGCACGTGGATATGCATATAGTTGTCAGGTTCTCTGAAAATATAAGGCATGGTAAACTGGGTTTTTTCGCCCTGGAGTATTTTCTTCATAATAGATTCAATGCCGTAAAGCTCGGGTACAATATCGAACAGGTAGAGTTTGTCACACTCTTTTGCACCTTTTTGGCACAGCGTAAAGGCCTTGTCTGAAAACTCTATGACCCGGAAGGTTTCATCCGTTACAATATATTCGTATGTATGATTGGCATAAATGGCACTCAGTATCTCCTGAATATGCATTGGCTACCCCTTCTCCATCATCAATTCGGCAATAGATGCGAACACCCTTTCGACCCCTTCTGCGGTTTTTGCCGATGTCAGGTAAATGTGCCCGTCCAACTCAGGATAGTGCCGCATCACCTCTTCATATGCGGTCACTCTTTGTTTTTCTGGCAGAAGATCACTTTTGTTGAGGGCCAGTACCAGAGGTGCCGAAGCAGATACACCCTTGACGATTTTGATGTACTCAGCAATATGGTCGATACTTTCAGGACGTGTAATGTCGGCGACCAGAATGCAGCCGTGCGCACCGAGAATATAGGTTTTGTTCACCGGTTTCTGCGCCGTACCTCCTTCGATATCCCAAATCAGTCCCTGAACTGTGACCCTGTCCAGCACGATCTCTTTTCTGGATATCTTCACCCCGATGGTGCTTAGATAACTGTCACTGAACTGATTATCGACAAAACGGCGAATGAGACTGGTCTTTCCTGTTGAGAAATCTCCAATCAGTATGATTTTTTTAGATATCATTTCAGTGTATACCTTCTTTTAAAAACTGTTTGATCTTTTCAATAGCGCTATGGGGGTCATCGTTTCCTCTAAGCTCAGCCATCATATCCCCCGCTGCGGTATTTCCCATATTGAAAAAAAGTCCTTTGAGCGCATGCAGCGATTGATTGATGCGCTCAATATCGGCAGGTGACTCCTCCAGCAGTACTTTGAGTATGTCAAGCTCCTGGGTAAGATCCCTCTTCCCCGATGCAAGCAGTTGTGTAATCTGTGTTTCTTTAAATCCGAATGATTCAAAACGCGCTTTGGCTATTTGCAGTGTCTCTTCAATCAGTTGATCCATCTTCACCACCCGTGTACTATTGGGAATAGAGTATAGTGGATTATACACTAAAGCCTCTTGCTTTTAGTTACTGTTTTTTTCATAAAAAATATAATATTTATAATTTATTCTTTCCTGTTCCAAATTCGTACATATAAGAAAAAGACAAATGGCAAAAACAGATCACCGGTTCGAAACCTTCTATGAAAGGGACTGTTCTTCATTGTCATAACAGTGCGGAAGATAAACGCTGAATACCACTCCCTCCTCTGTATTCTTTGCCTCCATCTTTCCGCCACAGTGGTCATGAATAATCAAACGCGACATATACAGTCCCAACCCTGTACCGACATTCTCGTCTTTGGTCGTAAAATAGGGATCGAAAATCTTCTCCATAATCCCCTCCTCAATACTCCCGGCATTGTCTTCGACTTCAATCAGAGCGTATTCGTCCTTTTTGACAGTACGTATTGTAATAACAGGTGTTTCTATCTTTCTGGAGACAAAAGCATCTTCAGCATTTTTCAAAAGATTCAGCAGCACATGCACAATCTCATTCGGATAGGTCAGGACCTTGCAGTTACAGTACATCTCTTTCACAATAGCAATATCCTTGGACTCAAGGGCGCTTTTCAAAAGTCGCAGCGTATCATCGATGATCTCATCGGTCATTTTTGTTTTTTTATGTTTATCCATCCTGAAAAAGCTTCTAAAGTCATCGATGGTAGAAGAGAGATGCTTGACATTTTCAGCGATAAGACGGGTCTTCTCCTCCAAAAACGGCTGGTCACATCCATGCGTGTCGTTCTTGATGTTAATGGTTGCATTGAGTGTCGCTATCGCATTTAGCGGTTGTCGCCACTGATGGGCGATCATGCTGATCATCTCTCCCATCTGCGCATAACGCGCCTGCCTGAAAAGCACCTCTTCCTGCTGACGGTTCTTCTCGGTTTCAATACGTACCTTCTCTTCAAGCGTCTCATTGAGCTTTTGAAGCTCTTTCGTTTTTTCCTCCAGCTGTGTCTGTCTTAATCTAAGCTCATACGTCTTTTGCTCTACTTCATCAGAGAGTCTCTTCTTCGCATGCAAAAGAGCCCCCGATGCTTCTTCTTCTATTTCTGCATACCAGTATGCGATCATAAGGACAACTACCATATTCATGATCCAGGTAAGAAACTCCACCAGGCTTATCTTCAAACCCTCTATACGAAACACAAAAAGTATTAAAAACAATATACCGGACAAGGCTATCCAATACGCAGACTCTTTTCTGTCAAACAGATAAAACACCATATAGACAACTGTCGAAATCCATATAAACCGTATGGGGTTATCCGGATGATTGAAGAGCAGAAAAACCGAAGCAGCAAATGCAGCGGCAAATACAATCCTTACAACAGACAAATAATACAATTTTTTTTGGTGCAGTTTAAGGTATCCGTAGACAACGATCAAGAAAAAAAAGATATCTGCAAGAGCCTGTGTATAGTCTCCTTCAATAAGCCTGATCAGGCTCATCATTCCGATCACGGTCATCAATACAAGAAAAATTTTCAGAAGGAGTTTTACCTTTTTCCTTACAAACAACTCCGCGCTGTCAGGCATGTCTATCATTTCATCTCTTCCTAGTCAATCGTATACGGAAGAAAACGCTTCATCGCTCTTTTCAGATAAACCGGATCGATCGGCTTGCTCAGATAATCATCGAATCCGGCTTCAAGAAAACGCTCCCTGTCACCTTTGAGCGCATTGGCAGTCAGAGAAATAACCGGTGTATGTACCTGCCCTCTCTCTTTTTCAATTTTGGCGATCTGTCGTGCCGCATCCGTACCACCCATGTTGGGCATGTTTTCATCCATGAGTATCAGATCGTACTCTTCGGTCTTGAATTTCTCAATCGCTTCAACCCCGTCATTTGCCATCTCATATGTCAGACCGAGATTTTCAAGAAGAATACTCAAAAACATTCTGTTCGCTTCATAATCTTCAACAATGAGTACATGCCCTGAAAATACAATATCTTCATCCTCAACACTCTCTTCTTCTTCACCAAGAGGCATCGGTACGGAAAGTTTGAAAAGACTGCCTTTCCCCTCTTCACTTTTAAGTGTCAGTTCTCCGCCAAGCATACGTGCCAGTTCAAGCGAAATGGTCAAGCCGAGTCCGGTTCCTCCATATAATCGTGCGGTTGATCCATCGGCCTGGGTAAAGGGTTCAAATATGGCTTTTTGTTTCTCTTCACTGATACCTATGCCGTAGTCTTTGACCACAATGTTCAGTCGGCCGTCCTTGTACCATACGATGCTCTTTACTGTTTCACCCTGGGGTGTAAATTTGATGGCATTGGAGAGCAGATTGCTGAAAATCTGTTTGATCCGCAGGGCATCGGCATAGAGGATTTTCGGCATGTTGCTGTTGTATTTTATTTTAAAATCAATTTTTTCTTTTGCCGCTTTCGCCTGAAAGAGTTCGGCAACGGAAACAAGTTCGTCATAAGGGTTGAAGTTATAGGGCTCTATCTTCAGTTTGCCGCTCTCAATTTTGCTAATATCGAGAATATCGTTGATGATCTGCAGCAGCGAATCGGAGGCATTCTTGATCACATGCATATATTGAAGCTTCTCACTGTCGGTCTCTTTCTCTTCAAGCAATTTAATGAAACCGACAATGGCATTGAGCGGGGTACGGATCTCATGTGACATGTTGGCAAGAAACTGACTCTTTTGCTGTGTCGCCTCCTCTGCCATTCTTTTTGACCGTTCAAGATACTCGTTAATACGGCGGAACTTCTGTTTTTGAATCATGATCTCCAACACATCCGTAAAGACCTTTTCAAAACGTGTAATTTCAATGGGCTTTGGAATGAAGTGGGTGATCTCAAGATCGATCAGTTTCATCAGATACTCTGTTTCATTATGCGCAGAAAGCGCAATGAAATCCTGTCTGTCATGCAGCTGTTTTATCTGTTTTACCATCTCTATACCGTCCATTCTCGGCATATTAATATCGGTCAGGACTATATCATAGTTACGCTGGTGGGTATCGTAATAGCGCCGATATTGTTCCAAACCATCTACTCCGTCTATTGCGACATCGATATTGTCAAAAAACATTTCAAGCAGCTCTACAGTACTCTCCCGTCCCAGAGCATTGTCCTCAACATACAAAATAGAAAGAGGCGTCAGCTCTTTTACCAGTTCATGAATAGATTGAGGCACACACTACTCCATAGTGATTTTTTTAGTCTACTTAAAACATCATATCTTTATAAAACTTTACTGTAGTTTTGCTTTAATTACCTCATTTCCCTATTGAGTACCGCTCTAATCTGATTAGGAACATAATATTGAAACTGCTTAGGGTAAATAAAGAAATCAAGATGCCCTTTTGCCTCAAAGATATCACTCCATTTAGATATATCGAATTCTATTGCGACAACACCCATGGTCGGTATTTTGGAAATGTGTTCATCAATGAGCATGTTTGCCATATCGGTGATCTGCGGATTGTGCCCTATGACAAAGATCGTCTCATACGCATCATCCTGCATACTCACCAGCTCTTCAAGTGTCTGGGTATCAGTAAAGTAGAGTTCCTGAAGATAATCAATATGCCCTTCATAGGAGAGTTTTTTAGCAAGGCGGTCTGCAGTCTCCTGTGTTCGTACGGCACAACTTGCAAGAATGTGGTCGGGTTTCGTACCGCGGAGCATCAGATAAGAGCCGATCATTTCGATCGCCTTCTTTCCCTTTTTGGTCAGTCCCCGTTCGAAATCACTCGCATCGATATCTTTCCAGCTTGATTTGGCATGTCTAATAAGATATAGCGTTTTGATGACAATGCTCCTTTTTATTCATACTTTAATTACAGTTTAGCAAGCTCTTCGGACATCGTTTTTGATGCCTTATCCATAATCATCTTTGCCAGTGCCACATTCCCGTCATCTCTGAATATGGCAAAAACGTTGATCTTTGCAAAATTATCACTTGCTAGTACGCCGGCACTGTTGATGAGAAAGACATGACCGTCAAGCGTCTTTGCTTCAATGGAAGCTGCTTCAGAGAAACCGACATCAAGTGAAGATTCCGAGACCATTCTGAAGGCATCATTGAAAATACTTGCAGAATACGGAATATCTGTACCGGTATTGTCATTGTCAACATACAGTGTTTCACCTGAGTAATTTAGTACCGCTGAACCAAGATAACCGTTAACAGCACGCAGTCGTTTCATCGCTTTGTCAAAATCTATCATTTTTCTTCCTTTTTGATAAAATTATTGATTGAGTTGTTTCATAAAGTCGTTAAATGTATCGAAGCTCTGTCCATGTTCGGCGAGAAAGTTCTCCAACGCTTTTTCAGATGCTTCAACACCCTCTTCCTGTTCTATCTTCAGCAAATCGGCATAAAGAGCCCCTATCGTCTTTTTGGCACTCTCAGAGACACAGCGTCTAGTAGAAACATAATTACGAAATGACCCATCCGGATTCTTTGCCATACGTACCTGTGCGAGTACCCAGTAATAACCACCGTCTTTACAGAGGTTTTTTACATAGGCGACGACTTCCTTGCCCTGTTTAATATTATCCCACAGGTATTTAAATACCACTTTGGGCATATCCGGGTGACGCAAAATAGAATGCGGTTTGTCCAGCAGCTCTCCCTGAGAATAACCGGAGATTTTCACAAAGATCGGATTGGCATAGGTAATATTCCCTTCCGCATCTGATTTTGAAACAATTAAATCGATACTGCTGACTTCGTGCTCAACATCAGTTGGTACTGGTCTTTCCATGATTCTCACTCCCTGTTAAAAATTTTACTATACATAGAATGGTACCATAAAAATCTCAATTTGTCTTTAGGATTTTTCCTACACACTTTTGAGCATTTTTATACTATAATATGTTTATATTTCATGAGTATGACAAGGATAAAAATGAAACAAATCAGCAAAAAAGAACTTAAGGCACTTGTCGACGAGACCACACGCCAGATACACACACTCGATAGCACTATCGAGATAAATCTTGTCATCGAAAACCTTATCAAAGAGCTGATGGATACGGAATATGCCTCTCTATGGGTATTTGACAAAGATACTGCGACTCTGCGGCGTGCACGTAACGACAATACCGTCAATGAACTCTCTATGCTTGGACAGCAGGGGGTACTTGCCAAATGTTTTTTCACACTCAGCAGCGGCATCTACAATTATCTTGCCAGTGAAAAAGAGTATTTCCCTGCAGTGGACAACCCCGATAATATACGTATTAAATCCAAAATTATCGTACCCATTACAGACGGTGACCGTTTTCTCGGCATGGTGACCGCCTACTCTTCTATTTACAAAATACACAATTTTACACAAGATGATCTTGAGATTCTTGAAGCCCTGGTACCGTTTTTGAGCAATACCATTTATATGATGTACCCCCATATGAAAGAGAGAGAAGAAGAGATATATATCAGCCAGCGTCTTCTCGAAAGTTCGGAGAAGATGGTTGAAAAGGTTGACAAGCTTCAAAAAGAACAGGTACAAACCGAAACAAGCGATGAAACCCTCACTTTCCTCTCCAATACCGTACACGATATTCGCACACCAGCGAATGCACTCTATGGATTCCTTGAACTACTTGAAGAACAAATAACCGATAGCAGACTCTTACAATATGTCCACAATGCCAAGGAGAGTGCAAAGTTCATCAATGAACTGACCACCTCTATCCTTGACCGTGTCTCATCTCAAAGAGAACGTAGCAAAGCCGAACCGGTCACCATCAATCCGACAAAATTTATTGCCGATATTGCAAAAACTTTCTCTGCCAATATGTATAATAAAGAGATAAACTACAGTATTTACATCGACCCCTATCTTCCCAAAGAGATCACCATTGAAGATGTCATGCTTAAACGCGTACTGATGAACCTGCTGAACAACGCATACAAGTTCACACCTTCCAAACAAAATATTACGCTCGCTGTAAAATACGATACCAAAACAAAACAGATGGATATCTCTGTGCGTGATACGGGTATCGGTATTGCAAAAGAAAAACAGAAAGAGATATTCAAAGCATTTGCCCAGGCGGAGGATGATACTGCATTAAAGTACGGTGGTACGGGGCTCGGACTCTCCATCTGTGCTGAATATGTACATCTACTTGGAGGAAAGCTTCTTCTAGAAAGTGAACTCGATAAAGGAAGCCGTTTTTACTTTACAATCCCGGTTACATCAAAAACAACACAGCCTATGTTCGAACCGCTTCGAAGCAAACATGCAAAAATTGCCATGCTGCTAAACAAAAAAAATGCATTCACCAGTAAAAATATATTGAGATATATGCTGCGTATGGGTATTGAAAAAGAGCAAATCAGTGCACATAAATCCATACGTTCTCTTTCCGAAGAGGCAACGCACCTTATCTGTTTTCAGCACCAGCTCGATGCCGATGTAATCACAGAAGCGAAAAAAAGAAATTTACCACTGCTCATCGTTGAAGAGAAGTTCCTTTCACTCATAGGCATGCATAAGCATGAGTTTACTATCATTTCTCAATATGAGTACTATGCCCACGATCTCTACAATTTCCTCAATGAGGCACAACCTATGCGTGTACTCATCGCTGATGATGACCGTATCAACATTGAATTACTTAAGGCAATACTCTCGGAAAGCTTCTGCCATATCGATACGGCAATGGACGGAGAAGAGACACTTGAAATGCTTGAACAGGCGGTTAGAGAAGAGAATCCTTTTGCCGTTATTTTTTTGGACAAACACATGCCTCATCTCTCCGGATCGGAGGTTATGCAACGGTTCAGGGCATTTGAAAAACGCAAAGGAAGCAAGCCGCTCTTTGCCGTTTCAATCTCCGGTGATGCCAATGCAGCAGTGCAGAGCGACGGGCTTTTTGACCGTTTCATAGGTAAACCTTTCAGCAAAAAAGCAATCAAACAGGTATTGGAAGAGGCTCAAAGCAAATTTGCCTAACCTTCCGTATCGACAACAAGTGACAACAGCTTCTCTGACGAAACCGGGGCACTATAATAATATCCCTGAACTACAATATCGTCAAGTTTATTCAGTATATCTATTTCCTCTTTTTTTTCAACCCCTTCTGCAACTACGTTCATTCCAAGTGCAGAAGCCATATAGTAAATTGCATGAAAAAGCAGACGACTCTTTTCGTTAGTGTCTATTCCCTGAACAAATGAACGGTCTATTTTCACTGTATCTGCCGGAAAATTAATCAAATAGTGCAAAGATGTATGCCCCGTTCCAAAATCATCTAACGCAATACCAATACCCATCTCTTTTACTTGATGCAAAAGATGAATGAATGTATCGATATTCTCCGGAATTGTATCTTCCATTATCTCTATGAAGAGTGCTTTATTCGAGAGTCCGTAAAGCTCCTGAAGCGATGCCATCGTTTCAAGAAAACTATGTTCCATCAATACCGATGAAGGCATATTCACAGAGAGGGAAAAATCTCTCTTCCCGACTGCGTAAAGTTTTTCAAACATGCGTGATACATCAATAAGAATATTGACCGTTAACGGGATAATCATCCCGCTTTTCTCCGCAAGCGGAATAAATACATTCGGAGGTATTGCCCCCAGTACAGGATGATTCCAGCGAATAAGTACTTCAGCTCCGATACAGGTTCCTTTTTTCAGGGAATACTGTGGCTGATAGACCACCTGTAATTCTCGTTTATCGATTGCAATGGGAAGTTCTTTGATTATTTGAAGTTCTTTTTTCAAATGTGATTCATCTGTCGGAACATAAAATCCAATATGGTTCGTTCCTTTTTTTTGCAGATGTTGCATGGTACTTTCCGCATGCCTCAGAAGCATTGATGCATTGACAACTTTATCGGAAACTGTTGCAATACCTATGGTTGCCGTCACATAAAAAATCGCACCCTCTACAGTAAACGGTTCTCCAAGTATAGTAATGATTGTCTCCGCCAAATTTTCAAGCTCTTCTTCGGCATCATACGATGTTGCAACTGCAAAACGGTATGAATCAACTCTGGCAAAGATTTCATCATTTAGGTTTGATGCTATGCGTTGCGTCAGTTTCTGCAAAATATGATCATCAATCTCAAAACCGAAAATATCATTGAAACGATCAAGATTATCAAATTCCATATAGAGTAGCCCGGTAGGCGGTACTGAGGGAAAGTTCGCAAAACGCTTGGAGATAATTGTAATCAGACTATTTTTTGTATACAGTCCCGTCACTTGGTCTCTATCATGATCATGCATTAAAAAAAGTTCCCTCCTCCCTTAAACGCTTTAATCAATCATCCCATCTCCGGCAATTGAAGCAGTCGTATAAAATTTTGCTTGTATATATCCATCATTATAGGCTTCTTTAGAAAAAGGTCAAAATGGGCACGTTCCGCTTCATATTCATTTGGGTATATCGTCAGAGCAGCAAGCCGTGTGCCTTCATCTTTCTTTCGTGCCGCTTTGGCGACGTCTACACCGGAACCGTCAGGAAGATTCATATCGATGATCATCGCATCATAGCTCTCATTCTGATCGATCATTTTCAATGCCTCTTCAACACTGTGCGCCTCGTCAATATGAATGGTTTTTTTATACCCGACCATCAGGTTTTTAATCAGCTTCGTCTCAAACTCAATGTTGAAATTGACATCATCGACAATCAATATACGCTTCTCTGCCATCTCTACTCCTTTTTATATCTGTTGTGTCCATCATCACTACCAAATTATTTCATTACATTATAGCACTAAACAAATAAAACGACTCACTTTACCATTATCACTCCATGAAGATTCTCAAATAATTTTTGGATATAATCTAATCCGATAACAAGAAGGAGAAATCGATGGACAAAATATGGGCATTTATTATGATGCATCAAATAGAAACACTGCTTTTGGTCTTTGCCGCAATCGTACTGGCCTTTATGATCACGCACTGGCAGGAGGTAAAGTTTTGGTGGCTGAATTTTAGCTACAACTTCCCCTTCATCGGTAAAATATCGCGACTGGCAAAAGATATCGAAGGCTTCGATGAGAACCACAAATGGTTCTACTCCGAAGAGCGTCTTTGCCGCGACTACTACAACTTCTATGAAAAGGTTGATGTCGACGACGAATCCTACGATGAAGCGAAGGACTACCTTCATGCCGCAGGAGAGCTTGGGCGCAAACCCACACCGACATTCATCTGGGTGATGATCTTTGTGCTTGTCATCGTCGAAGCATTCGGATTCGCCTATGTGCTTGCGGGCTTTACCATCCCCGGTGCTTCCGAAGCAACACAGCAAAAAGGTGCCATCGGCGTAGCAGCGATGCTTGCCATACTGCTTGTGTGGCTGACCCACCTGACAGGGCAGGAGCTGCACAAAAACACGCTCATCAAAAAAATTAGACGCTGGTACAAGAACGACAATGGCGGCGGACACAACTGGCGAGACCTCAAGCCGGATGAAAAGCTCATTACCATTGACAATACCTTCGATGACAAGGATTCTCCAAACTACATCCGTATGCTCAACCGTCTCGATGTCAACGACCGGGTGACCACCACCTACACCAAGACCATTCTGACACTGGCATTCATCATTGCCGTCGCAATAGGCGCGACCTATATCAGACATCAGGTACTTGTCCAGGAGATCGCTTCGGCACACGAGAGCGCCATCAACATTTTCAACGATGACAGCGGCTCGCCTTTCGGTGATGCCGATGCGGGCAGTGACGATGATGTCGGCGCACTCTTCTCCGATGGCGGCGGAGATGATGCGAAAGAGGACCTTTCTGCACTTTTTGGCCAAGATGAGAAATCCGAAACCGAGACCAAAACGGCTCACAAGGAAGCGAACATAGAAGATGAAACCAACCAGAAAGGGGGCGATGCCACCTTTATGATACTGGGGCTGCTCTTCATATTCATCCAGATTCTGGGTATCTTCTTCGGTATGCACTACGATTTTGCCGGACGGGAATCTGCCGAAGCCTACAGACTGCTCAGAGGTTTCAGTACCAAAAAGGCATTCCATTCCTATTATGAGCGTGCCAAGACCCATATTGCCAGAGTGGCACAGAGACAGCTGCAGAAGCTCCAGCACAAAATGAACATCATCAACGACAATATGGGTACCGATGCCGAGACGACCGCTCTGCTGCGCAACAACAAGGACAGAACCTTCAAAAAATATCTGGAATTCGAGGACAAATAAGATGAAACGCATACTCCTTACACTGCTTACCCTAAGCGCCCTGCTCGCTGCCCGAAACGATGTGCCAAGCTGCTACAAGGCACTCGATATCCATCTGGATGAAAACACCCCTGCCAAAGAGCTTTTCATTCTTGTTGACCAGACCACACCGCTGGATAAAAAGATGATGATATACATTTACAAAAACATGATGCATTTCATTAAAAACGCCAATGCCGTTACCATCGCCTCATTCTCCGCAAATGCCAACGGAAAATATGCCGATGTCGCCTATGAAGGCTATGTCGAGCCGTTGCTTGCAAAAAAAGCGGAATACGACATTTCCAAAAAGAAGCTCCGTAAGTACAAAGCCTGCATGAACGGACAGTACCGCTATGCCAAAAAGAAGGCGACAAAAGCTCTGGTGCATGTCCTTAAGGGTGCGAACAAGAAGCTCCCCCACTCCGACATTTTCCGCTCACTGCACGACCTTTCCAAAAATGTCATACGTGCTTCCGGTGCCAGTGAAAAAGTAGTACTGATCGTCTCGGACGGTATGGAGCATTCTGCTATTACCACTTTCTATCATAAGGGCGGCATCAAAAAGATAGACAGAAAAAAAGAGCTTCAAAAAATCGCCGACAGCGGATTTATGGCAGATTTCGACAATGCGCGGATCTATATGATCGGTGTGGGTGCCACATCCAATGCCAAAGCCTACCGTGATGCCAAAAGCATCGAGAGACTTACCGCTCTCTGGAAAGACTATTTTTTCAATGCCCATGCCAACCTCAAAGCGATCGGTACACCGATGCTGCTTGATGACATTGAGTAAACTGGCAAGATGTCTGTAATAGTGATGGGGCTATAATGCCCCTATGAAAAACCTCAAAAACGCACTACTTCTCAAACAGCTTTATCTGCTCAAACAGCTTGGTTACCGCTATACCGATGCGGCAATCTGCAAAGGCATCGAACCCGACCTCAGTCTCCCTGACACCATTGACAAACTTAGAACACAGGCACTGCAATGTCATCTCTGCGAGCTGAGCAAAAGCCGCAAAAACGTGGTCTTTGGAGAGGGAAATCCGCATGCGAAAATCATGTTCATCGGCGAGGCGCCTGGGGCGACCGAAGACAGTATGGGCAGACCTTTTGTCGGACGTTCCGGCGAACTGCTGACAAAGATGATAGAAAATGTACTGCTCATTGAACGCAAAGAGACATACATTGCCAACATTATCAAGTGCCGTCCGCCGCAAAACCGTGTGCCGACACCAGAAGAGGCACATACCTGCCAACCCTTTCTACTCAAACAGATAGAGCTCATCAAACCGCGCATCATTGTGACGCTCGGTGCTACGGCATACCACTACATGACTGGTGATGAAACCGGTATTACCAAAGTTCGCGGCACCATCCGTGAACAAAACGGATATACACTTATACCCACCTACCATCCGAGTTTTCTGCTTAGAAACCCGAGTGCAAAAAAAGAGGTATTTGAAGATTTGAAGAAAGTCAAAGTCCTGATGGAAAAACTTGTGCAGTAACAGGGGCAGAGACTTACGCCTCTCTCGCCTTCTCGATGATCGCATCAACAATGGATGGGTCTTCAAGTGTGGAGGTATCCTGTGTGATGGGTTCCCCCTTGGCAATAGAACGCAAAATACGACGCATAATCTTGCCTGATCGGGTCTTCGGCAGTCCCGGAACTTCAATAACATGGTCCGCTTTGGCAATGTTGCCTATCTCTTCGGCAAGCAGTTGGTTGATGTGGTTCTTGATATCTTTGTTGATATGTCCCTCTTTGAGTACCACATAGACGAAGATCGACTCACCTTTAATATCGTGCGGTTTTCCGACCACAGCCACTTCAGCGACAGAATCATCTTTTTTAACTGCCGCTTCTATTTCTGCCGTACCAAGACGGTGCCCTGAAACATTGATGACATCATCGACACGACCGGTAATAGTAATGTATCCAAGATCATCGACCAGTGCACCGTCACCCGAGAAGTAGACAGGCTTTCCGTCTTTGACCGCATCCCCAAAGTACGATTTTTTATAGCGTTCAGGATCGCCCCAAATGGTGCGTATCATACTTGGCCACGGTTTGGTAATACAGAGCAGTCCGGTCTCATTAACCTCTTTGGGTGTACCGTCAGGATCGATCACTTCTGCCATAATACCCGGAAGCGGCAATGTCGCACAGGCAGGCTTGATTGGCGTTGCACCCGGCAACGGACTGATCATGTGTCCGCCTGTTTCGGTCTGCCACCAGGTATCGACAATGGCACAGCGTGAACCGCCGACAACCTCGTAGTACCATTTCCATGCCGGAGGATCGATCGGTTCACCAACGGTTCCGAGCACTTTAAGTGAACTGAGATCATATTTTTTCGGTTCCTCTTCACCCATCTTATGCAGCACACGAATGGCTGTCGGTGCTGTATAGAACTGGCTTATCTTGTGATCTTCCACCATCTTCCATGCACGTCCGGCATCGGGATAGGTCGGTACACCCTCGAACATGACTGTAGTTGCACCCGCTGCAAGCGGTCCGTAAATAATATAGGTATGCCCGGTAATCCAACCAATATCTGCCGTACACCAGTAAACATCTTTGTCTTTAATGTCAAAGACCCACTCCATGGTCATCTGTGCCCAGAGAATATATCCTGCACTTGCATGCTGTACTCCTTTAGGCTTTCCGGTACTTCCCGATGTATAAAGCAAAAAGAGCGGATCTTCACTGTCCATCACCTCAAAAGGACATTCCGCATGCTGCTGATCTATAAGTGCATTGTAGTCATGGTCACGACCTTCTACCCAAGCTATCTCCTCATTGTTGCGTTTGACAACAAGCACGGCTTCAACACTCTCCCCACCCTCACTGAGAGCCTCATCGACCACCTGCTTGAGCATGTAGGGCTTTCCTTTTCGGTAAGCGCCGTCAGCTGTAATAACAAGTTTTGCCTCTGCATCCTCAATACGGTCTTTGAGTGCTTCGGCAGAAAATCCGCCAAAAACAATAGAGTGGATGGCTCCTATACGCGCACATGCCAGCATGGCATACGCCGCTTCTGGTATCATAGGCATATAGAGTACGACACGGTCTCCCTTCTGGATACCAAACTGCTCGCGCAGCAGGTTGGCCATTTTATTCACTCGCAAAGAGAGCTGTGCGTAGGTTATATGCTCTACATCACCCCTGTCACCTTCAAAAAGAATGGCGGTCTTCTCTGCTTTATCGGCAAGATGTCTGTCTACACACTGATTACAGACATTAAGCTTTCCGTTGGTGAACCACTTGTAAAACGGTGCATCACTCTCATCGAGTACCTTGTCGTACGGTGCAAGCCAGTCTATCTTTTCATCAGCAAATGATTTCCAGAATCCTTCATAGTCCTCTTTGGCACGGTTTTGCAGTTCCCAGTATTCATCCATACTTTTAATGGCTGCTTGTTGTGCAAAGTCCGGATTTGGGTCATATACAGGTCGGTGTTCTTTCATGGTATACCTCTTACATTTCATAATTTGTTAAAACAAGTGTAACATAAAGTTGAAAGATTTAAAAAGACTTAACGAAGATTTTTTTAATTGGGAGTAAAATTGTCCCATTTGTAACAATATGCCAAAAGATCAGACGATCTCTGTCTTTTGGGTCACATTTAGTCCGAAACCAGCCAAACCGACAAATTCGGTTTCTGTATTGGTTGTCAGGAGATTAATGTTCTTTACACCCAGATCTTTGAGTATCTGCGCGCCTACGCCAAACTCCTTTGCCTGCTCTTCGGAGATGACTTTCGTATCGAGGAATACCAGTATGCCGCCATTGCTTTTGAGATATTCTATGGCATTGTTGAGTGCATCGAATCGTTTGTCGTCAAGTATCAGGTCGATATCTGTACCGATGTTGTGAAATTTCACGTTTGCATGTTCATGGAGTTTGTAGAACTGAATGACTGTATGGCAGCGGTCAAGGTGATCTCTGTAGGTATGTTTCTCGACCTTGATACCCCGCAGCGTTGTTTCAACCGTATCTACCCTATGTACCAGCTGTTCGTTCGCAAGCCGGTACTCGACAATGTCGGAAATGTAAACGATACAAAGGTCATGTTTGGCAGCGAACTCTTTTAAATCATCCATACGTGCCATCGTACCGTCCTCTTTGATGATCTCGCAGATCACGCCGACAGGAGCAAGTCCTGCCAGTTTGCACAAATCGATGGAGCCTTCGGTATGACCGGTACGCACCAGCGTACCCCCGTCTTTGGCAATAAGCGGAAAGATGTGGCCGGGACGGACGAAATCATTCGCTACGCTCAGTGGGTTGGCAAGCTTTCTGATGCAGTCATCACGCTCTGCCGCCGAGATACCCGTTGTCGCTGTTGCAGAATCGATGGAGACGGTAAACGCGGTTTCGTGGTTGGAGTCGTTGTGGCTGACCATCGGCATAAGCTCAAGATGCCCCGCCAGTTCTTTGGTAATAGGTGTGCAGATAAGTCCTCTCGCCTCCTTTGCCATGAAGTTGACCATCTCCGGCGTAGAGAAAGTCGCCGCATAGACCAAGTCTCCCTCGTTCTCCCTGTCTTCGTCATCCATCATGATGACCATCTTCCCTCTCTTGATCTCCTCTATGGCCTGTTCTACTCGTGCTATTGCATCTGTGGGCATA